>QAKZ01000052.1:0-39104 GCA_003150175.1 Coriobacteriia bacterium
GGGTCGTCGTGCTCCTCGGGGTGCTCCATGGCCTCGATCCAGGCGGCGGAGTTGTAGGCCTTCATGAAGTCGAAGCGGTCGGTGTCCAGGATCTGGTCCATGGGGACCTCGCCCTGCTCGGCCTCGACGATGACGGCGTCCTTCTGGAGGCTGCGGACGATGGCCTTGAGCTCCTGGAGCTGCTCGGGCGTGACGGTGTCCGTCTTGTTGAGGATGAGCGTGGAGCAAAACTCGATCTGCGAGATGATGAGCGCCTCGATGTCGTCCTCGTCGATGTCGTCGGCCAGAAGGTCGCGGCCGCCGTGGAACTCGTCGTACATGCGCGCGCAGTCGACGACGGCGACGATGTTGTCGAGCGCGAGCTTGGGCTCGCCGCCGGCCTTCTCCTCGTCGCAGAAGGCGCTGATGGTGTAGGCGATGGGCACGGGCTCGCAGATGCCGGAGGCCTCAATGATGATGTAGTCGAAGTCGCCGGAGTCGGCCAGGGTCGAGAGCTGGTTGGCGAGGTCGTCGGCCAGCGTGCAGCAGATGCAGCCGTTGGTCAGCGGGATGATGTCCTCGGCCTCGGTGAGGCCGCCGTCGCGGATGAGGCTCGCGTCGACGTTGACCTCGCCGATGTCGTTGACGATGACCGCGGCGCGGATGCCGCCGTCGTTTCCGAGGATGTGGTTGAGCAGCGTGGTCTTGCCGGCGCCGAGGTAGCCGGTGAGCATCACGATCTTCACGGGTTTGTTCGCGGGCATGTGCCCTCCTTCGGGTAAAGAAGCCATAACGGCTTTATGGTACCCCGAAGCGCCGCGCGCCTTGAATGACGAAAAGGGACAGTCCCTTTTCGTCATTTTTAGTGCACGAAGAGGTGGATGAAGGGGCGCTTCCAGTCGGCGTGGGGCGCGTAACGGAACGGCGCGTCAAAGAAGGTGGCCTTGCTGATCACGGATTTCTCGTGCGTGAAGGTCTCGAAGCTCTTGCGCCCGTGGTAGCTGCCCATGCCGGAGGCGCCCATGCCGCCGAAGCCCATGTGACTCGTGGCGAGGTGCATGATGCAGTCGTTGACGCAGCCGCCGCCGAAGGGGACCTCGGCGGTCACGCGGCGCTGGGCCGCGCGGTCCTCGCTAAAGAGGTAGCAGGCCAAAGGCGTCGGGCGCGAGCGGACGAAGTCGATGACCTCGTCGAGCGCGCGGTAGCTGATCACGGGCAGCACGGGCCCGAAGATCTCCTCGCCCATGACGGCGTCGCCTGCGGTCACGTCGCGCATGACGGTGGGCGCGATTTTGAGCGAGGCCTCGTCCGACTCGCCGCCGAGGACGACCTTGGCCGGGTCGATGAGGCCGCGGACGCGGTCGAAGTGCTTGCGGTTGATCATCTTGCCGTATTCGGGGTTGGAAAGAGGGGCATCCCCGAGCTGGCGCTCGACGGCGCGGGCGAGCTCGGAGAGGAACGCCTCCTCCACGCGCTCGTCCACGAGCAGGTAGTCGGGCGCCACGCAGGTCTGCCCGACGTTCAGCCACTTGCCGAAGGCGATGCGCTCGGCCGCCACGCGCAGGTTGGCCGTGGCGTCGACGATGCACGGGCTCTTTCCGCCGAGCTCGAGCGTGACGGGGGTCAGGTGCTCGGACGCGCGGCTCATGACGAGCTTGCCCACCGTGACGCCGCCAGTGAAGAAGATGTAGTCCCAGGCCTCGTCCAGAAGCGCGGTGTTCTCCGCGCGGCCGCCCTCGACGACCGCCACGAGCTCGGGGCCGAAGGCCTCCTCGCAAATGCGCCGCAGCTCAGCGGAGGAGGCGGGCGCGTAGGCGGAGGGCTTGATGACGACGGTGTTGCCCGCCGCGAGGGCGCCGGCGAGGGGCTCCAAGGTTAGGAGGAAGGGGTAGTTCCACGGTGCCATGACGAGCGTGACGCCATAGGGCACGCGCTCGACGTGCGCCGAGGAGATGGCGTTGGCGAGGTCGACGGGGCGCAGGTGGCGGCCGGCCCAGCGGCCCACGTGCGAGATCTGGTGGCGGATCTCGGCGAGCGAAAGGCCGGTCTCGCACATGTAGCTCTCGTCCGGGGACTTGCCGAGGTCGGCTGCGAGCGCGTCGGCGATGGCGCCCTCGTGCGCGGAGACGACGTCGTAGAGGCGGCGCAGCGCCGCCTTGCGCGCGGCGACCGGCAGCGTGGCGTTCGAGCGGAAGTGCGCGCGCTGGCGCTCGACGATGGCGTGGACCTGGCTGGCTTCCATGGGCTTCTTTCCTCCTGAGGCGACGGTGCGGCGGCGTGATGGTGCTGCGCGGCGGCGTGGCGCGACGGTGCGGCGGGCCTTCCGCCTCACATCAATTCAACGATAAGGCAAGAAGGGCGCCGCGCCGATGTCCTACGCGAGGGCGCAGGCGGGGGCGTAGCCGGCGACGACGCGGTACATGTGGGCGAGCTCGGCGGCGTCCCACAGGACGGGGACGGGGTAGAGCGGGTTGGACTCGGCGTCGGCGAAGGCGGCCATCGCGGGGATGTCCTCCTCGCGGATGCAGTCGAGGTGCTCGGGGATGCCCATCCGGGCGTTCATGCCCTCGACCCAGTCGATGAAGTCGGCGCCGGTCCGGCCGATGCCGGCGGCCTGGGCGAGCTCAGCGAGCTTGGGCTCGGCGGCTGCGCCGTAGGCGCGCAGGACGTGGGGGAGGGTAACGGCGTTCGCGAGGCCGTGCGGCGTGCCGTAGCGGCCGCCCAGGCTGTGCGCGATGCCGTGGACGTAGCCCACGTAGCTGCGGGTGAAGGCGATGCCCGCCTTGTAGGCGGCGGTGAGCATGTTGCGGCGCGCCTCCTCGTCGTCGCCGTGCGCGTAGGCCTGGTAGAGGTTGTCGTGGATGAGCCGGACGGCCTCGACGGCGGCGGCGCGCGTGTAGGCGTTCGTGCTGCGGCCGATGTATGCCTCGACGGCGTGCGTGAGCGCGTCCATGCCGGTCGTCGCGGTGATCGACGCAGGGAGGCCCAGGGTGAGGCGCGGGTCGTGGACGGCGTAGCGCGGGATGAGCACGAAGTCGTTGATGGGGTACTTGTGGTGCGTGGCGCTGTCGGTGATCACGGCGGCGAGGGTGACCTCGGAGCCGGTGCCGGCGGTGGTGGGCACGGCCACGAGCAGCGGCAGGCGGCGGTGCACGCGCAAAAGTCCGCGCATCTTGTTCACGGGTTTGTGGGGCTGGGCGACGCGCGCGCCCACGCCCTTTGCGCAGTCCATGGCCGAGCCGCCGCCGAAGCCGATGATCGCCTGGCAGCCGCCCTCGCTAAAGAGCGCGGCGGCCTCCTCGACGTTATCCACGGTTGGGTTGGCGACGGTCTTGCTGTAGACGGAGACGCGGATACCCGCGGCGGCGAGTGACTCCTCGAGCCCCTTCGTGAGGCCGAGCCGGGCGATGCCGGGGTCGGTGACCAGCAGCGCGGACGTGATGCCCTTTGCGGCAAAGACGGGCGTCACGCCCTCGACCGAGCCCAGGATCTGCGGCTCGGTGTAGGGCAGGACGGGCAGGGCGATGCGGAAGGCGGTCTGGTAGGCGCGGCACCAGAGCTGGCGAAGCGGGTTCACGAAGGAGGGCTCCTCTCGTTGACGACTCAACGGTGCAGCATTGTAGGCGAGAAGCCCGTTGACTCGTCAACTTTACACAATTCGCGCGGGGTGCCGAGGCGCGGGACGCGGCAGGTCGCGGCATGCCGAGCGCGCGGGGCGGCAGGCCGGGGCGCACGGGGCGGCAGATCGGGGGCGGGCACGAATTTCCCGCGGCACTTTGGAAAAAGCGCGCCCCCAAGTCAGCGGTGTCAGCGTGCAAAGAAGCCCTTGCGGAAGGCGTCGTCCTTCGCGGGCGGCTCCTTCGCGCCCTGTTCGCCGAGGGCGACGATGCCGGCCCGCTCGACGAGCAGCGTGTTCGCGAGCAGGCTCTCGAGGTCGGCCGGGCTCATGGGCAGGTAGTACACGTAGCCTTGGATGTAGCGGATGCCGCTTCCGCGCAGCGCGTCGACCTGGCGCTCGGTCTGCACGTCGTCCGCGATCACGCTGACGCCGGCCTCGCGCGCGAGCGAGAGCAGCGGGTCGGCGATGCCGGCGCGGCGCCCGTCCTTCTCGGCGCCCGCGACGAGGAGCCCCTGGTCGAGCTTGACGGCGTCGACGCCGGCCTCCCGCAGGAGCGCGAGCGAGCCCAGGCTGTTGCCGAACTCGTCCAGGAAGACCCCGATGCCCATCTTTTTGAGGCCCGAGACGAGGGCGTGCGCGGCGTCGGGGTCCTGGAGGAACAACGACTCCGGGACCTCGGCCTTGAGCAGCTTGCCGAGGTGCTCGGGGACGTCGAGCGTCGCCACGTCGACCGGGCTGATGTTGAACGAGATCGGCACGGGCTGGAAGCCGCGGCGCAGCTGGTCGCGCAGCCACGCGACGACCGATTTCCAGATGTACTTGTCGAGCATGACGATGAACCCGGTGCGCTCGAGGACCGGGATGAACTCCTCCGGGTCGAGCTCGACGTCGTCGGTGCGCCAGCGCGCGAGCGCCTCGGCCCCGCAGATGCTCCCCCTGCCCAGGACGACCTGTGGCTGGAG
Organism: Coriobacteriia bacterium; assembly: GCA_003150175.1. Lineage (GTDB taxonomy): Bacteria > Actinomycetota > Coriobacteriia > Coriobacteriales > Atopobiaceae > Paratractidigestivibacter. The sequence continues at coordinate 4,561 of QAKZ01000052.1, forward strand.
GACGAACCCGATGCGTCCTTGGCGCAGGGCGTAGTGGAAGTCCGAGAGCATGAGGTGCTCGTCGAACTGTCTCTTCCAGTCCGCCGCGCGGAAGAACCAGATGCGCGTCTCGAAATGCTCCTTGCCCTGCGTGTTCGCGAAGGACGCCTTCGCGTAGCAGTCGTCGCCGAGCTCCTGGGCGGACTCGAGCGTATAGACGCCCATCGAGGGGAGGAACCCGACGGAGGAGTCGTGGCTGGCGACGACCTCGCGCACGCGCCGGTAGACCTCGTCCAGAAGCTCCTGGTCGAGCGCGACGAGCAGGCTGAAGTCGTCCTCTCCCCAATAGCCCGCGCAGAGCTTGCTCTCGCCCTGCATGCCCCTGAGCACTCCCGCCACCTCGGATACGAGGAGCTTCCCCTCCTCCTTCCCGTGCCACTCGTAGAAGATCGGCAGGTTGTCGATGTCGAGGGCGACGAACGCCCACTGCTCTGCGGGGTTGGCCCGGCACCACTCCCTCGCGGTCTCGATGAAGTCGCTGCTGCAAAGAAGTCCGGTCAAGGGGTCCAGGCGCTTCTCGCCAGCCGTGCGCGCCTGGCCCAAGCCCACGCCGTGGCGGCTCGGCGCGTGCGCGTCGCCGGCCTGGGAGCCTTCCCGGCCGTCGCCCTGGCCATCGCCCGCACGGCCAAGGGTACTCGCCCCCTCGCGGAGCCGCTGGTCGAGGTCGTTCAGGATGGGGAGCGGTTGCCGATCGACGAGGTCGAGGAAGACCACGGCGTAGCGCATGGATACCGGAAGCTCCTCTCCCTCGAACCTGATCGGCTTCGCGAGCTGGGCGGAGACCTCCTGGCGCAGCGCGACGAACTCGGAGCCGCGGGCACGGTACGCGAGGCCGCGGCCGCGCAGGACCGAGAGCAGGCGGGCCGAGAGCAGGCTCAGCGCGCGGTCGCCCGCCTCGTAGCCGAGCGTCGCGTTGATCTCGGCGACGCCGTCGACCTTGATTCCCAAAAGCCCGCAGCTGTCTTGGCCGTAGCGGCAGTCGTCGACGGCGGCCATGAGCGAGCGGATGTCGCCCAGCCCCGTGGCCAGGTCGGTGTTCTCGGCTATGCTCCGGTTCGTGATGACGCCGGCGATGAGCGAAGGGATGCCGGCGTCCGCGTTCCCGTCCAGGCGGAAGGCGCGGCACTCGCAGACCATGAAGGAGCCCGCCGCGTCGCGGGCGCGGTACTGGGCGGCGAGATGGTGGGTCTTTCCCTGGAGGAGCTCCCCTGCGCCCTCCAGGTAGGCCGAGAGGTCGTCGGCATGGACGTGCTCGCCCCAGACCTTGGTCTTGTTCTCGAGGTTGGCCGAGGGTATGCCGAGGTCGGTGACGGCGTTGGCGGACCAGCGTGAGCGGTCCGACTCGATGTCGATCACGAACTGGTAGCGCTCGGGGACCGCCATGGCGAGCGCCTCGAAGACGCGCTCGGTAAAGAAGCGCGCGTTGAAGTCGCCGCCCCTCGCCGCCGCGGCTCCGGGGACGTTGCGCATGCGCTGCTGGGCCGACCGGTGGGCGAGCTTGTAGCGGTACATCTTCCGGTCAGCGTCGGCGGTGATGTCCTTGCGGCTTCCGCCCTCGTCGGGGTGGACCTTGGAGCAGCCGTAGCTGAAGCTGAAGGTCATCGGCTCGGTCGCAGTGGACTTCTCGACGAGCTCATCGCGGGCCTTCTCGAGGCGGGAGGCGAGTGAGGACTCGGTGTCGCGCGGGGAGATCAAGACGAACTCGTCCCCGCCGATGCGGTAGGCGCCCGACCCGTCCCCCTCGCGGCGGCAGGCGCGCAGGAGCTCGGCGACGGTGAGGATGTAATGATTGCCCTCGTCGTGACCGAAGGCGTCGTTCGCGTACTTGAGGTTGTCGGGGTCCACGAGCGCGACGGTGAAGGGGGCCTGCGCGTCCCATAGCTCGTCGACGGCGTGGCCGTAGCCCATGCGGTTGCCGGCGCCGGCTCGGTCGGTGATACATTCATATGCGTCCCAACTTCGTCTTTTGTTGCCGCACAGCGAGGAGAAGCGCTTGAAGCAGGCGGTCATCGGCATACTCGCCCACGTCGACGCGGGCAAGACCACGCTCGCGGAGGCCATGCTCTACGACGCCGGGCGCATCCGCGCGCTCGGGAGGGTGGACCGCGGCGACGCGCATCTGGACACCGACGCGATGGAGCGCGCCCGCGGTATCACGATCTTCAGCTCGCAGGCCGAGCTCGAGCACGCCGGCGTGCGCCTCATGCTCGTCGACTCGCCGGGCCACGTCGACTTCAGCGCCGAGGCGGAGCGCACGCTCGCCGCGCTCGACTACGCCCTGCTCGTGGTGGGCGGAAACGACGGCGTCCAGGGCCACACCGAGACCCTGTGGCGCCTGCTCGCGCGCCGCGGCATCCCCACGTTCGTCTTTGTGAACAAGACCGACCTTTTGCCCGATGGCGGCTCCGCCGAGGAGCGCGCCCGGGTCATTGCCCAGCTCCGCGCGCGGCTGTCGGAGGGCTGCGTGCCGGCAGATGACCTCGCGGGCGAGGCGGCGGCCATGACCGACGACGCGGCGCTCGACGAGTACCTTGAGGCGGGCTCGCTCGCGCCCGGGACGATCCGCCGGCTCGTGGCGCAGCGGCGCGCCTTCCCGGTCTTCTTTGGCTCCGCGCTCAAGAACGACGGCGTGGAGGGGCTCCTCGACGGCTTGGCGGAGCTCGTCGAGGAGCGCGAGTGGCCCCGTGAGTTCGCGGCGCGCGTGTACCGCGTGAGCCACGGGCGCAAGGGCGAGCGGATCGCGTGGCTCAAGGTCACCGGCGGCGCGCTTTGCGCCAAGCAGGTCGTGAGCGGCGTCCGTGCCGGCGAGCCATGGTCTCAGAAGGTCGACCAGCTGCGCGTGGCGGTCGGCGCGCGGCTCGAGCCGGTGGGGGAGGTCCGCGCGGGAAGGCTCTGCGCGGTCACGGGGCTCACGCGCGTGCGCCCCGGCGACGGCCTGGGCGCCGAGTCCGACGCGGAGGCCCCGGTGCTCGCGCCCGTGCTCACCTACCGCGTGCTTACCGGCGACGAGGACGCCCACGCCGTGCTCGCGGCCCTGCGCGAGCTCGCTTGCGAGGACCCGATGCTCGGCGTCGCGTGGAGCGAGCGCCTGCAGGAGATCCACCTGCAGCTCATGGGCGCCGTGCAGCTCGAGGTCGTGAGGGGGCTTCTTTCTGACCGCTACGGGCTTTCGGTCGACTTCGGCTCGGCGGGGATCCTCTACAAAGAGACGCTCAGCGCGCCCTCTATGGGCATCGGCCACTTCGAGCCGCTGCGCCACTACGCGGAGGCCCACCTGCTCGTGGAGCCCGGGCCGCGGGGGAGCGGCGTCGTCTTTGGCACGCGCTGCTCGGAAGACGAGCTCGACCGGAACTGGCAGCGGCTCATCCTCGCGAACGCGATGGAGCGCGACCACGTGGGCGTGCTCACGGGCGCGCCGCTGACCGACGTGCGGATTACGCTGTGCGCCGGGCGCGCGCACGCCAAGCACACCGAGGGCGGCGACTTCAGGCAGGCCACCTACCGGGCGGTGCGGCAGGCGCTCATGTGCGCCCGGTCGCGCGGCGAGTGCGTGCTGCTGGAGCCGTGGTACGCCTTCGAGCTGGAGGTTCCCGAGGACAAGCTCGGCCGCGCGATGTCGGACATGACGCGCATGGGCGGGCGCTTCGGCGCGCCGTCGGCGGGGGCGGCGCCGGCTGCTTCGGACGCGGGCGCGGGCGCTGGCGCGTCGGGCGGGATCGCGACGCTCGCGGGCGAGGTCCCGGCCTCGGAGCTGGGCGACTACGCGCTCGAGGTGGCGGCCTACACCGGAGGCCGCGGACGGCTCTCCCTGCAGCTCGCGGGCTACGAGCCGTGCCACGACGCCGACCGCGTGATCGAGGAAGCCGCCTACGACCCCGAGGCGGACCTGCCGAACACGCCGGACTCGGTATTCTGCAGCCACGGTGCCGGCTACACCGTCAAGTGGCAAGAAGTCCCCGCGCACGCGCACGTGGCGGACGACCCCTCGCTGCTGCGCCCGTGGCGGCCGGCCGACGCGGCGTTCTTCGGCGGGGCGTGACGGGCTCGCGGCCGTGCCCTTCTTGTTACATCAGCGCGGCGATGGCGCGCGCCATGCGCAGGTCGGTCTGGGCGAAGTGGTTGCCCGGGTTGAGCTCGAAGGTCGCCTGCGCGCCGCGCTCGCTCAGGAGCGCGGTCGTCGCCTCGGTCGCGCGGCGGACCTCCCGCATAAGGCGGTTCGGCGTCTTGTGCTCCTTGCTTCCCAGCGAGAGGCTCACCCGATCCGGCACGCGCGCAAGCTCGTGACCTGCGGCGTATTCGAGCCAGCCCTCGTACCACAGCGACCCGGATGCGCTCGCCGCGCGTAAGAACACGTCCGTCTGCCACAGCGACCACAGCGCAAAGAGGCCCGCGAGCGAATACCCGGCGATGCCGCGCCACGCAGGCGCGATGTCGGCCTGTGCGAGCTCGGCCTCCGCCGCGGGCACGATCGAGCCGGTGAGCTTTTGCAGGTAGTCGCCCGCGCCGCCCGTGTACGCGGGCTCGTTGCGGGTCGCCGGCTCGGCGGGCCAGGGCGTCATGTCGCGTTCCCAGTCGATGCCGCCCACCGTCACGAGCGCAAGCGGCCCGCACCCGAGCTCGGCCAGGCGTGCCCATGCCTCGGCGCCGTCGCCCTGGTAGACGTTGAGATAGACCACGGGCAGCTCGCCCGTCGCGCCCTCGGGGGCGCGGACGCAGACGCGCTTCTTGCCGGCGCCCTCGTCGGAGACCTCGCCGGCGTCCTCGCCGACGAAAAAGAACTTCTCCATGCCTGACCTGCCCTTCTTTGCGCGGTTTGCGCCTCTACGCGAGATGTGCGGAGGGGCAGATGTCCTCGAGCACGCAGCCCTCGCACTTGGGCGAGCGCGCCGTGCAGGTGTCTCGCCCGTGGCGGATCCACTGGTGGTTGACGTCGCGCCAGTACTCGCGCGGGAGGATGCCCAGCAGGTCCTGCTCGGTCTTGAGCGGCTCGGACGCGTGGGTCTTCGGGCTGAGCGCGAGGCGGTGAGCGATGCGGTTGACGTGCGTGTCCACCGCGATGCCCTCTACGATGCCGAAGCTCACGTTAAGGACGATGTTGGCGGTCTTGCGCCCGACGCCCGGCAGGCTCGTGAGCTCGCGCATTGTGTGTGGCACCTCTCCCGCGAAGTCCGTGACGATGGTTTGCGCGCACTCGACGCAGTGGCGCGCCTTTGTCTTGTAGAAGCCGAGGCTGTGGATGACCTCGGCGACCTCGGCGGGGGAGGCGGCGGCGAGGTCCGCGGGCGTGGGCCAGCGGCGGAAGAGCTCGGGCGTCACGCGGTTGACCTGCGCGTCGGTGGTCTGGGCCGACAGCAGTACCGAGATCACCAGGTGGAACGGGCTCTCGTGGTCGAGGAAGCACTCGACGGGGCCGTACTTTTGGTCCAGGCGCCGGCACACCTCGACGGCGCGCGCGGACTTCGCGGCCTTGGTCTCGCGTGGCATGGCGCTCTCCCTTCCCTCGGAGCGAAGGCGGCGGGAAGGGCGCCTGCCCCCCGTCGGCCTCAACGGCGAATCGTTGCAGATAGCAGCAATGATATACTCGACGGCACCGATGACCCATCGAAAGGAACCCCATGATCCGTGAACTCGTCTGCGACGACGCGATTCTGACCACCCCCTGCGCCCCCGCGACCGCTGAGGACGCCGAGCTCGCCCAGGACCTCATCGACACCATGAACGCGCACGAGGACGCCGTGTGCCTCGCCGCCAACCAGATCGGCGTCGCGAAGGCCGTCGTCGTTTACAAGGGCGAGGACGAGGCCGACCACGTGCTCTACAACCCGAAGATGCTCATGGGCCTCGGCCCCCAGAAGCTCGTCGAGAGCTGCATGACGCACGCCGGCGAGAGCCACGTGACCCGCTTCGTCAAAATCAAGGTCGCCTACCAGGAGCTCGTCGACGGCAAGCTCGTCGCGCGAAAGAAGGAGTTCCTCGGGTGGGAGGCCCAGATGGTCCAGCACATGATCGACCACTGCAAGGGCAAGCTGGTCTAGGCGAGCGGAGGTGGCCTTGCGGGCGGGAGTCCTTCTTGCCCGCGCTTCGCTTCGTGCGCTCGGCCGTTCAGCATCCTTCATTCATCGAGATTCGCGCACAGTGCGCGCCGCTGGGGCTGTCCCGGCGGCGCGTTTTTTGTGCGGCGCCGCGGGCAGACGCGGCCGCGGCGGGTATAAGCCCATAGGAAGGCGCGCGAGCCGATTCGCCGAACGCAAGGAGGCAAAGATGTGCACAGCCGTTCGATTCACCAGTGCTGAAGGCCAGATGTTCCTCGGCCGCAACCTCGATTGGGGCTGCGGCTACGGCGAGAAGCCCCGGGTCGTGCCCGCTGGGTTTCCCGTGGGCTACCGCTTCATGGAAGACGCCCCTGCGGCGCACGCGGCTGTCGGCATGTGCGTCGACGTGAACAACTACCCGATGTTCTTCGACTGCGGCAACGACGCCGGCCTCGCCGTGGCGGGTCTCAACTTCCCCGGCTTCGCCGCCTACGCCGACGCCCCGGTCGACGGAAAGAAGAATGTCTGCGCCTACGAGTTCCCGCTCTGGGTCGCGGCGAGCTTCTCGAGCGTCGAGGAGGTTCGGGCCGCGCTCGAAGGCGCCGTCATCGTGGGCGTGCCCGCGGGCGAGGGACTGGGCGTCTCTTATTTGCATTGGATCATCGGCGACGCGGAGCGAAGCATCGTCGTCGAGAGCCGCGCCGACGGCCTGCACGTGATGGACGATCCCGTCGACGTGCTCGCGAACCAGCCCTCGCTCGAGTGGCACCTCGAGAACCTGCGAAGCTATGTCACGGTGACGAACGACTTCGCGCATCCCGCGCGCTGGCGCGGAGCCGACCTCGCCCCCTACGGCGCGGGCGCGGGCATGCGTGGCATCCCGGGCGATTCTTACTCGCCCTCTCGCTTCGTCAAGGCGGCCTACCTCAACGCGAGCTACCCGCAGAAGTCCGGCGAGAAGGACAACGTCATCCGCATGTTCCGCACGCTCGAGGGCGTGGCGATGGTCGAGGGCGCGGCGCGCCTGGCGGGCGGCGACTTCGAGTACACGCTCTATACCAGCTGTTTTGCCGCGGGGAGCGGGCACTACTATTGGTCGACCTACGATGACCCGGCGATCCGCTACGTGGGCCTCGCCGACGCGGCCGGAGCCCCGGTCGACCGGCTCGTGACTCCGGAGCCGCGCCTACGTTAGCGCGCTTCCTGTGAGCGTCCGTTTGGGCGGCATCGTGCGCCCGCTCGCACCGCCGTTCGGCTGGAGCGGCCCGCACATGACGCCCGGGCGGCGCTCGCTTTCATCGAGATTGCGCATCTCTACAAAATGGCGCCCTTATCGGCGATTTTTGTAAAGATACGCAATCTCGGCGGTGTGGAAAGACGGGCCGGCGCGAGGATGCCCGAATCGCGCCCGAGAAGCGCCCTTCTTGCCCGAGGTGCCCGCCTTCGTGCCGAGACGTTCGGTTCCCGGGCCGGAGCGTTCGGTTCTCGTGTCCGAGACGCCCTCACTGTGCCCCTTCGCGGCGTCCGCCCTTCTTGTCCGAGGCGCCCCCCGTACGTCTACATGCCCGCGAAGCCGGTCTGGCGCAGCGCCTCGTAGAGGACGACCGCCGCGGCGTTGGAGAGGTTGAGCGCGCTGATGCGGTAATCGTCGGGGTCGATGAAGTTGCCGCAGATGTCCTGGCGCAGCGCCGCGTGGTCCGAGGGCTTGCCGGCGGCCTCGGACCACGCCTCCGCGTCCTTGATCGTGGCGGCGTCCGGCAGCATCGGGATCCGCTCGCAGCGCTCGGGCGCCGTCGCGAGGAGCTCCTCGGGGATGCCCGTGGACTCCTTGCCGAACACGAGGAAGTCGCCGTTGGCGTAGCGGGCCTCGGCGTAGGTGCGGCGGGCTTTCTTTGTGAGGTAGTGGAGCCGCGCGTCGTCGACAGCAAGCCTGTTCACCTGCAAGAACTCCGCCCAATCGCGGTACGTGCGCACATCGAGGCTCCTCCAGTACCCGAGGCCCGCGCGATGCAGCATCCGGTCGTCCAGCGAGAAGCCCAAGGGCCCGACCAGGTGCAGCACGGAGCCCGTGACCACGCAGGTCCGGCCGATGTTGCCCGTGTTCGCGGGGATCTCGGGCTCGTAGAGGACGACGTTGAACATGCGGTGATTTCCTTGTTTCTTCCGGTGGGCTGCGATGCGCAGAGAATCGTAGCGCAACGCGCGGCTAAACTGGGGAACGTTGTGCAAGGCCGCTCGCCGCGGCGATGGGGCAAAGGCGCGCTGGCATGGACGCTGGCCGTCGGCCATCGGTCGCCGGTCGATGACCCCGCCGTTGGCGGACGTCCGGCCCATTGCGACCGGGGAAAGAAAGGGGCACCCGCGTGATCAAGCTGTTCGCCGCCGACCTGGACGGAACGCTGCTCAACGCGCTGCACCAGACCGACCCCGTTATCCTGCGCTCGCTCAGGCGCCTGCGTGCCGCTGGAGCGCACTTCTCGGTGGCGACGGGGCGCACGCTGCGGAGCAACCGCGCCCTCGGGTTCGAGGGAAACGTCGGCGTGGTCTGTTGCAACGGCTCCATAGTGCTCGACGAAAAAGGACACGTCGCCCGAACGGCCCCGCTGCCGGAGGGCTTCGCCGGAGAGCTCGCGGCTGCCTTCCCCAAGGCCGCCATCGACTTCATCACCGCCGAGCATACTTACCACCTCTGCTCCGAGGCGCAGCACGCCGCCGCGTACGCGGGCATGCCTCTGTGGCGTAAGGTCGTCATGCGCGGCATGAGCATGACGGGCGGCCCGGAGCACGTCTATGACTGCGACCCCGCGCAGATCGCCGGTCTCGAGGTCTGCAAGATCAACGCCCACATCGACGGCATGCCCGAGGCCCCCGAGGTCGCCTCCTTCATCGCCGAGCATCCCGAGGTGGTCAATGCGCCTTTCAACCCCTCGATGTTCGAGGTCACCCGCGTCGGCGTGAACAAGGGCGAGGCCGTGGCATGGCTCGCTGGCTACCTGGGCATTCGCGAGGACGAGGTCGCGGTCTACGGAGACGGCGGCAACGACATCCAGATGCTCGAGCGCTTCGCGGGCTACGGGCACGCCTACGCGACGAGCAACGGGTCCGACGCCGCCAAGCACGCTGCCGGCAACGTCATCGGCTCGTGCGCGACCTGGGCGGTCTCGAGGCACATGCTCGTCACGCTGCGCGCGCAGTAGGAACGGGCTGCGGCGCTCGTCGAGGGGCGAGACGGGGCATCGATGGCCGGCTTGGCAGTTGTTGTGGACCTGTCAGAGACCATCGCAGGTCGGTGCAGCGGTCGCCGGGGGCTGCCGGTATGGTGGAACGGACCGCCGCGGGCCGGTGCGGCAGTCGCCTGGGTCCCGTCGGTGGCCATCGTGCAATGCTGGGGCAGTCCGGGGCACTTCTTGCCGGCTTAGGGTACTTCCGGAGAAGTACCCTAACTTCTTCGTTTTCGATAAAACCGCAGGTAGCGATTGTTCAGGTGCCATTTTTGGGCACTTAGGGTACTTCTAGAGAAGTACCCTAAGTTTTCTCCGCCCGATGTAGTCCGCCGTGCGCCGCCCGTCGCACCCCGTCGCACCCCGCCCGTCGCACCCCCCGCCGTGCGCCCCTCTTTGCACCGGATGGCGCGAATGCCGCGGATTCGTCGAGAAGTTCAATTTTGTTGTGATATAGTGCCCCTAAGTTCAAAATCCAAAATTGAACTTGCAAGCCAGTGACGAAGCAAAATTGAACTTTGGAGCCTGACCGATGACGAGAAGCGCCTTCCAGAACCGCTTGAACGCCGCCATGGTGCGCGCGGGCCTCAAGCAGGCCGACCTCGTGCGCATGGCTGCCGAACGCGGCCAGAAGCTCGGTAAATCACAGGTCAGCCAGTACGTGAGCGGGAAGGTCTCGCCTCGGCGCGACGTGCTTGCGCTTCTTGCCGACCTGCTCGGCGTGACGGAGGCCTGGCTTTCCGGCGCGGAGCCGGATGCCGAGGTCGACGGGTCTGTCGACGTCGCCGCGGGCAGTACCGCGAGCGCCGCCGCCCCCGCCGCCGCGAGCAGCACCGTCGCGCCAAGCACTAGCCCGAGCGCCGCCGCGCCCAGCGCCCCCGCCGCGCCCAGCGCCGCCGTCCCGAGCGCCGCCGGCACCGCCGCCCTCGGCCCCACAACCTCATCCCACCCGCAGCCCACCACCCAAAGGAGCACCACCATGCGAGAGTTCAAGAAGTCCTCAAAGCTCGACAACGTCCTCTACGACGTCCGCGGGCCCGTGGTCGACGAGGCCGCCCGCATGGAGGAGGACGGCGCGCGCATCCTCAAGCTGAACATCGGCAACCCCGCGCCCTTCGGCTTCCGCGCGCCCGACGAGGTCGTCTTCGACATGCGCCAGCAGCTCGCCGACTGCGAGGGTTACTCCGACTCCCGCGGCCTCTTTGCCGCGCGCAAGGCCATCATGCAGTACGCGCAGCTCCGTAATATCCCCAACGTGGACATGAAGCACATCTATACCGGCAATGGCGTGTCCGAGCTCATCCAGCTTTCGATGCACGCGCTTTTGGACAACGGCGACGAGGTCCTCATCCCCAGCCCCGACTACCCGCTGTGGACCGCCTGCGTCACGCTCGCCGGCGGCACGCCCGTGCACTACGTCTGCGACGAGGCCAACGAGTGGAACCCCGACCTCGAGGACATGGAGAAGAAGGTCACCCCGGCGACCAAGGCCATCGTGGTCATCAACCCGAACAACCCCACGGGCGCCGTCTACTCTCGCGAGATCCTCGAGGGCATCGTCGAGATCGCCCGCAAGCACCAGCTCATGATCTTCGCTGACGAGATCTACGACCGCCTGATCATGGACGGCTATCAGCACATCTCCATCGCGTCGCTCGCGCCCGATTTGCCGTGCGTGACCTACTCCGGCCTCTCGAAGTCCCACATGGTCTGCGGCTACCGCGTGGGTTGGATGGTGCTCTCGGGCAACCAGCGCTGCATGCGCGACTTCATCCTCGGCGTGAACATGCTCTCCAACATGCGCCTGTGCTCCAACGTGCCTGCGCAGTCCATCGTCCAGACGGCGCTCGGCGGCTATCAGTCCGTGAACGAGTACATCCGTCCCGGCGGCCGCGTGTATGAGCAGCGCAACTACGTCTATGAGGCGCTGAACTCGATCGACGGCATCACGGCCGTCAAGCCCAAGGCGGCGTTCTACATCTTCCCCAAGATGGACATAAAGAAGTTCAACATCACCGACGACGAGCAGTTCGCCCTCGACCTGCTGCACGAGAAGAAGATCCTCATCACCCGCGGCGGTGGCTTCAACTGGGGCGAGCCCGACCACTTCCGCATCGTCTACCTGCCGCGCATGGAGGTGCTCAAGGAATCGATGGAGGACCTCGCGGACTTCTTTGCGCACTATCGGCAGTAAGCTGCGCGATGGGCCGCGCGTCCGCGAAGTCGCTCAGCCGCGAGGCGGGCCGCCAACCTGCCAAGCTGCCGAACCGCGCGGCGGGTCGCGTACCCGTCAAGCCGCCAATCAACTAATCCGCCAAGCCGGGGACGGGTGCCTACCCGTTCCCGGCTTCGTAACATTCCGCGCGGCGAAGAAAGTTCATAATGTCGACCCGTCTATGGGCTTTAGGCGAAAGGCAACACGTGAACGCTTAGCTCTCCAGAAGGACCTTCCTCGCCGCGAGTGCCGCCGCGACGCTCGCGGCTTGCTCGGCGAACCCCGGCGCTCAGCAGGAGGCGCCCGCGAAGACCGCGAAGCTCGACCCCTCCAACCCTACGTCCGTCACGGTGTGGCACTACTACAACGGTGCCCAGCAGGCCGCCTTCGACGAGCTCGTGGGCGAGTTCAACGACGGCGCCGGCAAGGACGAGGGAATCCACGTCGAGGCCCAGAGCCTGGGCTCGGTCAGCGACCTCGAGAGCGCCATCAGCGACTCGGTCGCCGGCGCCGTCGGGTCCCGCGAGCTGCCGGGCATCTTCTCGTCCTACTCGGACACCGCCTATGCCGCCCAGCAGAAGGGCGCGCTGGCGAACATCGCGCAGTACTTCACCTCCTCCGAGCTCTCCGAGTTCGTCGACGGGTATCTCCAGGAGGGCTACTTCAACAGCGACGGTGCGCTCTACCTGCTGCCCGTTGCCAAATCGACCGAGACCACCATGGTCGACGAGACCGACTGGAAGCCCTTCGCCGACGCCACCGGGTCTACCTTGGATGAGCTTACGACCTTCGAGGGCATCGCCGCGGTCGCCCAGCGCTATTACGAGTGGACCGCCCAGCAGAGCGCCGACGGCCGGGGCCGCGCCTTCTATGGACGCGACTCGATGGCCAACTACTTCGTCATCGGCCTGAAGCAGATGGGCGTCGACGTCTACGAGGTCGACGCCGACGGCAACGCGACCGTCAACATCCCCGAGGACGACGTCCGACGCCTGTGGGACAACTATTACGTACCCTACGTCAACGGCTGGTTCAAGGCGACCGGCAAGTTCCGCTCCGACGACGTGAAGACGGGCGGCATCATCGCCTACACCGGCTCCACCGCCTCGGCGAGCTACTTCCCCGACCAGGTCTTCTCTGACGACGGGAGCACGAAGGCCATCGACTACGAGATCCTGACCTCGCCCGTGATGGAAGACGGCGAGGGCTACGCCGTCCAGCAGGGCGCGGGCATGGCGGTCACGGCCTCCGACGACGTCCACGAGTACGCCGCGGTCGAGTTCCTCAAGTGGTTCTGCCGGAAGGACAACAACCTGCGCTTCGCCTGCACCTCGAGCTACCTGCCCGTCCGCAAGGACGCGAACACGGTCGAGGCCCTCGACGAGGCGATCAAGGACGGCGGCGTAGAGGTCGCGCCCAAGGTCTCCGACACGCTCCGCAAGGTCATGGGCGCCTTCGACCGCACTTCTTACTACGCGCCGAGGTGCTTCTCGAACGGCTTCGCCGCGCGCAAGGTCCTCGAGAACAGCCTGCAGAGCAAGGCCCAGGCGGACGCCGAGGCGGTCGAGCAGGCGGTCGCGGCGGGCGCCGCGCGGGCCGACGCCGTTGCCCCCTACGTGACCGACGAGGCGTTCGGCGCCTGGTACCAGCAGTTCTCCGACGCGCTCAACGACGCGGCCGCCGGTAAGGCCGGCGCGGCAAAGAACTAGGCGAGCGGATCAGGCGGGAAGGCGGGCCGATGGGCACAGAAGAGCGCAAGTCCCAGGGCACGGGCAAGAAGCCCGCGGTCGGCGCCCCTCGCGCGGGCGCCCTTCCGCACGCCGACTCGCCCACGCCCGCTCCCGCGCCCCGCCGCCAGCTCCGCTTGGTTTGGGTGCTCGCCGCCTCGCTCGTCGCCGTGGTCCTCATCGTCGCGGCGCTGCCCTTCGCGGCGCTCATGTTCTCCGGCGCGAGGGAGACCATGGAGAGCAACGCCGTGAACATCGACGCCCACACCGTCGAGAACCGCCGGATCGCGTTGCAGAGCACCATGACGCAGCAGTGGGCGAGCATCTACGAGGAGAACGGGTATCTTTCCGCGGCGCTGCTCGATCAGCTCCGCGCCGAGGGCAAGGGGGTCGACGACTTCCTCGGCGACGCCGACATGCAGCGCGCCTACGTGCAGAAGGTCTCGACCGAGCTCGTGGACTACGCGAGCCGCGACTCGAGCTCGGGCGCCTTCATCGTCCTGGCGAACGACCAGGGGACGGACCGGGCGTCGAGCCACGTCGGGCTGTTCATCCGCGACTCCGACCCGGAAGCGCGCACGGAGTCGAACTCCGACCTGCTCTTCGAGCGGGGCGAGAAGGGTCTCTCGCAGTCCTTCAGCATCGCGCTCGACTCCGCCTGGATGCCCACGGTCGACCTCGCGGCGGACGGCGAGCGCGCGGCGGACGACTTCTACTACCGCCCCTACCAGACCGCGCTCGAGAACCCGACCGTCGACGCCAAGGACCTCGGGTTCTGGTCCGACCCGTTCGCGCTCGGGGACAGCCAACAGGACAACCACCGCATGATCACCTACTCCGTGCCCTTGAAGGTGGGAGGCCGCGCGGTGGGCGTGATCGGCGTCGAGGTCTCGTGCGATTACCTGGCAAAGAGGTTCTTCTCGGTCGACGAGCTCGACCGCGACAAAGAGGCGGGCTTCGCGCTCGCCTTCGAGGAGGCCGACGGCTCGCTCACGCTCGAGCTCGGCCGCGGCGCGCTGTCCGACGCCGCCGGGCGCGCGGGCGACACCCTCACGCTCGACGCGACCTCGCACGACGGGCTCTTCAAGGTCCGCGGCGCCGCAGTGGGCACCCAGGACGTCTACGCCGTCACGTCGCCTCTTTCGCTCTACTCCTCGCGCGTGCCCTACGAGCACACCAAGTGGTCGCTCGTCGGCTTCGTCACGCGGGACTCGATCTTCCATGCGGGCAACCAGCTCTATAGGCGGATCTTCACGGTGATCATGGTGTGCGCGCTTATCGGCCTGGTCATCGTGTGCCTGCTCGCGCACGGCATCATGCGGCCGGTCCGCAGGCTCATGGACAGCGTCCGCGGCGGGGTCGAGGGGCTCGACGCCTTCTCGCCGTCCTGCATCGCCGAGATCAACGAGATCCACGACGTCGTGAGCGACCTCACGCACAAGGAGGTCCAGGTCGCGGCGAGCCTCGCGGAAGAGAAGGAGCGCTACCGCCTCGCCGTGGAGAGCTCGTCGGACATCTTCTTCACGTTCCGCGACGCCGACCAGAGCCTCGAGGTCGTCAACTCCCCGGCATTCGACGGGGTGTCCGGGCGCAGCCGCTGGCTGCCGATGGTCAAGGGTGCGCTCGACGGCCGCGATCAGCGCATGCTCGAGAACCTCAAGCCGGGCGCCGACGGTCGCTTCAGCGCCCAGTTCCAGGCGAGCTTCCCGAACATCGGCGGCGACCGCTGGTTCGAGGTCCGCGGGCGCAGGCTGAAGGGCGAGAACGGGGACGCCGGCTTCATCGTCGGCTACCTGCGCGACATCGATGACGCAAAGCGCCGCGAGCTCGCCGACGCCCGTCGCCAGATGCGCGACCCCGTCACGGGTTTCTACCGCCTCGCGCGGGGCTACGAGCTGATGCGCGCCGCCCGGCCCGCCGGCGTGCTCGTGCTCATCGATGTCTACGGCTTCCTCGACATCGTGCGCGACTACGGCCTCACCTTCGGCGACGTGCTGCTGGAGGAGTTCTCCGAGATGATCTCGGACGCCTTCCCCGAGTCCGGGCGTGAGCGGCCCTCGATCCTCATGCGCGCCGGCTCCGACGAGTTCCTCGTCTGGGTCAGCGGCGGGGACGAGAAGGACTGCGATGTCAGGCTCGACGGGCTTCGCGAGCGCTTCTCGGGACTCGTCCACACGAGCGTGCTCAGCCTCAGGTTCCACGCGGGCATGGTCTTCTCCGAGAACCCGCAGAAGGACACGCACGAGCTCGTGCGCCGCGCGGGCGTGGCGCTCGCCGAGGCGAGGGCCCGCGACCTCGACGCCGTGAGGTGGGAGTACGTCAAGGACTCCACGCTCGAGGCGCAGCCGTTCGGCGAGATCGTCTCGATGGGCTACGCGCGCCAGATGAGCCTACCGACCCTCGCGCTCAACCTGCTCGATCGGCGCTTCTCGCTCACGGCGGCGCTCGATCTGCTGTCGTGCCGGCTCCGCGACCGCTTCGGCATGGACAACCTGCTCGTCTCGCAGTTCTCGGAGGAGCACCTCTCGGTCTCGCTGCGCTACCAGTGGAAGGCGGCGCCGGGCGTGGACGTGCGCCTGACGGCATCGCGCTGCACGCCCGCCGACGCCGAGCGCCTGCAGAAGCTCGCCGACCGCGGGTCAATCCTGAGCATCGACGACGTGCGGCCTGTGGGCAAGCTCCAGAGCTGGTCGATCCGCGAGGACCCGGTCCTCGGCGTCACCTTCCTCATGACGGACAACGGCCGCTATTCGGGCGCCATCGTGGCGACGGGCATCGACGTCGCCGTGCTCGGACACGGGGAGGACTACAACCTGTTGTGGGAGATCTTCTCCATCATCCAGAACCGCATCAACCAGGAGAACCTCGACCAGTCCGCGCAGGCAAAGAGCGACTTCCTCGCCCGCATGAGCCACGAGATCCGCACGCCGATGAACGGCATCATCGGCATGACCGACATCGCTCTCAAGGACGGGCAGACCGAGGCGCGCCGCGTCGACTGCCTGCGCAAGGTGCGCAGCTCTTCTCGGTACCTGCTGGGCCTGCTCAACGACATCCTCGACATGTCGAAGATCGAGAGCGGCAAGATGACCATCGAGGCGGCCGAGTTCGACCTCGCGCGCCTGCTCGACGAACTGCACACGATCCTCGACGCGCGCTTCGCCGAGAAGAGCCAGCCCTTCACCGAGGAGGTCGAGCTCGGTCATCGCCGCTTTGTGGGCGATTCGCTGCGCATCAACCAGGTGCTCATCAACCTTCTGGGCAACGCGAACAAGTACTCTCCCGAGGGCGCGGGCGTCGAGCTGCGTGTCGCAGAAGAGCCGCTGCAGGAGGGCTATGCGCGCATCTGCTTCGACGTCGTCGACCACGGCATCGGCATCAGCGACGAGGACGCCCGCAGGATCTTCGAGAAGTTCGAGCAGGTCAACGGCACCGATGCGCGCCAGCAGGGCTCGGGGCTCGGCCTCGCGATCTCGAACCGCCTCGTCCAGATGATGGGCAGCAGGATCGACCTCGAGAGCAAGGTCGGGGAGGGGAGCACGTTCTCGTTCTCCATTGACCTGCCCATCGCGGAGGGCGAGGGCGCGGGCGAGGGGGCCGCGGCGCGCGCGGACGAGCCGGGCGAGGTCGACCTCAACGGGCTCCATGTGCTCGTGGCGGAGGACAACGAGCTCAACATGGAGATCCTCACCTGCATGCTCGAGGACCAGGGCTGCGTGGTGCGCGGCGTGGCGAATGGGCGCGCGTGCGTCGACGCGTTCGCCGCCTCGGGCGAGGGCGAGTACGGGCTCATCCTCATGGACGTCATGATGCCCGTCATGGACGGTCTCGAGGCCGCCCGCGCGATCCGCGCGCTCGACCGGCCGGACGCCGCCACGGTGCCGATCGTCGCGGCGAGCGCCAACGCCTTCGACGAGGACATCAAGCGCTCGCTTTCCGCGGGCATGAACGCGCACATCTCCAAGCCCATCGAGATGCCCACCCTCGTCCACACCCTCGCCGAGGTCCTCCGGAGGTAAGCGACGGCGCGATGACTGCCCCCTAGTTGCGCCGTTGTTGTGTGTGCACAATTTGTCCATCGGCGCAGGTAGCTGGTCGACATACACTAAATAACTTGTGAAGCGCCCGCAGAGTGGTGGCGCATTTTTACGCCGGAAGGCAAAGAAGGAGACTCATGTCTGAGTACAGCGAGAACGACGAGACCATGACCGAGGACGAGGAGGTCCTGGCCGACGAGGTGGCCGAGGACGAGGAGCTCGATGAGGACGTCATCGAGGACGAGGCCGATGAGGACGAGGAGGATGCCGAGGACGAGGACGATGAGCCCGAGGCCATCGACTACAACGACACCCTCTTCGACAAGTGCCAGCGCGCCGCGCGCCTGCTGCGCAACCGCAAGGATATGATCCGCGACGAGGAGTCCGAGAAGAACGAGCGCGTGAGCAACCTGGTCCGCGCTGTCAAGCTCCTCGAGCTCAAGCCCCAGATGGAGCAGAAGGAGATGGCCGAGCTGCTGGGCGTCCGCCTGCGCGAGCTCGACGCCATGATGGCCGAGGCCGAGAAGAACGGTATCGTCAGCCGCGTCATGCCCGAGGAGGAGGACATGCGCGCCATCCTGGTGAGCGCCGAGGACGGCGCCGCCGAGGCCGCTGCCGCTCAGGGCCGCGAGGGCGTCAAGCTCGTCCCCGGCCTCTCTGACGAGGAGCTCGACGAGATCTTCGCTGTGCTCGACAAGATCATCGACCCGTTGACCAAGATGGGCCTCGACAACGACGACCGTCGCGGCGGCTTCGGCGGCCGCGGCGGCGATCGTGGTGGCCGTGGCGGCTTCGATCGCGGCGGCCGCGGCGGCGACCGCGGTGGGCGCGGCGGCTTCGGCGGCTCGCGCGGTGGCCGTGACGACCGTCGTGGCGGCGACCGTGGTGGCCGTGGCGGCTTCGACCGCGGCGGTGACCGTGGCGGGCGCGGTGGCTTCGACCGTGGCGGCGACCGTGGCGGGCGCGGCGGCTTCGGCGGCCGTGACGACCGTGGTGGCCGTGGCGGCTTCGGTGGGCGCGACTCCCGTGGCGGCGACCGCGGCGGCTTCGACCGTGGCGGCCGTGGCGGCTACGACCGCAACGACCGCGGCGGCTTCGGCGGTCGCGACTCCCGCGGCGGCTTCAACCATGGTGGCGACCGTGGCGGCCGTGGCGGCTACGGCAAGCGCTACTAAGCCGCTGCTCGCTGCGCGCTCAGGGGGTGCTCGGGCATCCAGGTCTGCGTCAGTCGTTGCCTGGGCGTTCTGACCTGCACGTTTGGCACTGCCTGACTGTTCAAGTCTGTACGACCGGTGCCGCCCGGGCGCTCTGGTCGGCACGTTCACAGCTTTGGCTTTCCTTGGGGCCGCCCTTCTTTGGGCGGCCCCTTCTTTGTAGGCCGGAGACGTCGCGCGGGGCAAGATCTTTCCGCTGCCTCGGCTGTCGCCTAAGCTCGCCCGAGTCGCCGAGCCCATGTCCCCCGGTCATCTGGGGTTCACGAAACCCCAGATGCGGCAAGAAGTGGGCTCCTGCTGTCGCGCTAGGGCCGCGCGAACCCCCAAATGGCCGGGGACGTGGGCTCCAGGGCTTCGGTGCCTGTGATCGCGCGAGCCTTAGATGTCCAAGGATCCGGACTCGGGTTCTGGAGCCTCGTTGTCGTACATCTGCTCACGCTCCTCATCGGTCGCGCGAAGGTAATCCTCGAAGCCGGTGAGCGCCGCGAAGGGCATGAACTGCGCCGCGCGCTCGGCGCGGGGCTTCGGCAGGCGAGAAGTGCGCGGACGGCCCAGCGGCTCGGCCTCGGCGCGATGGCGTTTGGCGTGGTGGTCGCTATTCTGCACGGTGCCCTCCAACCTGCTGGTTTCTTTCCCGTTGGGTAGCCTCTTCGCGCAGGCTCACCCCGCGGAGCAGGGCGTTCTTCCCGAACTTGCGCTGTACCGCGAGCGTGGCGGCGCTCAGGCTGTGCTCCGCCTCCTCGGCAGCCACGTTGTCAAAGAGGGTGTGCGTGGCGTGCTTCTCGTCAGTGAGGCCGCCGAGGCTCACGCTCAGCCTGCGGACTGCGCGGTCGCGGTCGCAGACCTCGTCGTATATCTCTAGCACGCGGCCCATGAGCTCCGCGCGCGAGTTCGTGAGCTTGCCGAGCTTGCGTGCCGCGCCCGCCGACGGCGCGCCGGCGTCGTCCCACGAGTACCCCACATAGAGCGCCACCGAGTCGCAGACCAGGTGCTTCTCGACGAGGTCGAGGGCAGAGGCCGTCGCCATCTCGGTGAGGACGGTGCGGGCCTCGGTGAAGCTGTAGTCGCGGGCGAGGACCTGCCCGTTGCTCGTGGAATGGCCGTGCGGCCGGTAGGCGTGGATGTCCGCCATCGTGCAGGGCTCGTAGCCCCAGGCGTGGTCGATGAGGTACTCCGCGTTCACGCCGAACTCCTTGTGGAGGAAGCGCTCGTCGACCTGGGTGATCCCGGCGAGGTCCTGCACGTTGTACTGGAGGAGCCGCCGCGCGATGCCGGGGCCGATGCCCCAGATGTCGGTGATGGGGCGGTGGTGCCAGATCTTGCGCCGGAACTCCCGCTCGTCGAGGTACCCGATGTGATCGTCCACGTGCTTGGCCGTCACGTCGAGCGCGACCTTCGCGAGGAAGAGGTTCGTTCCGATGCCCGCCGTGGCGCAGATCCCGCATTCTTCCCTGACGTCGTCCATGAGCTGCTGGGCGAGCGAGCGCGCATCGGTGCGGTAGAGCGAAAGATAGGGTGTGGCGTCGATGAAGCACTCGTCGATCGAGTACACGTGGATGTCCTGCGCACTAATGCGCCGCAGGTAGATGCCGTAAATCTGAGCAGAGACCTCCATGTAGCGCTTCATGCGCGGAGGCGCCATCGTGTACTGGATGTTCTTTGGGATCTCGTAGACGCGGCAACGGGAGGGGACGCCGAGCGCCTTGATGGCGGGGCTCGCGGCGAGGCAGATCGTGGTGCGGCTGCGCTCGGGGTCGGCGACCACGAGGTTGTCCTTGAACGGGTCGAGCCCGCGGTCCACGCACTCGACGGAGGCGTAGAAGCTCTTCAGGTCGATGCACAGGTACGTCCGCCCTGTGTCCACCGCGTCGCGCCGTATGATCTGGTCCGGTCCCATCGCGCCCCTCCCTTCTTTCCACTATTCTGGGGTACATGCCTGACAGGAATGGCCGGCGTGCCATTGACCGTCACAAATATAGCAACACTTGTTCGATACCATCACAGGGGACGGCGGAAGAGGGGAGGGACTGTGCGGACGTTCATCGCGTTGGAGATGCCGGGGGAGTTCGTGGACGCCGCCACTGCGATGGCGCGCAGCCTGGAGCGGGCGGTCGACGGGCGCTTTGTGCCGGCGCAGAACTATCACCTCACGCTTGCGTTCCTCGACGAGGTAGACGAGGCCGAGGCCCGTGCGGCCATCGCCGCCATGGACGACGCGTGCCGGGCGTTCGGCCCCGTGCCCATCGACGTCGACGGCCTGGGCAGCTTCGGCAAGCGTGCGGGCGGCGCGGGGCTGTGGCTCGGCGTCGCGAAGGACCCGGAGCTCATGGGGCTCGCCGAGCGCCTTCGCGAGGAGCTGCGGGCCCACGGCGTCGATTACGATAAGAGCAACGCGTTCCTGCCCCACGTGACCCTGGCGCGCCGCGTCCGCCTGCCCAAGGGGGACCTGCCGCGCCTCGCGTTCCCGCTCCCGTGCGAGGCGCGCCGCGTCACGCTGTTCCGCAGCTATCTGGACAAAGAAGGGGCGCGCTACAAGCCCCTGTACTCGATCGAACTCGGAGAATCACATGGCTAAGCAGACCTGGGCCGGCGGAAACATGCTCTACCCGCTGCCGGCGGTAATGGTGAGCTGCGCAGACGCGGCCGGCAAGTCGGACATCATCACCATCGCGTGGACGGGGACCGTCTGCACGAACCCGCCGATGCTCTACATCAGCGTGCGCCCCGAGCGCGCGAGCTATCCCATCATCCGCGAGTCCGGCGAGTTCGTGGTCAACCTCACGACCAAGCGCCTGCAGCGCGCCTGCGACTGGTGCGGCGCCCGCTCCGGCCGCGATTGGGACAAGTGGGCGGAGTGCCACCTCACCCCGGCGCCGGCGACCACGCTCTCCCACGCGCCCGTGATCGCCGAGAGTCCCGTGAACATCGAGTGTAAGGTCACCGAGGTCAAGGAGCTCGGGAGCCACCACATGTTCCTCGCGAGCGTGGAGGCGGTGCAGGTGGAGGACGGGCTTCTTGACGACCACGGCCGCCTCGACCTCGCCCGGGCGGGCCTCACGGCCTACAGCCACGGCGAGTACTTCGAGCTCGGCCGCAGGCTCGGCACCTTCGGCTACGCCGTCCGGAAGGAAAAGAAGCGCAAGTAGCCCATGCCGCGCGCTCCAAGCCCCCGGCTCAGTCGGCGAGGACGGCGAGGAACGCCTCGCCGTAGGCCTCGGCCTTCTTTGCGCCGACGCCGGAGACCTCGAGGAACTCCTCGGGCGTCCGGGGGTGCTTGGCGCACATGTCGGCCAGCGTCGCGTTGGTGAAGATGAAGTACGTGGGCACCTGCTGCTTTCGCGCGAGCTCACCGCGGAGGTTGACGAGCCGCTGGAAGAGCTGCTGGTCCGTGACCTCGGGAACCGACCCGGCCCCCGCCGCCCCGCCGGCGCGGCCGCCCGCCTTGCGCGCCGCGCGCGGCTTGCCGTGGGCGACCTTGAGGACGAGCGGCTCCCCCTCTACCAGCCTCGAGCGCATGAAGGCGACGCCGCCCTCCGTGAGGGAAAGCGTCGGGTAGTCGCCCGCCGCCTTGCACAGAAGCCCGCGGACCACGAGCTCGTCGATGACCTGGCGGATGCGCGGCACGGGCACGTCGGACATGATGCCGTAGGTGCTCAGGCGGTCGTAGCCGCGCTCCGCGATCCTCTGTGCACGCGAGCCGCGCAGGATGTCGACGATGGTCGAGGCGCCGACGGAGCGCCCTCGCTGCGCGAGCCTCGCCACGCAGCTCACCACCTTGAGGGCGTCGACGGTGACGTCCACCTCCTCGAAGTCGGCGAGGCAGTTCGAGCAGTTGCCGCAGTAGGCGGGCGCGGTCTCGCCGAAGTAGCGCAGGATGCGGGCGCGCAGGCACTCGGTCGTCGTGGCGTAGAAGACCATCTGGCGCAGGCGCTCCTCGTCGCGGCGGCGCAGCTCCGCGAGCTCGTCGGGGCCGAGGTCGTCGCGCGTGGTCTGCCCGATGAGGTACTCCTGGGTGTGCACATCGCCGGGGGAGTAGAGCAGCAGGCACTCGGCCGGCGTCCCGTCGCGCCCCGCGCGCCCGGCCTCCTGGTAGTAGTTCTCCAGGCAGCTCGGGATGTTGTAGTGCACGATGTAGTTGACGTTCGACTTGTCGATGCCCATGCCGAAGGCGTTGGTGGCCACCATCACGCGGGCGCGGTCGTAGAGGAAGTCGGCCTGGTTCTGCTCGCGCTCCGCGGCCGAGAGCCCCGCGTGGTAGCGCGTGGCGGGAATCCCGCGCCGGCGCAGCAGGTCGCAGAGCTCCTCGACCGCACGGCGGCTCGAGCAGTAGACGATGCCCGACTGGTCCTCGCGCTCGAGGATGAACGAGGCGACGCGCGCGTCCTTGGCCTTGCGGGTGGCCGGCCGCTCCACGAGGAACTTGAGGTTCGGCCTGTCGAAGCTCGCGAGCACCGAGTGCGGATCGCGCAGCCCGAGGGAACGGGCGATGTCGTCGCGGACCGCCTTCGTCGCCGTCGCGGTGAGCGCCATCACCGGCGGACGGGCCGGCAGGGCGTCGATGAACTCGATGATGCGCTGGTAAGAAGGCCTGAAGTCGTTGCCCCACTGGCTGATGCAGTGAGCCTCGTCGACGGCGAGCAGCGCCACGCCGCGCTCGGCGGCGACCGTAAGGAGCGCGGGGTCGTCCAGGCGCTCCGGCGCGACGTAGACGAGGGTGAGCGCGCCTGCCGCGATGCCGTGAAGCACGTCGGCCTGCTCGGCGCCCGTGAGCGTGGAGTTCAGGCAACTCGCGGCCACGCCGTACTGTCGCAGCGCCCCGACCTGGTCGGCCATGAGCGATATCAGGGGAGAGACGACCACGGTGAGCCCGCCCGTGCGCTCGGCGAGCGCGATGGCCGGGACCTGGTAGCAGATGGACTTGCCGGCGGAGGTCGGCATGACGGCGAGCACGTCTTTGCCCGCGAGCGCGGCCTCCACGATGCCTTGCTGGTGCGGGCGGAAGCTCTCGTAGCCGAAGGTCTGGCGGAGTATGTCTGCAGGCGTGCGAATCATGACTCTAGGCTACACCCGCCGCGCGGATCGCGCGAAGCGGGTGCAGCCTAGAGTCGGTCGGCTCCGGGACGTCCGGCCCCGGAGCCTGTTCGTTCGATTGTCGGGATCGCCCTTACTGCAGCGCGCGGCTCAGGAAGGCCCTTCCCTCGTCGTTCGCGAACGCGACCACGCGGTCGCCCGACGCGAGCACGGTCGAGCCGTTGGGGATGACGATGTCGCCGTCGTGCTCGACCGCGACGAGCACGAGCCCGTCGGGCAGCGAAAGCTGGCTCACGGTCTTGCCGACCACTCCGGAGCGCGGGCGCACCTCGCCCTGGACGATGGCGTGGCCGTCCCTGCCCAGGCGCATGATCGTAAAGACGTCCTCCATATCGAGGCCCTCCTCGACCGAGCGGGTGATCAGCTCCGCCTGGTCGATGGCGACGTCGACGCCCATGGACGCGTCGAACATCCAGGAGTTCGCCGGGTTGTTGACGCGGGCCACGACCCGGCCGACGCCGTACTCCATCTTTGCGAGCATCGAGACGACGAGGTTGACCTCATCGTTGCCCGTGACGGCGATCACGATGTCGGCGCGCAGCACGCCCGCCTGCTCCAGGACGTCCGGGCTCGAGCCGACGCCCCTCAAGACGGTGCCCGCGGGAAGCTTCTGCTCGAGGCGCTCGGCCACGGCCTTCCTCGACTCGATGACCTTGACCGTGTCCCCTCGGCTGCCCAGCAGCGACGCGAGGTAGGCGCCGGTCTTGCCGCCGCCGACGATGATGATGTTCATGCCTGCCTCCTTACTCGGCCAGGCCGAGCATGGTGCGGAACTTGCCCGCCGCGCTCGACGCGACCGCTGCGTAGATGATGTCGCCGTGCTGGAGAACCGTTCCCTGGGTGGGGATGAAGGTCTCGTTGTCGTGCGAGACCGAGACGATGTTGACCTCGCCCAGGGCGGTGATCTCGCGGACGGTGCTGCCCTCGAGCAGCGCCGGGACGTCGGCGCGCACCAGGCGCACGCCGCCGGTCCCGAGCTCGACGACGTCGTCGAGCTCGTTGAAGGTCAGAAGCTCGCTGACGCGCCTCACACCCCACTCGGTGGTCGAGATGCTCTGGATGCCGAGCCTGCGGTAGGTCTCGGCGTTGCTGATCTCGTACAGGCGGGCGATGACGCGGGGGACGCGGTAGGTCTGGCGAGAGATGCGCGCGACCACGATGTTGGTCTCGTCCGAGGACGTGCAGGCGATCACGGCGCTGGCGCGGTCGATGCCGGCCGCCTCCAGGACCTTGCGGTCGAACCCGATGCCCTCGACGGTGCGGCCGCCGAACGACTCCCTCAGCGCCTCGAGGCGCTCGGGCTCCTGGTCGATGGCGCAGACGTCGTAGCCCTGCCTGTCGAGCTTGTGGGCGAGGCTGGTGCCCATGCGCCCCATTCCAACGACGATGATGTTCATGGTTTACCTCTTTTCCGGCGTCTGTCGGATGGCGACGCCATTGCGGTCGATGTGATGACGCTTGCGCACGATGGCCTTGCGGCACTCCTCGAGCAGCAGGATCACGGGCGGGAGCAGCACCAGGAACACGTAGTCCTTCAGGAGCAGCGGGCTCGTGTGGAACACGCTCTGGAAGGGCGGGAACAGCGTGATGAACACGATGAGCGCTATCTCGAACAGTATGCCCTTGTTGACCTGGGAGTTCGAGAACAGCCCGACCGAGAACACCGAGGCGACCTCCGTGCGGCAGTTCCATACCTCGCCGATCTGGGTAAAGACGATGGCGGCCAGCGCCATGGTCGTGGCGCGCACGTAGACCGGGTCGAGGTCGGCGCCCACGCCGAACATCGCGATGCCCGGGTGCCAGCCGTTCATGACCTGGCAGAACATGAACGCGGCGAACGAGAAGAGCGCGCCGAGAAGGCCGTACCACAGGAACGCCTTGCGCATGACCTTGCCGGAGAGCAAAGGCTCGTTGGGGTCGCGCGGAGGACGGTCCATGACGTCGGCCTCCGGGGGCTCGGTGCCGAGACCCAGGGCCGGGAGCATGTCGGTGCCCAGGTCGATGGTGAGGATCTGCATCGTGGTCAGCGGCAGGGGCACGGCGCCGCCGGAGAGCAGGTAGATGGCGGACGGGACGGCCTCGGGGACGTTGGAGTTCAGGATGTAGAGCATGAACTTCTTGATGTTGGCGTAGACCGCGCGGCCTTCCTCGATGGCATGGACGATCGACGCGAAGTTGTCGTCGGTCAGGATCATGTCCGCGGCCTCCTTGGCCACGTCCGTGCCGGTGATGCCCATGGCCACGCCGATGTCGGCCTTCTTGAGGGCGGGGGAGTCGTTCACACCGTCGCCGGTGACGGCCACGATCTCGCCCATCTGCTGCAGGTTTTCGACGACGCGCAGCTTCTGCTCGGGCGCCATGCGGGCAAAGACGACCTCGCCCTTGAGGGCCTCCTTGAGCTCGTCGTCCGAGGTCTTCTCGAGCTCGACGCCGGAGAACACGCGCGGGTGGGCGCTCTGGACGATGCCGATCTTGCGGGCGATGGAGACGGCGGTCAGGCCGTAGTCGCCCGTGATCATGACGACGCGGATACCTGCGCGGCGGCACTCCGCCACGGCGTCGGCGACCTCGGGGCGAGGCGGATCCTGCATGACGAGCAGGCCGACGAAGGTGAGCTCGCACTCGATGTTGTCGGGGGTGTAGTCGCTCATGGAGCGGGGGATGGACTCGTCGTCCGCGCGCAGCGGGCGGTAGGCGAGCGCGAGGACGCGCAGGCCGTCGGCGGCGTAGCCGTCGTTGGCGTCCATGATGCGCTTGCGCAGGTCGTCGTCCATGGCGACGACCTCGCCGTTGATGCGGGCGCTGGAAGAGAGGCGCACGACCTCGTTGGGGGCGCCCTTCACGAAAGCGACGCGCTTGGCGCCGTCGAGCGGCTGCTTGAGCTGGTGGATGGTGGTCATGCGCTTGCGGCGGCTCTCGAAGGGGAGCTCCCTCACGCGCGGCATCTCGGCCTCGAGGCCCTCGAGCGTGAGGCCGGCCTTCTGGGCGCTGACGAGCAGGCACGCCTCGGTGGGGTCGCCCAGGACGGTGTAGCGACCGCCCTCCTCCTCGGGGTCGACCAGGCGGGCGTTGGAGCACAGGGCGCCTCCCGCGACCAGCAGGCGGAGCTGCTCGTCGTCGGCAGCGAGCCACTTCTCGCCGTTCGAGCGGATCTCGCCCTTGGGCGCGTAGCCCACGCCAGTGACCTCGTACTCGCGGTCGCAGGTCCACAGGTGGTTGACCGTCATCTCGTTTTGGGTGAGGGTGCCGGTCTTGTCGGTGCAGATGACGCTCGTGGAGCCGAGCGCCTCGACGGAGCTGAGCTTCTTCACGAGGGCGTTGCGCTTGCTCATGCGCTGGACGGCCATGGCGAGCGAGAGCGTGACCGTGGGCAGCAGGCCCTCGGGGATGAACGCGACGACCATGCCGAGCGCAAAGATGAACGACGAGGCGAGGCCGTTGTGGACAAAGAGCACGTCGAGCAGGAAGAACGCGACGCCCATGCACATGGCGAACAGCGTGACCTGCTTGGTCAGGCGGTCGAGCTGACGCTGCAGGGGGCTCTCGGACTCCTCCATGTTCTGCGTGAGGCTCGCGATCTTGCCGAACTCGGTCGCCATGCCGATGCGCGTGACCACGACGCGGCCGTTGCCCTCGGAGACCGAGGTGCCGGCAAAGACGAGGTTGGGGGTCTCGGCGGGGGTGAGGTCGGGCTCGCACACGGCGTCGGCGGTCTTCCTCACGGGGTTGGACTCGCCGGTCAAGGTCGACTGGTCGACCTGGAGGTCGGAGGCGCGGATCACGCGGCCGTCGGCCGAGATCTTGTCGCCCTCCGCGAGGACCATGACGTCGCCGGGGACGAGGTCCTCCGCGAGGACCTGGATCTGCTCGCCGTCACGGATGACGTTGACGTAGGAGGGGAGCATCTTCTTGAGGGCCTCGGTCGCCTTGTCGGCCTGGTGCTCCTGCCAGAAGCTGAAGCAGCCGTTGATGAGGTTGACCAGCCAAACGGCGACGCACAGCTCCGGCATGCCGGCGACGAGCGCGATGATGCCGGCGACCCACAGAAGGATCGCCATGAGGTGCGTGAAGTTGGAGAGAAACGCCAGTACCGGGGACTTTTTCTTTGCAGCCTGAATGAGGTTCTTTCCGAACTTGCCCTGGTACTCTGCCGCCTTCTCGCTCGTGAGGCCTGCCGCGCTGGTGGCCAGGGCACCGAGCACTTCGTCGGCGGGGAGCGCCGCGATGTTGGGCAGCTCGCCCTCGATGATGTTTGACGGGGTTTCCAAGGGTCCTCCTTTCCTTTATGCCGCCGCGTGCCCGAAACAGCATGCGGCCCGGCGGCGGATCCGCCGGCGAAAAGGAGGATAGACGCTTCGCGCCCGTTGGCTTATACGATGTCTACCTGCGAATTATTCAACATGATGCGGGCATAAAGCCCTAATTAAAACCGAATAAAGGCGGCCTAAAGAGCCGAGGTAGGGGGCGTGGGCGCATCTTTGCCCCCGCTTACGCGGAGCATGCGGTAGCCGACCCCCACATGCGTCTGAATGTAGCGCGGGTGCACCGGGTCGGGCTCGATTTTCTTTCGCAGGGTGCCCATGAACACGCGCAGGGAAGCGAGGTCGGTCTGTTTCTCGGACCCCCAGACCTCGCGGAGGATGAAGCTGTGGGTCAGGACTTTGTCCACGTTGCGGGACAGAAGGCACAGGAGCTTGAACTCGATGGGCGTCAGGTGGAGCTCGGCGCCCGCAAGGTAGGCCATCCCCGCCGTGTAGTCGATGCTCAGGTCCCCGTTCACGAAGGTGGGGCTCTCCTTGCCGGCAGCCTCGCTAAGGTGGCTCAGCCGCCGCACCGTCGTGCGGATGCGGGCCAAAAGCTCGCCCACCGAGAACGGTTTGGTGAGGTAGTCGTCGGCGCCCGCGTCGAGGGCGCCGATCTTGTCGCTGTCCTCGCTTCGGGCGGACACCACGATGATGGGCATCTGCGACCAGGCGCGGATGGCCCGGACCACCTCGATGCCGTCGATGTCGGGCAGCCCCAGGTCGAGCAGGACCACGTCGGGCGCGCTCGTCGCCGCCGAGGCGATGGCGCCCCGGCCGGTGGTCTCGCTCAGGTGGGTGTAGCCCTCGGTGTCGAGCGTCGTCAGGATGAGGTTGCGCACCGCGGCGTCGTCCTCCACGACGAGTATCGCGGGGCGCGTCCCCGCATGGTTAGTGGTCGCAGCGGCCATGGTCTTCCCCTTCTTCTTCCTTGAGCTCGTAGAGCGGCAGCGAGAACTCGAACCGGCAGCCGCGCGGCTGCGCCTGCTCCAGTCGTATGGTGCCCCCGTGCGCCTCGACGATCGACTTGCACAGCGCGAGGCCGAGCCCGACGCTGCGCCTCGAGTCAGCCAAGGCATGGCTCGCCGTGTAGAAGGACTCGAAGACGTGGTCGCGGTCGCTCGGCGCGATGCCGGGTCCGTCGTCCTCCACGCAGACCACGGCCTCGTCGCCGCGCCGGCGCGAGGATATGCGTATGCGGGAGCCCTCCGGAGTATAGGTTATCGCGTTGTTCATGAGGTTGACGACGACCTGTACCATCAGCCGCGCGTCTACCTCGACGAGCAGGAGCTCCGGGCTCGGGTCTACCTCGATCCGGTGGAGCGAGGCGTCCGGGCTCACGTGGCGCAATGCCTCCTCGACCACGTCGTCGAGGAGCTCGGCCGTGGTCGTGAGCTGGACGCCGCCGTTCTCGAGCCTCGTGATGGCCAGCAGGTTCTCCACGGTCGCGTTGAGCCACATGGCGTCGGAGCGGATGTCCTTGAGCAGGCCGTCGCGCGCCTGCGCGTCGAGCGCCTCCCCGTTGGAAAGAAGCACGTCCGCATTGCCGGAGATGGCGGTGAGCGGCGTGCGGAGGTCGTGCGAGATCGACCTGAGGAGGTTTGCCCTCAGCTGCTCGTTCTTTGCCATGACCGCGGCCTTCTCGCGCTCCTCGAGCGCCTGCACGCGGTCGCAGGCGAGGGAGGCCTCGCCCGCGATGGCCTCCGCCTCGTTGCGCTCGGTCGGCAACGGGTCGCGGCCCTGCAGACAGGCACCTATGACGCCCACGATCTTCTCGTCGGCGCGAAGCGGCAGGTAGAGGCCGGATGCCGAGGGAAAGAGCTCCGTGCCGACCCCGACGATCTCCGCGTCCTGCTGTGCCCTGCGCGCCATGGGCAGCTCGATGACCGGGTCCGTCCGGGTGGCGTCCCCCGCGTCGAAGCGTTTCTGCGCGCCGAAGCCGTCGCCCGCGTCCGCGTACCAGACCACCGTCACGCCCATGAGCCTGGAGAGCTGCTCGCAGGTGGCGTCGATGATCTGGCCCTGCGTCGTGCAGCGGCGCAGGGCACGGTCCGCCTCGAGGATGACCCTCGTGCGGTTGAAGGCCTCGCGCGACGCGTGGAGCTCGCTTCGGAGCGTCATCGCCACGGTGCTGGCGACGAGGGCGACGATGAACATCACGGCGAAGGTGGCGGGGTAGGCCGTCCCCCACGCGGTCAGCGAGAACCGCGGCGTCGTAAAGAAGTAGTTGTAGAGCACGACCGAGAAGGCCGAGGCGAACAGGCAGTGCACGCGGCCGACGGTGAGCAGGGAGGCGCATAGCACCGCCAGAACATAGGTGATGACGATGCACGCCTCCATCCTGAACGCGTAGAAGGCGAGGCTGACGAGCGTGGCGAGCGCCATGAGCAAAAGCGTGCAGGCGAAGTCCCTCGCGTAGCGCGCGGGCGTGGGGTCGTCTGACCACGCGAACGCCTTGTTCCTCAGCCAATTGGCGCTCGGGGCGCCTGGCCTGACCATCGTGTCGTCTGTTCCTGTATGCTGCTCGGACACGCTCGCGACCTCGCTTTCGTCGACGGACCAAGGATATCGGGGGAGGCCGGGCCGGAACCCGCGGAGTTCATTGGGCCTCTAAAGCCGATTACTCTACACCCATTGCGCCACGCGGGCCTTCATTCCCGCGACGTCGAGCGTGCCCTCGGCGAAGCCCTTGCGGACGAGGAGCTCGGGTACGAGCTCGTCGTACTTCTCGAACGTGGGGACCTCGCCCGGGTAGATGAGCTCCATCGGGTCGGCGAGCGCCTCGGCTTCGTTTGCGACGACGGTGTAGAAGGCGCACTCGTCGACCTCGGGCGCCATGATGAAGGTCATGTAGTACGGCCGCGAGGAGTCGAGCCCCTTGAGCCCCAGCTCCTTGGCGCACTTGATCTTGAGCAGGCGCTCGAGGGCGAGGAAGGCGTAGCTGCCGAGCCAGGGAAGCAGGCACCACATGTTGCCCCCGAGGTTGACGAGCGGTTCTTTGGTGAGGCCGCCGTTCCTGGCCACGCGGCGCGCCTGCGCAAGGCGTGCGCGGGCGTTCGGCTGCAGGTAGGGGTAGGGCGCGCTCTCGTCGAGGGCTCGGCGCATGCGCTCGAGGACGCGGGTGTTGATGTCTCCCGGGCACTCGCCGAAGTAGGCGGGCACGCGCCCCTTGACCTGCGTGACGTAGAGCAGGTGGCGCTTGTGGTCGACCTCCTCGACGATCCATACGTGGCCAGCGATGGCGACCTTCTCGCCGGGAGGGGGAGGGGCCACGAGCGTGCCGATCTCCTGCGACTCGCAGCGCACGGTGTACTCGACGTTCTCCTGGAACACGGCGTAGAACTTGTAGTTGTTGGTCACGCGCTCGCCGGCGAGGCCCACGATGAGCCCGCCCGCCTCGGTCGTCTCCACGTAGTCGTGCGCCAGCAGGAAGCGCAAGAGCTCGCGGAAGTCGTCGGCGCTCACGCGGCGGAACACGGTGAGGGTGAGCACGCGCGTGGCGAGCTGCGCGGGCGTGAGCTCGCCCTCGGACGCGAGGATGGCCAGCGTCTGGTGGCACAGCAGGCTGTAGGGCAGCCGGTCCAGGCGCGGCGGCTCGACCCAGCGCTCCTCACGGTAGAGCTGCACGAGGGCGATGCCCTGCAGCAGCTTCCAGGGGATGGTCTCGGGCGTGAGGGCGCGCGCCTCGGGCTGGTCCTCGCGCATGACGAACCACATCTCGGGCGGGGCGTCGCGCCGGCCCGTGCGGCCCATGCGCTGCAGGAAGCCGGAGACCGTGAAGGGCGCGTCGATCTGGAAGGCGCGCTCCAGGCGCCCCACGTCGATGCCGAGCTCGAGCGTGGCGGTGGCGACGATGGAAAGATCGCTCGCCTCGTCGCGCATGAGCTCCTCGGCCGACTCGCGGATCGAGGCAGATAAGTTGCCGTGATGGATGAGGAACCGGTCGGGCTCGCCGTTGTGCTCGCAGTAGGCGCGCAAGACCGTGCAGACGTCCTCCGCCTCCTCGCGCGAGTTGGTGAAGATGAGGCACTTCTTGCCCCGGGTGTGCTCAAAGATGTAGGCGCAGCCGGGGTCGGCGTTCGCGGGGGCGGAGTCGGTCGGCGACTCCGCCGTGGCCCGGGGGCTGATCTCCATGCTCGGGCAGCCCTGCTCGCCCGAAGCCGCGTCAGGAGGCATCGGCCCCTGCGGGACCGTGCGCGAAGGCAAGCCCGCGGGGCTCCCGGTTGCGTCGACCGCCTGGACGTCCAAGACGTCGGCCTCGGCGCCCTGCGTGGTCTGGAGCAGCGACTCCGGCGCCTGGGGGCCGGTGGTGTAGAAGTGCTCCATGCTGAGGCGCCACACGCGCGGCGGCTCCTCCACGCGCGGGACGATCGTCTTGCGCCCGGTGCCGGCGGCGAGGAAGGCGCCCACGGCCTCCGGGTCGCCGATGGTCGCGGAAAGCCCGATGCGGCGCGGGTCGACGCCCGCCATGCGCGAGAGCCGCTCGATGAGGCACAGGCACTGGCCCCCGCGGTCGCCGCGCAAAAGCGAGTGGACCTCGTCGATCACCACGTAGCGCAGGTCGCAGAAGAGCCTGGCCACGGCGGAGTGGCGGCGCATGAGGATGGCCTCGAGCGACTCCGGCGTGAGCTGGAGGATACCCGAGGGCTTCTTCATGAGCTTGGCCTTGTGGGAGGCGCTGACGTCGCCGTGCCAGTGCCACACGGGGATGTCCGCCTCCCGGCAAAGGTCGGTCAGGCGGTAGAACTGGTCGTTGATCAGGGCCTTCGTGGGGCCGATGTAGATGGCGCCGACGCTCGCGGGCGGGTTCTCCCAGAACTCGGTGAGGATGGGAAAGAAGGCCGCCTCGGTCTTGCCCGACGCGGTCTGGGCGGTCAGCAGCACGTGGTCCTCGGTGTCGAAGATGGCCTCGCCTGCGGCCACCTGGATGCCGCGCAGGCTCTCCCACTCGTGGTCGTAGATGAAGTCCTGGACAAAGGGCGCGTACCGGTCGAAGACGCTCATGGCCGCCGCCTAGATGGTGAACTCGGCGAACTGCGGGGCCACGTCGGGCGCGTCGGGCGCGCCGGCGGCCTGCGCGCCCGCGTCGCCCGCGCCGGGCGCCGCCGCGGCGAAGTCGCCCGACTTGAGCAGCGCGGCCAGGTCGGTTCCCGGGTTCTGACAGAGGATGTCCAGAAGCTCGATGAAGTCGCGGATCACCTCGCGCGGCGTGAGGTGGGAGTCGGCGCCCACGCGGCCGAACTCCGCCTGCAGGAAGCTCACCAGGTCCTCGGTGCCCAGGCTCCGCTCGTAGCCGAAGTAGCCCGCGTGGATGTCCGCGAGCTTCTCGGTGAGGACGAGGAGCTCCTCGTAGGTAAGGGGGTCTAAGTGGATCACCGGGGCAAGCATGTCCGTCATGCCCTCGCCCGCGAAGCGCCCCTGCGTGAGGCGGCTGCGCAGGGCCTCGTAGCTGAAGACGCCGCGGCGGCGGTCCTCGATGGACTGGGGCGTGCCGCCCATGATGATCCCCAGGTGGTGCGCCTTGCCCTGGAGGGTGTCGTTATACATGGTGAGGATCTTCTCGTAGTTGTACTGGCGCGTGATGGCGTTCGGGATCTTGTAGAGGTTGACGAGCTCGTCCACGAGCACGACGAGCCCCTGGTAGCCGGCGCCTACGAGGAACTGGGCAAAGAGCTTGAGGTACTCGTACCAGTCGTCGTCGCCGATGCAGGCGTTGATGCCGAGCTCGGACTTGGACTCGGTCTTTGTGCGGTACTCCCCGCGCAGCCACTTTGCGCAGAGCGCCTGGCGCTCCTCGTCGCCCTCGAGGTAGGCGGCGTAGTAGGCCTCGAGCACGCTGCAGAAGTCGAAGCCGTGGACGAGCTCGCGGATGGGGGCGAGCGCCGCCTTGAGCGGGACCTGCGGGTCCGCGGCGCCCTCCGAGAGGTTGCGCGCCCAGCGCTCGAGCACGAGCGGCAGCGCGCCTCCCTCGGGGCGGGTCTTTGTGCTCAGGTTGCGGATGAGTTCCTTGTACGTGGCGAGGCCCTGGCCCTGGTTGCCCTGCAGGCGCCGCTCCGGCGAGAGATCGGCGTCGGCGACCACGAAGTCGCGCCCCATCGCGTGCGTGCGGATGGTCTGCAAAAGGAACGACTTGCCCGCGCCGTAGCGGCCCACGAGGAAACGGAAGCTCGCCCCGCCGTCCGCGACGAGCGCGAGGTCGTGGAGAAGCGCCTCGATCTCGCGCTCGCGTCCCACGGTGATGTAGGGCAGGCCGATGCGCGGCACGACGCCGCCCTTGAGCGAGTTGATGATCACGGCTGCGATGCGCTTGGGCACGCGGGGCTTCTCTTGCGGCATGGGCGGTCCTTCCTGCGTCTCTTCTGGGCTCCATGCTAGCACGAAGACGCGACAAGAAAAACACACGTTCGTATTTATTCGAGACCGAGGGCCTCCCGCACGTCGTCGGCGTAGTCCTCGATGACCTGCGGCGCGCCGTCCGGCCCGAACTCGAGCACGGTGTCGCCCACGAGGCCGAAGAGCTTCTCGTTTATGCCGTCGACCAGCAGGTCGACCGAGCCCACGGCCTGCGCAGGGCCGCCGCCGAGCAGCGCGGCGATCAATGCCCGCTCGTCCGTCGTAAGGTCGGGCCCAACGCCCTTACGTGGGGGCTGCCCCCTGTCTCTTATAC
>QAKZ01000052.1:40523-80661 GCA_003150175.1 Coriobacteriia bacterium
CTTCTACACCACCGGCCCCTGCGGGACCGTGCGCGAAGGCAAGCCCGCGGGGCTCCCGGTTGCGTCGACCGCCTGGACGTCCAAGACGTCGGCCTCGGCGCCCTGCGTGGTCTGGAGCAGCGACTCCGGCGCCTGGGGGCCGGTGGTGTAGAAGTGCTCCATGCTGAGGCGCCACACGCGCGGCGGCTCCTCCACGCGCGGGACGATCGTCTTGCGCCCGGTGCCGGCGGCGAGGAAGGCGCCCACGGCCTCCGGGTCGCCGATGGTCGCGGAAAGCCCGATGCGGCGCGGGTCGACGCCCGCCATGCGCGAGAGCCGCTCGATGAGGCACAGGCACTGGCCCCCGCGGTCGCCGCGCAAAAGCGAGTGGACCTCGTCGATCACCACGTAGCGCAGGTCGCAGAAGAGCCTGGCCACGGCGGAGTGGCGGCGCATGAGGATGGCCTCGAGCGACTCCGGCGTGAGCTGGAGGATACCCGAGGGCTTCTTCATGAGCTTGGCCTTGTGGGAGGCGCTGACGTCGCCGTGCCAGTGCCACACGGGGATGTCCGCCTCCCGGCAAAGGTCGGTCAGGCGGTAGAACTGGTCGTTGATCAGGGCCTTCGTGGGGCCGATGTAGATGGCGCCGACGCTCGCGGGCGGGTTCTCCCAGAACTCGGTGAGGATGGGAAAGAAGGCCGCCTCGGTCTTGCCCGACGCGGTCTGGGCGGTCAGCAGCACGTGGTCCTCGGTGTCGAAGATGGCCTCGCCTGCGGCCACCTGGATGCCGCGCAGGCTCTCCCACTCGTGGTCGTAGATGAAGTCCTGGACAAAGGGCGCGTACCGGTCGAAGACGCTCATGGCCGCCGCCTAGATGGTGAACTCGGCGAACTGCGGGGCCACGTCGGGCGCGTCGGGCGCGCCGGCGGCCTGCGCGCCCGCGTCGCCCGCGCCGGGCGCCGCCGCGGCGAAGTCGCCCGACTTGAGCAGCGCGGCCAGGTCGGTTCCCGGGTTCTGACAGAGGATGTCCAGAAGCTCGATGAAGTCGCGGATCACCTCGCGCGGCGTGAGGTGGGAGTCGGCGCCCACGCGGCCGAACTCCGCCTGCAGGAAGCTCACCAGGTCCTCGGTGCCCAGGCTCCGCTCGTAGCCGAAGTAGCCCGCGTGGATGTCCGCGAGCTTCTCGGTGAGGACGAGGAGCTCCTCGTAGGTAAGGGGGTCTAAGTGGATCACCGGGGCAAGCATGTCCGTCATGCCCTCGCCCGCGAAGCGCCCCTGCGTGAGGCGGCTGCGCAGGGCCTCGTAGCTGAAGACGCCGCGGCGGCGGTCCTCGATGGACTGGGGCGTGCCGCCCATGATGATCCCCAGGTGGTGCGCCTTGCCCTGGAGGGTGTCGTTATACATGGTGAGGATCTTCTCGTAGTTGTACTGGCGCGTGATGGCGTTCGGGATCTTGTAGAGGTTGACGAGCTCGTCCACGAGCACGACGAGCCCCTGGTAGCCGGCGCCTACGAGGAACTGGGCAAAGAGCTTGAGGTACTCGTACCAGTCGTCGTCGCCGATGCAGGCGTTGATGCCGAGCTCGGACTTGGACTCGGTCTTTGTGCGGTACTCCCCGCGCAGCCACTTTGCGCAGAGCGCCTGGCGCTCCTCGTCGCCCTCGAGGTAGGCGGCGTAGTAGGCCTCGAGCACGCTGCAGAAGTCGAAGCCGTGGACGAGCTCGCGGATGGGGGCGAGCGCCGCCTTGAGCGGGACCTGCGGGTCCGCGGCGCCCTCCGAGAGGTTGCGCGCCCAGCGCTCGAGCACGAGCGGCAGCGCGCCTCCCTCGGGGCGGGTCTTTGTGCTCAGGTTGCGGATGAGTTCCTTGTACGTGGCGAGGCCCTGGCCCTGGTTGCCCTGCAGGCGCCGCTCCGGCGAGAGATCGGCGTCGGCGACCACGAAGTCGCGCCCCATCGCGTGCGTGCGGATGGTCTGCAAAAGGAACGACTTGCCCGCGCCGTAGCGGCCCACGAGGAAACGGAAGCTCGCCCCGCCGTCCGCGACGAGCGCGAGGTCGTGGAGAAGCGCCTCGATCTCGCGCTCGCGTCCCACGGTGATGTAGGGCAGGCCGATGCGCGGCACGACGCCGCCCTTGAGCGAGTTGATGATCACGGCTGCGATGCGCTTGGGCACGCGGGGCTTCTCTTGCGGCATGGGCGGTCCTTCCTGCGTCTCTTCTGGGCTCCATGCTAGCACGAAGACGCGACAAGAAAAACACACGTTCGTATTTATTCGAGACCGAGGGCCTCCCGCACGTCGTCGGCGTAGTCCTCGATGACCTGCGGCGCGCCGTCCGGCCCGAACTCGAGCACGGTGTCGCCCACGAGGCCGAAGAGCTTCTCGTTTATGCCGTCGACCAGCAGGTCGACCGAGCCCACGGCCTGCGCAGGGCCGCCGCCGAGCAGCGCGGCGATCAATGCCCGCTCGTCCGTCGTAAGGTCGGGCCCAACGCCCTTACGTGGGGGCTGCCCCTGTGCCTGGGGATTTGTCTCCATGCTCAAACAGTCCTCTTCGCACGGAGGCGCCACTGGCGCCTCCGGCTCATGCGGAACTGCGCGTGGAGACAAATCCCCAGGCACAGGGGCAGCCGCGACTCGGGCGCCGGTCTTTGCCGCGGCGAGGTCGCTGTCCGCCGGGCATGGAGACAAACCCTCCGCCCCGGCCTCGGAGGCGCAGGCCTCATCGCGTTCCTCGTCGATCAGCAGCGCCTCCTGCGTGACGCTCGCCGCGGCGCGGATGCCCGCGAGCTTAGAGAGGTCGATGTCCACGACGACGGGCTTGTGGGCTTCTTTGTACGCGAGGTAGTCGGAGATCTCGGCGTCGATCATCTTTAGCAGGTACTTCGGCTCGGCGTGGTCCTTGAGCTGCGAGGGGAAGCCGATCGCGGCGCGCATCTGGCGGTCCACGGCGCGGCAAAGGTCGCCGAGCTTGGCGCTGCGGGCGCCCCCGTCGTGGAAGCCGTCGCAGGTCCAGTGTCCGTCTTTGCAGATGTAGCTGCGGGTGTCCGAGAGCTCGTAGACGCAGTCGGGGTGCGGGGCGGGCTCGTAGTGGATCGCCGACGCGTACATGAGGTGGCGGATGCGGAAGCGAGTGCCGAAGAGCGTCTCGACGAGGCCCTGGTTGTGCGTGCGCGCGTAATGGCGGGCGAGGCGGATGAAGAACGCGGTCAGCACCAGGCCGAGGTCCTCGGGGGCCTCTTTGTAGAGCCTCGAGTCCTTGAGGCGGTAGGTGGCCAGGGTGTCCGCGGCGTCGACGAGCTTCGCCGCCGCGTCGCCGAGCGTGCCGAAGCCGAGCGGCGCGCGGCGCGCGCCCTTGGGCGGGGCGCTCAGCACCGCGGCGCGGTCGATGCCCGCGAGCAGCGATATCGCGCGGTCGTGCGCGGCGTCGGAGTAGGGCGCGGCGAGCTTCGGGTCGAGGCCATGGTCGACCACGTAGTCCACGAGCCAGGGGCGGACGTTTTTGTCCATGCTCGCCTGGTCGAAGGCGCGGTACGCCCGGTAGAAGGCCTCGAGAGCCTCGAATGCCTTCCGCCCCGGCTCGACCCCGATGCCCATGAGCAGCTCATAGATATAGACGTAGGCGAACGAGGTCGAGACGTCCTCGATCCGGCCGCGGCGCACGTCGGCGCGCCAGGTGAAGTAGCCGCGCAGCTGGCGGTCGTTCATCGAGCGGTAGGTCGGGTAGTACGAGACGAACTGCCCGGAGAACGGCGCATGGTCCTCGAAGTCCTCGAGGAGCCTCGCCTGCTCATAGAAGAGCCGGGTCTCCGACCAGGTGCGCCCCTGCGGCGTGACCTGCAGGTTGCGCAGCTGCTTTATGGGGTCCGGCACATAACCGTGCATCTGCGAGCCGCGGCGGATGATGGGCTCGTCGCCGTAGGTCTTCGCGGAGGCGAACGCGCGGCCCTCGCGCAGGCGCGGGTCGGCGAGCAGCTGCTCGAGGATCTTGTCGATGTCCGGCACGGCTCGCCTCCTCGCGTTCGTCCCTGAGCCAGAACGTAATCATACGACTGAGGAGACGCGGGAGAATTCATCGCGCGGGGGGTGGCGCATCGCCGATGCGGCCCGAGGCGGGCCTTGCGCGGGCCTATATGACGAACGCGCAGGCGACCGCCACGACGACGGCGGGGAGCATGTTCGCGGGCTTGAAGGTGCGCGGCCAGATCAGGTTCACGCCGACGCAGAAGATCAGGATGGAGCCCACGAGACCGAGGTTGTCGAGCGCTGCCTGCGTCATCACCGGCTGGAGCAGCGTCGACGCCGCGGTGACGAGCCCCTGCCAGGCGCCGACGGGCAGCGCGGCAAAGATGCAGCCCTTGCCCATGGAGGCCGTCATCGCGCAGACGATCACGGCGTCGATCGCGCCCTTGAGCATGAGGGTCGTGTAGTCGCCGGTGAGGCCGTCCTGGATCGCGCCGACGATCGCCATGGCGCCGATGCACACGGTGAGCGACGCCGTCACGAAGCCGTCGACGAACGACGCGTCCCTCGAGCTGCCGGTCTTCTCGCGCAGCCAGATGCCGAGCTGCTCGAAGCGGGCATCGAGGTCGATCGCCTCGCCGACGGCCGAGCCCACGGCCAGCGAGACGAGGATCATCATGGTCCCGCCCGACGAGAGCCTCATCGCTCCGTCGGCGGCCGTCGCGATCGCGAGCATCTTCTCCATCGTGCCGCCGATGCCGAGGAAGATGACGGACAGCCCGCATGCCTTGAGCAGCGCGTCCTGGAGCCGATCCGATATGAATCGCTTCCCGAGCAGGCCGGCGAGCCCGCCGGCGACGATGCAGCACACATTGATGATGGTCCCCAGACCGGGCATGGGAATTGCCTCCTTTTTTCGCGCGGGATATGGTAGCAGAGTCGCTTGGCGACAAGTGCATGCGGGACGAATCGAGGAGGCGCCGTGTTCGGGAAGCTCGACCTTCATATCGCGCGCGCCGGGCTCTCGCCGGTGCTCGTCTATACCGTGCGCGGGCCCCAAGGCGAGCCGGTGCGAGTGCTCTCGTCGGGCGGCGTCTTCCAGTCGGCGACGTATCTGGGTGAGCGCCGGATGGAGCCTGTCTTCGAGTATTACCGCGCGTTCGGGCGGGTGCTCGACGGCATCGCTGCGCCGGCCCCGCGCGTGCTCGTCGTGGGCGGGGGAGGGTTCGCCGTCCCTAAGCTCGCGCGGGCGTCGCGGCCCGAGACGACGATCGAAGTCGTCGAGATCGACCCCAAGGTCATCGATGCCGCGCGCCGCTGGTTCTATGCCGACGAGGCCGCCTCGCGCGTCCACTGCGCCGACGGGCTCGACTTCGTGCGCGGCGCAGCCCTGCGCGGCGTCGAGTACGACCTTATCGCGCTCGACGCCTTCTCGGGCGCAGATCCGGTGGCGTCGCTCGCAGGCCCCGAGGCCGTCGACGCCTACGCACGGCTGCTCGCCCCCGGCGGCGCCGTCGCCGCCAACGTAGTCACCCCGGGCGGCGACGCGACCTTCCTGCGCGACTTCCAGGATGCCCTTGAGGCCCGATTCCCCCGCGTCGAGCTCGTGTGCTGCCCCGACGACGATTGGGCCGCCGACGACAACTACCTCCTCATCGCCCGCGCCTGACCTGCGGGGCTCCGGCGGGTCGAGCGAACGATCCGCCGCGATGGCCGCCGGCCGTCTCGCCGGGCGCCTTAGGCGCCCCCTCGGCTCCCTGCTCGGATCCTCTTTACGCCCTTCTCAAAAAATCTAAGCGTGATGAACTAAGGTTTTCTGAGCGCGCACGAATATCCGCCGTCGCAGCAGGGTAGAGTGACCTTTGTTGAACACATACGACGAAGGGACGTCAACCATGCGCAAGTTCAAGACCGAGAGCAAAAAGCTCCTCGACCTCATGATCAACTCCATCTACACGAACCGCGAGATCTTCCTCCGCGAGCTCATCTCCAACGCCTCGGACGCCATCGACAAGCTCTACCTCAAGAGCCTGACCGACGCCTCCGCCCAGGTCGACCAGGAGAACCTCGCCATCACGCTCTCGTTCGACAAGGACGCCCGCACGCTCACCGTCTCGGACAACGGCATCGGCATGACCGCCGACGAGCTCGAGAAGAACCTCGGCACCATCGCCCACTCCGGCTCCGAGGAGTTCAAGGAGGCCAATGCCGACAAGCAGGGCGACGCCGTGGACATCATCGGCCGCTTCGGCGTCGGGTTCTACTCCGCCTTCATGGTCGCCAAGGAGGTCAGCGTCGTCACGCGCGCCTTCGGCTCCGACGAGTGCCTGCGCTGGACCTCCGACGGCATCGAGGGCTACACCATCGAGCCCGTCGCCGCCGACGACCCCGCCTACCGCGAGACCTGCGGCTCCGACGTCATCCTCACCCTCAAGGACAACACCGACGACGCCAGCTACGACGAGTACCTCTCGGAGTACACGCTCAAGGACCTCGTCACGCGCTACAGCAACTACGTGCGCTACCCCGTCAAGATGATGGTCACCAAGTCCCGCCAGAAGGAGAAGCCCGCCGACGCCGGCGACGACTACAAGCCGGAGTGGGAGGACTACCAGGAGCTCGACACCCTGAACTCCATGACCCCGATCTGGAAGAAGCACGCCTCCGACGTCAAGCCCGAGGAGTACAACGAGTTCTATAAGTCTACCTTCCACGACTGGGAGGACCCCGCCCGCACCTTCACCCTGCACGCCGAGGGCGCCCTCGAGTACGACGCGCTCCTCTTTATCCCCGGCAAGGCGCCGTTCGACCTGTATAGCCGCGACTACGAGAAGGGCCTCGAGCTCTACAGCTCCAACGTCCTGATCATGGAGAAGTGCGCCGACCTGCTGCCCGACTACTACAACTTCGTGCGCGGCGTCGTCGACTCCGCCGACGTCACGCTGAACATCTCGCGCGAGACCCTGCAGCAGAACCGCCAGCTCCAGGCCATGGAGCGCCGCATCGAGAAGAAGATCACCTCCGAGCTCGAGTCCATGCGCGACACCGACCGCGAGGCGTACGAGAAGTTCTTCGGCAACTTTGGCCGCGGCCTCAAGTACGGCATCTACTCCAGCTACGGCATGAAGAAGGACGAGCTCGCCGGGCTTCTGCTCTTCTGGAGCGCGAAGAACGAGAAGTACGTCACCCTGCAGGAGTACGCCGAGGCCATGCCCGAGGGCCAGAAGGCCGTCTACTACGCCGCCGGCGACGACCGCGACCGCCTCGCAAAGATGCCCGTGGTCAAGTCCGTGCTCGCCAAGGGCTACGACGTGCTGCTGTGCACCGAGGACGTCGACGAGTTCTGCTTCCAGGCCATGCGCGACTTCACGGCCAAGGGCCTGCCCAAGGTCTACGCCGACGATGCCGCCCGCGAGGCCGCCGAGAAGGCCCAGGCCGACGGCGCCGAGGCCGAGACCGAGGACCGCTCGCTCGAGCTGAAGAACGTCAGCTCCGGCGACCTCGACCTCGCGTCCGACGAGGAGAAGAAGGCCGCCGACGAGGCCGCGAAGGCCAACGAGGGCCTGTTCGGCGCCATGAAGGACGCGCTCGGCGACGCCGTGGCCAAGGTCACCGTCTCGGCTCACCTGACGTCCGCCGACGACGCGCCGTCCAGCGTCTCGGCCGAGGGGCCTGTCTCGCTCGAGATGGAGCAGGTGCTCTCTGCCGGCCCCGACGCCGCGCAGGCGCCCAAGGCCACCCGCGTGCTCGAGATCAACGCCGCGCACCCCGTGTTCGCCAAGCTCCAGGCCGCCGAGGAGGCGGGCGATAAGGACAAGCTCGCCCTGTACACCTCGCTGCTCTACGACCAGGCGCTCCTCACCGAGGGCCTGCCCGTCGCCGACCCGGTCGCGTTCGCGCAGAACGTCTGCAAGCTGATGTAGCCTGCGGCTCTGCGATCGTCCGCCGCCCTCCCTTCGTTCGCCGCTCGGCGCTCGCGCTGCGCGCTCGCTCGCTGCGCGACTCGCGCGAACGAAGGGGAGGGCGGCTTCGTCTTTCGGAGCTGATCGGCGGGGTCGTGGGCAGCCTTCTCTTCTTCGCAGAAGAGAAGGCTGCCCTTTCTTATAGAAGCCTTCTCTTCGCGAATGAGCGTAAAGAGAAGGCTTCTCTCTTAAAGAGCAGTCTGCTCAATCCCGCAAAAGAGAAGGCT
This sequence comes from Coriobacteriia bacterium, assembly GCA_003150175.1. Taxonomy (GTDB): domain Bacteria; phylum Actinomycetota; class Coriobacteriia; order Coriobacteriales; family Atopobiaceae; genus Paratractidigestivibacter. The sequence continues at coordinate 48,651 of QAKZ01000052.1, forward strand.
GCTCGTGTTGGTCCCGTGCCCGCCCTCCGAGCGAGCTACCGTCCACCCGAACGCTCGGGGGAGAGAAGCCCGCCGCGCCGCCGCATTGCTATCGTTAAAGACTGCGTAGCTACCGACGTTTGGGGGAACGGCATGGTCAAGACACTGGTGCTCGTGCGTCACGGAAAGACCGAGGACGCAAGCCCGACGGGCGACGACATCGACCGCAAGCTCACATCGGCGGGGATCCGCGCGCTCGAGGTCGCGTATCCCCGGACGTTCGCGCTGCTCGGCGAGGACCCTGAGGTCGCCGTCTGGTGCAGCCCCGCCGTGCGCGCGCTGCAAACGGCGGGCGTGGTTGCCGAGGCGGTCGATTCCTGCGGCATCGATGTGCGCCAGTCGCTCTACGACCAGGACCTCGATGCCTTCCTCTCGGAGCTCGCGAAGGCCGACCCTGATGCCGATACGCTCGCCGTCGTCGGCCACGTCCCCTTCATGGACGCGCTGCTCAAGCACCTGACCGGCGTCGACCTCAAGTTCAACAAGGGCGGCGTCGCCGCGATCTCGCTGCCCGACGGCCCTGCGGCCGCGGGCTCGCTGCTCTGGTACGTCGCCGGCCCCGACGCGGTGTCCTGGGACGCGATGGCCGAGGTCGACGACCAGGTCGAGCTCATGTCCGCCGAGCTCGCCGACGCCTGCGACGCGTTCCTCGCCGACCCCGCCGACGTCGAGGCGCTCCGCGTGTTCCGCATCTGCCTTCGCCGGCTGCGTTCGCTTATCCAGTTCCTCTCGCCCTGGCAGTCAAAGAAGCAGTGCCACCGCACCTCCGACGACCTGCGCGCGCTGCTCGACGCGACGTCGCCGCTGCGCGAGATCGACATCCTCTCCGACGTCGTCGACGCGCTCGTGGAATCCGGCGAGCTCGGCGAGAACTGCCTTCTGCCCGTGGCCTGTGCCAAGGAGCGCCAGCTCGAGCTTGAGGGCGTGATCGCCCTCATGCGCAAGCGCCACGTCAAGCGCCGCCTGCACAACATCGCCGACGACTGCCCGAGCATCAAGTGGAAGAGCCGCGTGCTCGCCTCCGGGCTCAACGCCGAGGATTTCCAGAAGCACTTCGACGAGGAGCTCGCGGGGCTCGACGACGCCCTGTTCGGCCTCGACCTGCGCGACCCCGAGGCGGTCCATCTCGCCCGGCGCGACGCGAAGGAGATGCACTTCGTCGCCCGCGCCCTCGCCGGCGTCATCGGCGACGACCGCGCAAAGACGAGCGAGTACATGGACAACATCCAAGGCGAGCTCGGGGCTCTGGGCGACGCCTACCGCAACGAGCGCCTGGCCAACGAGTACTCCTTGAGCCCGCGGTTTCGCGGCGTGCGCGCCGACCTCGGCGTCGTGGCCCGCGACCAGGCCGAGGTGGCGAGCGCGATCCTGGCCGGGTCCACCTTCGCATCCCGTATGCGCGCCGCCGATTAATCGATCTAAGCCTGCGATGAGTGCCAGGGGGAATCGGCGACGGTTTCCCCTGGCGCTCGTTTTTCGGAAGGAGACCCAGATGACCGACTCGTCCGAGTATCGCATCGAGCACGACTCGATGGGGGAGGTCCGTGTGCCCGCCGACGCCCTGTGGGGCGCCCAGACCCAGCGCAGCCACGAGAACTTCCCCATCGGCGGGCAGACCATGCCGCCCGAGATCATCCGGGCGTTCGCCCAGCTCAAAAAGGCCGCCGCCTTCGCCAACCGCGACCTCGGGCGCTTGGGCGCCAAAGAGGCCGGTCTCATCGCCGCCGCTGCCGACGAGGTCCTCGCCGGCGAGCTCGACGGCAACTTCCCGCTCGTCGTCTGGCAGACCGGGTCCGGCACGCAGTCGAACATGAACATGAACGAGGTGCTCGCCAACCGCGGGAACCAGCTCGCCGCCGAGCGCGGTGTCGCCCTCGGGCGGCCGCTCCACCCCAACGACTCGGTGAACATGAGCCAGAGCTCGAACGACACCTTCCCCACGGCGATGCACATCGCGGCGGCGACGGCCGTCACGGGGCGCCTCCTCCCGGCGGTGAAGAGGCTCGAGGCCACCTTCGAGCGCCTCGAGCGCGAGAACGAGGGCGTGGTCAAGTGCGGGCGCACGCACCTGCAGGACGCCGTCCCCATAGCCTTCAGCCAGGAGATCTCCGGTTGGCGGGGCCTTCTGGAAGGAGCGGCCGAGGAGCTCTCTGCAGCGCTTCCGGGGCTCTACCGCCTGGCGCTCGGCGGCACGGCGGTCGGCACGGGCCTCAACGCGCCCGCCGGCTTCGACGAGGCCGTGGCCGCCCACATAGCCGAGCAGACGGACCTGCCCTTCGTCACCGACCCGAACAAGTTCCGCGCGCTCACCGGCAAGGACGCGGTCGTCTTTGCCCACGGCGCCGTCAAGGCGCTCGCCGCGAACATGATGAAGATCGCCAACGACGTCCGCTGGCTCGCCTCCGGCCCGCGCCTGGGCCTGGGCGAGATCACCATCCCCGCCAACGAGCCCGGAAGCTCCATCATGCCCGGTAAGGTCAACCCCACCCAGTGCGAGGCGGTCACGATGGTCGCCGTGCAGGTCATGGGCAACGACGCGACCATCGGCTTCGCGGCGTCGCAGGGCAACTTCGAGCTGAACGTCTTCATGCCCGTGATCGCGTACAACTTCCTGCAGTCCGTGGACCTTCTTGCCGACGCGATCCGCTCGTTCAACGAGCGCTGCGCCGCGGGCATCGAGGCCAACCGGGCAAAGATGGACGCGAACCTGCACAACTCGCTCATGCTCGTGACGGCGCTCAACCCCCACATCGGCTACGAGAACGCCGCTCGCGTGGCAAAGAAGGCCTTTGCCGAGGACACGAGCCTGCGCGAGGCCTGCGTCGCGCTCGGCTTCCTCACGGCAGACGAGTTCGACGCTGTCTTCCACCCTGAGCAGATGGTGTAGGCGTCCGCGTCTGGGGTGCCGCCTCGACAAAAAGCCCCGTCCGCCTCCTGCTTCCGGGTTGCCGGGGCAGGCGCGAACGGGGCTTCTTGCCACCTTTGAGTTATAAGGCGCGGGCAGGCCGCCTACTCGGCGACCTCGAGCAGCTCGATGTTGAAGTTGAGGTCCTTGCCGGCCATCTCGTGGTTCATGTCGAAGGTGATGTTGCCGTTCTCGACCTTGGCGACGGTCGCGGGGAAGGGCTGGCCGGAGGGGGAGGCGAGCATGACCTTGTCGCCGGCGCTGAGGTTCTCGGCGCCGGGGAGCATGCTCACGGGGACGGTCTGCATGAGGTCGTCGCGGCGCTCGCCGTAGGCCTCGGCTGCGGGGATGTGGACGTCGACGACCTGGCCGACCTCCATGTCCTTGACGGCAGCGTCGAAGCCCTTGATCATCTGGCCGGCCATGCAGGTGAACTCCAGCGGCTCGTCGCGGTCGCGGCTGGAGTCGAACTTCGTGCCGTCGTCCAGGGTGCCGACGTAGTGGACCTTGACCTTCTTGCCCTCGTTGCTCATGTAAAAGCTCCTTGTGCTCGGTGCGTTCATACAGGGTCGCAGTATACCCGAGTCTTGCCGGGGCTGCTGAGGGGCCTTTGCCCTCGCCTGGAAGCGAATACCTCGTCTAACTTTTTCTTGCTTTAGGGTAGGATGGAAAAGTTAACTTAGGCTGTCTAATGACGCGGGGTCACGGCCTCGCGTGGAATCGGAGCACGTAACCATGATGGATAAAAGGCTCTTGGCCCTGGTGCCCGAGGCCCTGCGCCATGTGCTGGCCACGGTCGTGTGGCAGTGGGTGGGGCTTTTGGGCAACGCCGCGGTGGTGTGGGTCATCGCCCGCGCGCTGGCGGCGCTGGCTGTCGGTGGGACGGTTCCCGCATCGGCGCTGACCATGCTGAGCGCCGGGATCGTGGCGCGGGCCATATCCGCGCGCCTCACGTCGCGCGAGAGCTTCATCGCCTCCCAGGGCGTGAAGAAGACCCCGCGCCGCGGCCGCTGCTCCCCGAGCGCGGCGATCACTTCTCGATGGGTCGTGTGAGCTTTTCTTACGAAGAAGGACGCTGCGTCCTCGACAAGGTGGACATCGACGTGCCGTCGGTGGGGCTCACCGCCATCGTGGGCGAGTCGGGCAGCGGCAAGTCCACGGTCGCGGCCCTTCTTTCCGGGCGCTACGACGGCTACGAGGGCAATGTCTTTCTCGGCGGCAAGCAGGTGCGCGACATCGACCGCGCCGCGCTCGCCCGCTACGTGACCGTCGTCGGGCTGCAGGCGCGCCTCTTTGCTGGCACCGTCGCGGACAACCTCCGCATGGCGGTGCCCGACGCGACCGACGAGGAGCTGTGGCAGGCGCTCGAGCTCGCGCGCCTCGCAGACTTCCTGCGCACCCAGGACGGGCTCGACACGCGCCTCGAGCAGAACGGCGAGAACTGGAGCGGCGGCCAGCGCCAGCGCCTGGCCCTGGCCCGCGCCGTGTGCGCGGACAGCCCGGTCTACGTCTTCGACGAGGCGACGAGCAACATCGACGCGGAGTCCGAGGAAGCCGTCATGGGCGCCGTCCGCGAGCTCGCGCGCGACCGCGCGGTCGTCGTGATCTCGCACCGCCTGGCGAACGTGGTCTGCGCGCAGCGCATCTACGTGCTCGACCACGGCGATGTTGCCGGGGCGGGGACGCACGAGGAGCTCCTGCGCGGCTGCGGGGCCTACCGCGCGCTGTGGTCCGCGCAGGCCGAGCTCGAGAGCCTTACCAAGGGGCAGCCCGCCCGCGATGCCGAGGAGGCCGACGATGAACAGGAGTAATGCCCGCGTCATGTGGCGCATGCTCGGCCTCGCGAGGCCGCTTGCCGGATGGATGGTCCTCGCGGTGGCATGCGGCGTCGCCGGGTTCTGCTGCGCGACGGGCATCCCCGTGCTCGCCTCCGCGGCCGCGCTCGCGGCGGCGGGGAAGGGGACGCTTGCATGGGGACTGCCCGCGGCCGTCGCCGCCCTCGCCCTCATGGCCGTCGCCCGCGGCGTCCTCCACTACATCGAGCAGCGCTGCAACCATTACATCGCCTTCAGGCTGCTCGCGCACATCCGCGATCTCGTGTTCGGCGCGCTGCGCAAGCTCTGCCCCGCCAAGCTCGCCGGGGCCGACCGCGGCAGCCTCGTCTCGACCATGACGTCCGACGTCGAGCTGCTCGAGGTCTTCTACGCCCACACGGTGAGCCCCGTGTGCATCGCCGCGCTCATGGCCGTGGTCATGGGCCTCTTCCTTGGCTATATCCACCCGCAGCTGGCGGCGCTCGCTCTCGCGAGCTACGCGCTCGTGGGCGTGGCGGTGCCCGTCCTCATCTCCCGCGGGTCGGGAACGGACGGCCGCGCCTCGCGCGACCAGGCGGGCGCGCTCTCGGGCTTCGTGCTCGACGCCCTGCGCGGCCTGGACGAGGTGCTCCAGTTCGGCGCGGGGCAGGCACGCCTGGCCGAGCTCGATCGCCGCAGCGAGGAGCTCTCGGGCACGCAGGCGCGCCTGCGCGACGTTGCCGGCCGGGGGCAAGCTGCCACGACGGGCGCCATCATGGTCCTCTCTACGCTGCAGCTGCTCCTGGCCGTCGACCTCGCCTCCGCGGGCGCCGTTACGGCCGAGGGCGCGGTCCTCGCTGTGGTTGCGACCTTCAGCTCGTTCGGCCCCTTCGTGGCGCTCGCCAACCTGGGGTCCACGTTGCAGGGCACGCTCGCCGCGGGCAACCGCGTGCTGGACATCCTCGACGAGGAGCCGCAGGTGGCCGAGGTTCCCGACGACGCGGGGACGCACCCGGCGTTCACGGGCGCCGCCGCCGAGCACGTGGGCTTCTCGTACGCCGACGAGCGGATTCTCGATGACGCCAGTATGTCCGTCGAGCCGGGCCGGATCGTCGCGGTCCAGGGCCGCTCGGGCTCGGGCAAGTCCACGCTCTGCCGCCTGCTCATGCGCTTCTGGGACGTCGACGAGGGGCGCGTCGAAATCGGAGGGGATGACGTGCGTCGCGTCGCCACGGGCGCCCTGCGCGACGCGGAGGCCTTCGTCGAGCAGGACACGCACCTCTTCCACGACAGCATCCGCGACAACCTGCTCATCGCTAAGCCCGATGCGACCGATGAGGAGCTTGTGGCCGCGTGCCGCGCGGCGAGCGTGCACGACTTCATCGAAGGGTTGCCCCACGGCTACGACACGATGGTCGGCGAGCTCGGCGACACGCTGTCGGGCGGGGAGCGCCAGCGCCTGGGCCTTGCGCGCGCGTTCCTCCACGATGCGTCGCTGCTTTTGCTCGACGAGCCTACGAGCAACCTCGACACGCTCAACGAGGCGAGGGTCTTGAAGTCCCTCGACGATCAGCGCGGCCGCCGCGCTGTCGTGCTCGTCAGCCATCGCCCGACCACCGCTGCCATCGCCGACGAGGTGTACTCGATGGACTCCGGCTGCCTGAGCTGAGCGGGCGCGAACGATTGGAGCCGCAGGTGAATGCAAACAGGGAACTTACCCCCGAACAGATCGAGGCGAAGCGCGGCCGCGAGCGCGCGGTCGTCGCGCAGATGATCGGCACCTACTGCCATGGGAACCACGGCACGCCGCGCGGCGAGCTCTGCGACGAGTGCTCCGCGCTCGCGGCCTACGCCGACGCGCGCATCGGCCGCTGCCCCTTCATGGCGACCAAGACCTTCTGTTCCCAGTGCAAGGTCCATTGCTACGCTCCCAAGGAGCGTCAGGCAATCAAGGACGTCATGCGTTACGCCGGCCCCCGGATGCTTTTGCGCCACCCCGCGATGACCATCCGACACGGCCTCGATACCCTCCGCGCGAAGCGCACAGAGCCGCGCTAGACTAAAAAGACTGCGCCGCGCGAATCCGCGCGGCGGCGATCGGCGCAAGAGAGGAGCGCGGCATGGGCTGCGATCGAGATAACGCAAACGGCTTCGTCGGCGTCTTCGACTCGGGTGTGGGCGGCATCAGCGTGCTCAAGTCGCTCGTCGCGGAGCTCCCGGGCGAGGACTTCCGTTTCTTTGGCGATTCCGCGCACGCCCCCTACGGCGAAAAAACGGTCGAGCGCGTGCGCGAGCTCTCGCACGACATCGTCGAGCGCTTCGTCGCGGACGGCGCGAAGGCCATCGTGATCGCCTGCAACACTGCCACTTCCGCCGCAGCGCCGGGCCTGCGCGCCGAGTATCCCGACCTGCCCATCATCGGCATCGAGCCGGCGCTCAAGCCCGCGACCGAGGCGCCCGACCACGGGCGCATCCTCGTCATGGCGACCGACATCACCCTGCGGCTCGACAAATACCACGAGCTCGCGGAGACCTATGGACAGGGCTGCGAGGTCATATCCGTCCCGTGCCCCGGGCTCGCCGGCCGCATCGAGCACGGCGACCTCGAAGCTGCCGACCTCGTCGAGATGATTCGCGGCTACGTGGGTTCCTTTGCCGGCACGGTCGGCTCCGTTGTCCTGGGCTGCACGCACTACCCGTTCGTGCGCAGGCAGATCGCCGAGGTCCTCGGCTCCGACGTCAAGTTCTACGACGGCGGCGCGGGCACGGCTCGGCAGCTCCGCAAGCGCCTGGACGAGGCCGGACTGCTCGCACCCGCGGGCCGAGCGGGCTCCGTTGAGTTCGCGTCGAGCAAGGACACCCCCGCCGAGCTCGCGCTCTACCGCGAGTTCTTCGGCTACGAGCTCTGATTCTGCTGGCAAAGCGCTTGCAAGGCGATTTTTCTGGTCGTGGCCTCGGGCGAAGCTGCGCAAAATTCGCTTAGGGCCACGCTGATGCCCTCCATGTGCACAAAACTCGCTTAGGGCCACGCGTTTTGAGCGCCTCGGGAGCTTCGCTATCAATTTAGGGCTATAAAAGCCCAGTTGCTGAATAGCGGAATCGGCTCAGGAGGCGAAAACACGTAGCCCTAAGCGAGTTTTGCGCAAAGGAATCATTTCAGCGTGGCCCTAAGCGAGTTTTGCGCGCTCGCGCGGCCCTGGGGAGGGCGCTGCGGACCCTATGCCCTCGGCTTGCCCCAGAAAAAGAGCGCGACGGTGCCCGGGCCGGTGTGGCAGCCGATGGTGGCGCCGATGTCCCAGATGCGGACGGGTCCGTCGATGTGCGTGAACTTGGCCTCGATCTCGTTTGCGAGCTCGCGGGCGTCCTTCTGGCACTCGGACTGGGAGATGTAGACCTTGCCGGAGTAGTCGAGCCCGCCCTTCGCGAGCTCCTCCATGATCTGCAGGTCACGCTTGATGGCGCGCTGCTTGGTGCGGATCTTTTCCTTGACGGCGAGCGAGCCGTCGGGAGCGACGTCCATCACCGGGCAGATCTTGAGCAAGCCGCCCATGAGGCCGGCGGCCTTGGAGATCCTGCCACCGCGGATGAAGAACGTGAGGTCGGTCGAGAAGAACCAGTGCTGTACCTCGAGCTTGTGCTCCTCGGCCCAGGCAGCGACCTCGTCGATGCCGAGCCCCTCGTCTCGCAGGTCGGCGAGGCGGTCGACGAGTAGACCATAGCCCGAGCTCGCGGCGAGGGAGTCCACTACGACGACCTTGCGGTCGGGATATTTCTCGGCGAGGAGGTCGCGTGCGGCCAAGGCGGAGTTGTAGGTGCCCGAGATCCCGCTGGAGAGGGTCACGTGCAGGACGTCGAGCCCCTGCGAGAGGAAGCGCTCGAAGTGCTCGGCGTAGTCGCCCGCCGAGATCTGAGAGGTCTTGGCCTCGGCGCCCGCGAGCATCTTCGCGTAGAGCTGGGCGGGGGAGTTCGTGCGGCCGAAGTCGTCCTTGCACCACTGCCCGTCGAGTTCGTAGTTGAAGTCGATGTGCTTGATGTCGCGCGCGTCGAGGGTGTCTTCGGTCACATCGACGGTGGAACAGCAGCTCAGTACATAGTTGGGCACGGCATCCCCTTTCGCTCGGTTAACCTCTCAAGTGTAACCGCGCGGGCGGGGGTGCCGTGCCCACAGAAGCCAATCGGCGCATAGAGGGGCGGACATCTCCTTCCGCGAGCCGACGTACCGCCCGCCGCGCCCTTACCTTCTTCATAGTTCCTTCATGCAACCAAAGCGGCGTGCGGCCCCGCGTCCCGCGCAACATGCGGTGAGATAGTTCCTATCTTGATAAATGGCGGTGAACGGTAGCAAATCATCGGTAGACGGTTGTCGTCTAAGAGCGTAACCTTTCCGGAAGGGGCCGTGACCGGAGCGGCGACGAGTTAGGAAGAAGGACCTAACCCCATGTATGAGTTTGATTTGCCCTACGACCACAAGACAATGCATCTGAGCCTCGACGAGAAGAACTTCGCCGGGCTTATGCAGGGGCACCAGAACGAGTTCAAGCCAAGCGAGAGCCAGCAGAAGCTCGTCGAGGATTCCCTCGACAACCCCTATGGCTCGCCCAAGCTCGAGGAGCTCTGCGCTGGCAAGAAGGACATCGTCATCATCAGCTCCGACCACACGCGCCCCGTTCCCTCGCGCGTGACGATGCCTATCCTGCTGCGCCGCATCCACGCCGCCGCCCCCGAGGCCCGCGTGCGCATCCTCGTGGCGACCGGCATGCATCGCCCCTCCACGCACGAGGAGCTCGTCAACAAGTACGGCGAGGACATCGTGGCCAACGAGGAGATCGTCATGCACGTGGCGACCGACGACTCCGCAATGAAGAAGATCGGCACCCTGCCCTCCGGCGGCGAGTGCATCATCAACAAGGTCGCCGCCGACGCCGACCTGCTCCTCGCCGAGGGCTTCATCGAGCCGCACTTCTTTGCAGGGTTCTCGGGCAGCCGCAAGTCCGTCCTGCCGGGCGTGGCCTCCTACAAGACGATCATGTACAACCACAACGGCCAGTTCGTGAACGACCCCCACTCCCGTGCCGGCAACCTCTGCCACAACCACGTGAGCGAGGACATGTTCGCCGCGGCCGAGATGGCCCACCTCGCCTTCGTCCTCAACGTGGTCTTGAACGGCAAGCACGAGGTCATCGGCTCCTTTGCCGGCAACATCCACAAGGCCCACGAGGCAGGCTGCGACTTCGTGCGCAAGCTCGCCGGCGTCGATCCCGTCAAGTGCGACATCGCCGTCACCACCAACGGCGGCTACCCGCTCGACCAGAACATCTACCAGGCGGTCAAGGGCATGTGCGCCGCCGAGGCAACGCTTCCCGAGGGTGGCGTGATCATCGACGTCGCCGGCTGCGCCGACGGCCACGGCGGAGAGGGCTTCTACAAGAACATCGCCGAGAACGACCCGGCCGAGTTCGAGCGCGCCTGCATCGAGCGCCCCAAGGACGAGACCCTGCCCGACCAGTGGACGAGCCAGATCTTTGCCCGCATCCTGGCGCACCACCCCGTGATCATGGTCACGGACCTCTGCGACCACCAGATGCTGCGCGACATGCACATGACGCCGGTCAACACCGTCGAGGAGGCGCTTGAGCTCGCCTTCCAGATGAAGGGCGCCGACGCCAAGGTCGCCGTTATCCCCGACGGCCTGGGCGTCGTCGTGGCCCAGCACTAGTCCATTCGTCAAAAGAAAGACTGAAGGAGTTTCCCGCGTGATTAGCATCGACCTTCTTTACCACATGCTCGCCGAGTTCGGCAGCACCGCCCTCATGATCGTCTTCGGCGTGGGCGTCCACTGCGACACCGTGCTCAAGGGCACCAAATACCAGGGCTCCGGACACATGTTCGCCATCACCACCTGGGCCTTCGGCATCTCCGTGTGCCTCTTTGTCTTCGGCGGGGCCGTGTGCATGAACCCGGCCATGGTGCTCGCGCAGTGCATCGTGGGCCTCGTGCCCTGGAGCTCCTGCATCCCGTACATGATCGCCGATATGCTCGGCGGCTTTGCGGGCGCCTGCATCGCGTGGCTCATGTACGCCGATGAGTTCAAGGCCTCCGACGGCGTCGTCGACCCCGTCGCGCAGCGCAATATCTTCTCGACGAACCCCACCACCGAGGGAACCAACTACGTCCGCAACTTCTTCTGCGAGGCCATCTGCACCTTCGTGTTCATCTCCGCGATCTTGGCCGCGGCCAGCCGCGCCGGCGAGGATGTCCTCATGCTCGCCATCTGCGTCGGCCTGATCGTCTGGGCCGTCGGCATGGGCATGGGCGGCATCACTGGTTTCGCCATGAACCAGGCGCGTGACCTCGGCCCGCGCATGGCCTACCAGGTGCTCCCCATCGCGCACAAGGCCGACAACAACTGGAAGTACGGCCTGCTCGTTCCCGGCATCGCGCCTTTCGTGGGCGCCGTGGTGGCCGCGCTCTTCGTCCACGGCTTCCTGGGCATGTTCTAATAAACCTGCTCTCCAGCTTTCCAACGCACGGCATAGGCTGCGAATCGCTTTTGAGCCGTCTCCCATTCTCTTGTCCAAGAAATGGTAGGCGGCTCAATTTTGCAGTTCAGGGACTTAATGTGCGTGAATATCAGCTATTCCAGGAGAACAATGCAAGAACTCAGCATCTTCGTCGACGAGTCGGGTAGCCAAGATGCGTGTGGACTTATTCGAGTGCGGCCAGGATCTCTTTTGCCGTCTCGCAACACTGCATCAGCTCGATACCAGCTGCGTAGGGGTTCTTCTTTGCGTATCTGCCCCACTGCGCGAGCATTGCCTTGTCAGTCGCGACTTCGTCGAGGACCAGTCGCCACCGCGCTACCATCCGCGCGCTGCCGCGCTTGACGCATGTATGTTCAAGCGCTTCCCGCAATGTGGGGATCTCGCACTCGCCGCCCCTGGTTTTCCAGAGCAGGTGTATGTCGTAGAAGTCGCGCGGCCTCGTGTTTGCCACACCACGCGAGACGACGGTCTCGAGCTTCTCGGCTAGCACCGTCTCGAGAGGATAGGACATCAGGCGAACGCTTCCCTCGTCGAACAGGAGCGGGTAGTCGTAGGCGACGGGGCCGGGCGTGATGCTGTCACCCGTGGTGACGTCAATCTTGAGGGGCACCGCCATGGGCGGATACATCGCCTTCAGGTACACGCGTATCCCCGGATAGTCGTCGGTCTCCCTGATATCCTCGGTGTGGTCGAGCTCAAAGCTCCAGTCGTCGTCGGCATCGACCGCTGCCACCTCGCCAAAGATCCTCTCAGCCGACTCATGCGTCAGCGTGAATCCTGTTATGGTCGTGTCGAGGTCCATCGTTGTTCTGGACGCCACCCCTACGAGGGAGGAGACGAGCATGCCACCCTTGATGATGACGTTATCGCGCCATTTGGATTTCGAGAGGTGTTCGAGGAGCCTCTCGAAGAGATAGCTCTGCATGAGGGATTGCGCAGGAATGCCCGCCTCCCTCGCTCTGGCGTTGATGCGCGCCTTGAGCTGCATGGCGTTCTTCGTCCTCATAGCAGCACCTCCAGATAATTGCGAATCTTCGACTCCACTCCGAGGCGTCGAGCGTAGCCGACAAGCTTCATGGGATCGCAGCTTTCGCTTCGTACATAGGCTTTCATCGCCGGAATGATCAGCTGGGTATCCGGCGCCCCCTGGCCGCGGACGAGGTCGCACAGCGTCCTTTCGACGTCGTATGCCCTGACCATGTTGCCGTACTCGGTCCTGATTTCGCAGAGGCCCAGATCGAGAACACTGTCGGCGCAGGTGCGGCATGTGAGCCCGGCTGCCCGCGCCGCGGTTGCGTTGTAGCTCCTGGGAAAGGTCATCGTCGGAGCAAAGGGGGGACGGTCCGTCATGTCGTGAAGGAAGAGTGCCGTGTCGTCCGAGAAAACTCCGCGCGAGAAGCGGTGCTGCAGGGCGTAGAGAGGATCCTCCCATATGCCGGGAAGTGTGTAGAGGCCGCGGTCAACTTGGACGAGCTCGCCGGAGCGCACGGCCTCCGTGAGCTCGCGCCTGGGGATGCCGGCGTCTGTCGCCTGCGCCGAGGTGATGTAGCCGTTGCGGCTTGCGGCCATGTCCGTCAGGGCAGTCATTGGGCTCCTTCCATTCAGTACATTCATGCTGAACATTATCTAATATTCAGCATGAATGTACAACTGCGACACAGGCATTGTGCCTGGCTTCAAGAGGGGCATCCTGAAGGAGACGCGCAAGAAGCTCATCTAGCAAAAACGCAGTTGATTGCTTTGCCTATGTGCCTTCGCTGTCCACGGTTGTTGTGCAGGGAGGTTGATAAGAGACCGAAATGATTAGCAGGGACATCATCGACACCGAGAAAAAGGAGCCCACGGAAAACCTGGCGGAAATCGTGAGAAGCATCTGCATAGGCTTCACCGTTGCAATGATTGCCCTCTTGGCATGGGGGACTTGCTTCGCTGATGACGCCGCCAAGCATGGCATTTACTATTGCTGGTCGATTCTGGCGGTGTGCGTAGCCGCTCCCGCGCTGCAGCTCGTGTTCTTCACGCCCGCGGTGATCAGGCGGATGGCGTATCCCGCGCGTCTGGCGCTGTTCGGCGTTTGCCTCTATGCAACTCTCTGCGCATTGGCGGTTTTCCTTGGTTGGTTTCCCGTGAGCGATCCCGGGGCGTGGGTTACCTTCACGGTCGTCTATCTCGCCATCCTGGCGGTGCTCACCCTTCTGTTCAATGCCAAGCTGAGCCGCGAGACTCGCGAGTTAAACGAGAGGCTTGCCGAGTACCGTAAGAGCAGGGAGACACGGTATGCGACGATCTCAGCTGCCGAATCGCATCGTCGAGTTCTTTCTCGTTCATATCGGAATCCTGTTCCTCGTAACTTGTTTACTTAGCAAGTCGTTTGACAAGTTAGCAAGTTGTTTGGCAAGTTAGCAAGTTTCGTCTCGCGCGGCAAGTAGCTGGAATGCATGGTCAGCAGTGCATCTTTGAACTCTTCATGCTACAAAATGATGCAATCTGTAGCATGAGGGAACAGGAGGGTGAAAAAATAAGGGAACCGATGAAACGGTTACGGCGAACGGTGGCTTTCTGACCGCGGCGACGGCCAAGGCGAAAAGCTAAGGGACTATTCGGATCATGAAGGCCGGGGGTCCTGCGAGGCTCAATGCGAAGCCGGTCCTGCCCGGCTGTCCTTTTTTGATTATTGGACGCATGCTGTAGCTGCTGTGTGTCTAATAATCAAATATCGCAGCGGATCGGGCTCCTGGCATTGGGGGGCTCTGGGGCGCTTGTCGCGTGGGGACATGAAGAACTGCCATGCGACATGCGCTTGTTGACCGTTGGCATATCTGGCGCAGATGGCCTTCCCGTTGAAGCAAGTGAGCCATGCCGACTTGTATCAGCGGTCGTACCAGGGCTAACTAAATTGGCCCGCTTAAGCTAGACACGGTTTTGACATTCGGGAGTGAACCCGCACAATGTGCCTGAAAAGGCACGGAAAGCGAAGTTGCGCATGCCCAAGGGCAAACCCTGCTCCGCCGAGTTCAAGGCGAGGCTGGTGCTCGAGGCGCTGCAGGGCGCCAAGACCGTCGGCGAGATCGCCGCCGAGCACGGCCTCAACTCCAACCTGGGCAGAAACCGGAAGGCGAGGGCCGAGTCCGACCTGTCGCGCTGGTTCTCCGCCGCGGAGGACGGGCGCGCGCGAGTGGGAGCTCGCGGGGCGCCGGGAGGAGGTCGATGACCTGCGTCGCAAGATCGGCGAGCTCACCGCCGAGCGCGATTATCTTCAACGGGGCCCGCTTAGGCGCCACGGCATCGACATCGAGGACGTCCCTGGTCGACCCTGGAAACGCTGAGGTCCCGGTCGCGAGGCGGTGCCAGCTGCCGGGGATCTCCAGGTCGAGCTGCTACTGCAGGCCCAGGAGGCGCCGGCGCGCCCTGGAGGGCGACGAGCGAGAGCGCGCCATGCGCGTGATCGACGAGGCGCGCCAGGAGATGCCCTACGCCGGCGCGCGCAGGATCCGCGCCGAGCTGCGCCGCCGCGTGGCGGGCCTCATGGAGGAGATGAGCGTGCGGCCGGCGCGCCCGAAGCCCAACCTGTCCAAGCCGGCCAAGAAGGCGCTCAGGCGCCCCTATCTGCTGAAGAACAAGCCAATACGCTTCCCAAACCAGGTGCGGGGCATAGACATCGCCTACATCCCGATCGGGAGGACGCACATGTGCCTGACCTGCGTGGCCGACTGGCACCCCCGCCTCGTCGTCGCCTGGCGGCTCGCCGACGACATGGGCGCCGCCGGGGTGCGCGCGTGCGTGGAGGCCGCCTTCGCGGAGCACGGGACGCCCCCCATCCTCAGCTTCGACCAGGGGTCGGTGCCCGGCTCCGCCGCCTACGAGGGGCTGGTGGCATCTAATCACGTACTCCGGAGCATGGACGGCAAGGCCCGCTGGGCCGACAACGTGATTGTGGAGAGGTGGTTCCGCAGCCTCGAGAGCGAGTGCGTGAGGGTCGGCGAGTACGAGACGCCGGCCGAGCTCGGAAGGCTCGTCGCGGACTACGTTGAGCAGTACAACGGCGCCCGCCCGCACCAGTCGCTCGGCTACGACACGCCGTCGGAGTGGTGCTATTCGGGGCTGGTCGCCGCCTAGGCGGCGGTATAGGACGCGGGTTCACTTTCGACCCAAGATTACGTGTCCAAACAAGCGGACCACTTTACCTCGATCTGCTTCGCCAGCTCCTTGGCCGACTTCACCGACTTGGTGGCCTCCGCAATCTGTGCCTCCAGCTCCGTGATCTTCCTGTCGCGGTCGGCCAGGGCAGCGCGGTACTCCTCTTCGCCCACAGGGGAGGCGTCATCGGCGCCGTTATCAACGCCGACGCCCTCTACTTGCTCCGCCGCTTGCTGCTTGCCTTGCGGCTGCTGCCCGCCGGCCGTCTGGTCGCCCTGCTGTCCCTGCTGCTCCTCACCCGTCGCCTGCGCGCCATCCATCTCACCGTCCATACGAAAAAGACCCACCTTCCAAAGTCAGGCGGGCCAAAAAGAAATAGCCCGCACCCTAAAACCTCGCGGTCCAGGGTGCGGGCATGTCACAAGCGGGGAGTATTACAGCAGGAGGAACTACAGGCTCAATGCCGCCAATCCGATGAGCACGCTTTCCACGATTAGAGCAATTGCCACAAGCAAGCAGACAATCGCGGCGGACAACAGCTTCTGAATCTTGTTATTGCGGTCGCGAAGCGTGCTCCACTGAACCTCAACTGTCTCGGCAAACTGCAACGCCGCTTCTTTCTCGTTCCCGAAGTCACTTGTATACTCGCGAACGCAATCGGCGAATTTCTTAGGCGAGCCCAGGGCCTTGTACTCATAGCGCAGCTGCGAACAGAGCAGCAGGGTAAGGCTCGCAACCAGCATGGCGAGAACGAGCAGGCAAAGCGTTACGGGCAGCCAAACCAGGCCGCGTGCAGCAAAGGCGTCAGCGGCAAATCCAACCGCAGTCATGGCGGCAACGGCAAGGACAGAGATGCCTGTGATAAGTCTGTCGACACTCGAGCTCAGCGACTCATATCGGTCCATCTCCATCTGCCAGGACAGATTCACGCACCGATACAAGTAGTCAGCGGTATTTCCAGCTTCATTGTTCAGGCGCTCGGCCTCTTTACTCATCGATAGATCACGCCGCTCTTGTCGCCGCTCTTTGTGCTTACGGGAGCCGGAATGGGCCTTTTAACCGGTTTCGGCGGCTTGGTGGTCGCCGCCTGTTTCGTTCTGTCGTTCTCTTTAGCCATGGAACCGTCCTCTCTCAATGTATAGCTTGCATATCGTCAAAAGGGGAAATCTTCAAAATCCGCTCGGGCTTAACCCTCATCAGCCGCGAGTATCCCGATAAGGTCGCGCACCTTGCCAAGAAGCTCGTCATAGGTCAGGACGGTTACACCCGAAAGACAGCTACGGAAGTTCTCAAAAGAACCGACCTTGATCGGGTCATCAAGCTCGCCAGTGCTGCCGATTATGACCACGCATTGGGGAGAGAACGCCTCAAACCCACCTCTGGTTTCGGCACAAAACTGGTTGAACTCGTTGAGCAGCGTCTGCCGATAGCTCAGCACTTGCGCGATGCCACCGCTGAGCTCGTCGCTCATGCTGTAACTTCGCGCCCGGTATTTTCCACCGAGGAGCTTTGTGACAGGCGTCTTAATCTCAACGAGGATGACGTTCTTGGTCAGTCTGTTCTGATACAGGAAATCGAGCACGTTCCCGTTGTGGTTGTCGATGGTCTTCCCACCAACATAAGCCTGCTCTCCGTAGAGTGCGCACGGAACAGACATGACTTGCGGGATAATCCAGTCGTTCTCTTTGAAGAAGCGCTGCCAGTCGTTCTCAGTGCCATTGCCCAGGTTCTGCTCGAAATCGGTGGCAACCCGCTGCAGCCGTTCGAGGTTGAGCGCCGTTGAAAAGGACTGGAGACTGCCATCCTCAAGCTCCGAGAGGACATCCTTCAGTTTGTCTCTCGATGTTCCCTGAGTCAACAGCTTGAGCAGCTCGCGTACAAGGTCAAAGGTCTCCCGATCCGCAATCATGTGGGCAGCCGATGGGTCAGGCTGCAACAACCTGAGCAACGTGCGCGCAGCGTTATCGACCTTAACATAGGTGCTGGCCCCGAAAGGCACGCCGTCCATACCCTCGGCAACGCCATACAGCTTGGCAAGCGCATCGTATAGGTTGCGCGTTTCGCCTGTATTCAAAGCCAGTTCAAGTGCATCGCCTTTATGAATGCTCTTTTTGCCGATAAACTCCTGAGCGCATTCCGAAGGGAAGGGCTCATCCTCCTTGCCCCTGCGTTCGTAAACGATTTTCCCATGGACAGAATTGCTCGGGTCCTTGAGGTTGTTAACCACACCGGGCTTGAAGGTCATCCGCGTCAACTTGCCATCGCGCAGGACAACATCCTGCGCGATGGCAGTATTACGTGAGGTAGACTGAAGCGTGATTCCTTCGTCAAGGTCACAGACAGGTTCGTTGAACGTGAGCAGCTTCATACATCAGCTCCTTTCAAGCCGAAGCATTCTCGTTCTCCCAAATCGCCCTCATCGAGCCCCCGTCAATCCTCTCGCCCCGCAGGTACGCGTCGAACACCTCATGCGCCGGCAGCGCCCACATATGGATGTAGTTGCTGAGAGGCGGCTTCACCTCGCCCATGACCTTCGGGAACGAGACCCTCGCCAACTCCTTTAGCTCATTCTCTGCGCTTGGCACCAGGAACGCGTTGACCACACGGTCGAAGCCATGGTCAAGAACGAAATCCTTGTACGCCGACTGATAAAGGAACTGCTTCGTCACCGACTCGAGCCCAGGCTGCCTCTCGATTTTTCTGCCGACCGTGGGAACGTAGTACTTTGCATCGTAGATCGCGAACGCGCGGCGCCCGCCTTCGCCCGTGGCGAAGGCGATAGTGTCGGGGATAAGTGTGGCAACCGGATCGCACTGGGCGTAATCGCCGCCCCGGCGCCGCTCCCATTTCGGGGACTCAATGATGCCGAGGAGCGTGTCCCGCTTGCGCTCAACCCACTCGCTCCTGAGCGGGAAGCCGAGTTTCCCAAGCTTCGAGTCGAGCTGGTCTCCAAATGCCGTCTTGCAAGCCATTTCCCACAGATGAAAGAAACTCGTTGTGCCCAGCGCGCGGATCTCATCGTGCTCTGCCGCGCTCTCGCGGTTCAGCAGGTATCGCCACAGAAGGTCAAGCACGACGATCTTCCAATCGACGAACTGCGAGCCACACTCACGCTCAAGGCGCCACTCAAGCGTATCGGCATCGCCGAAATCGTCCACTTCTTCGTCCGAAAGCTCGACCTCGTCAAGGGACAGCAGGTCTCCGACCTGAGCATCGAAGAGTTGCTTCGAGCATTCGGTCAGCACCGCGCGATGCAAGCGCGTGATGAAATCGGATTCATCTCGAAGCGTCTTGCGGGTCTCGTATTCGGCATAAACCGGGCGACCGTCGGAAAGCAAGGGAAGGTGGTTGCCGATCGTTCGGTTCCAATCGATGGTGCCGGAGCCGTTCAGCTCTCGGCCCTCTATGTAGTTCGAGTACACCCCGTACTCGGCGTAGAGTTCCAGCAGCGCCAGCATCACCGGCAGCTTGTCGTCGGTTCGCTCGCCGTCGTCGGAAAGAGCGGCAACGCTGGCTCTCCCGGCGTCCCGCTTGAGCAGGCGCATGACCTGGCGCAGCTCGTCACGCGAGGGCACGCTCTCCCTAAAGTACTTTGGGTACGCGATTACCACGGTGTCCGCGACCATGACCATGCCGACGAAGTCGAACTGGTAGCGCTCGTCGTTCTTGGCGCCCTCCTCGTCGGAGGTATCCGCGTCCTTGGCGGACTTGTCGGTGCGGTACCTCACGATGCCGCGGGCCATCAGCTCCTCGATTACCTGCGAGGCTCGCCCCGGCTCCATGCCGAACTCATCGGCGAGTGTCGCTAAAGAGTAAGGCTTCAGCTCGCGTACGTATGCCTGACGCATCGTCCGCTACTCCTCGGGGGCAACATCATCGGCGTCATCGTCATAAACGATGTGATCATCAAAGCCGTTGCCAAAAATGCCCTCGCCGCTTTCGTCGAACGCCTCGCAAACCTTTGCGTAGGTATTGAGTTCCCCCTTGAACATCTTCTTTCGCTTGGTCTTGCCCGCATCCTCGTAAAGGTAAAGCAGCACCTTGTCCTTGAACACGTCCGCAAAACGCTCGGGCGTAAGGGCATTCGGATTGATGAAGAAGGGTCCGAGGAGCTTGTCCTCATTGATCTTAAGGTCATCGCTCGCCATGAAGTCATTGATGGCATGGCGAAGGTTATTCCACACAACGGTGCGGCCGCCGCACGGCACTTCGATCTTGTTCAAGGGTGTGCCGTCGATATCGGCGTCCTCGCCCTCGTTGATGCCCATATAACGGAAGTCCCAGCGGCGCTTGAAGGCGGTGTCCATCGGGAACACGCCTTGATCGGCGCTGTTCATCGTCGCCCAGATGTACATGTTGGAGGGAATGGCGAGCTTGCTCGCGGCGATGGCATCGTTGTCGAATTCGACCATAAGTTGCTCGCGCATATCCTCGGGAGCAGCGACGGTGTACTCGCTGCAGCCGTCCGACCGCCTATCCAAAAGCTGGAAAACATCGCCGAAGACAGCAGCGGGATTTGCGCGGTTGATCTCCTCGACGATCAGCAGGTAGTTCTGCTCGGGATTCTTGACCGCCTTTACGTAGGTTTCAAGGAAGGGACCGAGCGCATACCGGTAGGTGATGGCGGTGCGTTTGTTGCCGTCAGAGTCGACGACCTGCTCGGTCATGGGCTTAAAGCAGCCCACAAACTGCGAGTAGGTATAGTCGGGGTAGAAGGTGACGCGGCAGCGATGGTCATCATCGAAGTAGCGATCCGCATGTTCGCCAAGTTCATGGGACTTGCCCGTACCGGGGGCACCAAAGTAAATCAGATTGCGCGGTTCATCTAGCGGCTCGGCGGTTGCGCGGTTCTCCATGGTGTTCCTCTCGGGATTGTCCAGCTTGACATTGGCAAGCTGTGAGCTAACGCGAATGCGCGAAGCATATGCTTCAAGCTCCGCTTTGCTAACATCTTTTGCAGCGGTGACCGTATGGCCAGCAATGTCCAAGGCGGGGTAAAGCCCCGCCTCTACGGCTGTTTTAAGAATCCTTGTCGGCCCCTGCGCCTCCTTGCCCTCAACGAGGTCAACGCTTGCGTCGTCATCGCCCTCCAACAGACAACCGTAAATACCGCTAATGGTAAACACGGTTCCCGAATCGCCCTTGCATGTCTTGAAGAGCGCCGGCTCAGAGAACACTGCGAGCATTCGCGTTAGTCGAGATTCAATGCCTTCAGCGCATGAAACGCGGTCCCCCACAAGCCAGTTGAGAAGAACGCGAGCAAAGCCATCCGGGTCGGTTTCCTCCAAGATTCCTATGAGGTCAAGATTGGAGCTGAACCGGATCGCCTTTTGGAATCGTTGTCCGCCTTTTCTCTCAGAGGACCTAGTGAGCGAACCATCCGTAAAGTTCAGCGTCCCCAGGCGCCAGACAAGCTCGAAGGGCGCATTGAGCGCCTCCATTTGACTCGTAAGGAGGGGGTTGTCTTTCAGGCCGTCTTTGACCTCATCGAGATCGAGGGGGACTCCATGGTCGGCTGCATAGCCTTCGACGCCCTCGATGAGCTTGTCGTTGATTAGGCCGCCCTCGTCCGCAGCGCCACTGGTACATCCATATGCAACCTCGGCCGGCTTGTTGTTCATGAGCCAAAGGGCTATCAGCAGGGCAATAGCGGCTTTCGGTCTCGGAAGCGAAGTCTTGGTTATTAGTCTTGGATCAAGCGGTGCCGGAAGCGTGTGTGGCTTTGGAACGGTCATGGGCGTAACCTATCTAATCATTCTTCATATCATCCAATATGCGCTCGGCGATTGCCTTGCCGAGCAACGGGGGAACGGCATTGCCAACCTGCTTCATCTGCGAAGACTTGCTTCCATAGAAATGGAAAGTGTCGGGGAAGGATTGAATCCTCGCCGCCTCCCGCGTGGTGATAGCTCGATTGAGGTACGGATGGGTGAACTCTCCAGAAGAGGGCGTATCGTATCGCGTTGTTATCGTCTTGGCGATGCCATCCTTCTTCATTCGGCACCAGGTGCCGCTGTAGATAGACTTCGTGTGATGCTCCTCGGGCAGCATTTCCTTGCCGCACTCGGGCGCAATCATCTCTAGCCTCTCAAGCGTGACCTTGCTATGCCGTGTCGCAATGTGATTACATAGCCCATCAGAACCGGCGCGAAGCATGCGTTGGTAGTCGCTCTGCGGCGCGTTCTTGTATCCTTGTTCTTCGGCCCCTTCGCCCGATTCGAGATAGCTCAGGTCACTTATGGCATCCCACACGGTTGTATGCACACCGTTGGGCTTTGGGAGGGAAACGGGTTCAGTCGCCCCGAGCTTTCCCAGGATGCATGTACGGTGTCTATCCTGCGGCACGCCAAAGTCCGCGGCGCACAAGACGCCGCAGCTGACGGCATAGCCGATGCCGCTGAACAGCTCGACTATCTCGTCCTTAAAGTAACCACCTTCGGTCGTAAGAAGGTTCGGAACGTTCTCTATTACGAAGTACTTGGGCTTTACTCGCTTCACGACTTCGAAGTAGTAACGGAAAAGGAAGTTACGTGGGTCGTTGATGCTTTTGCGACTGCCTTTTTGCGAAAAGCCCTGACAAGGTGGCCCGCCGATGACGGCGGTGACCTTGCCCTCGTAAGGCCCGAAGGTCTCGTCCACGGGAAGCTTTGTGATGTCCTCGACTATCATCTTGGTGCCAGGACGGTTCTTCTTATATGCTTCGGCGATTGAGGGGTCGAACTCGTTTGCCAGGGCCACTTCGAACCCGGCCATCTCAAAGCCGAGAGAAAGCCCCCCTACGCCTGCGAACAAATCGATTACGGTCGGTTTCATTTAGCTGTTAACTCCCATGCGCTGCATAGCGATATCAAAGTAGTTCTCATCAAGCTCAATGCCGATGAACTTTCGGCAAAGCCCCTTTGCGGATACGCCGGAGCTGCCGCTTCCCATAAAGGGGTCGAGGACAACATCGCCAGGGTTGGTGAGCGTCCGGACGAAGTAGTCCATCAGCTCGACGGGCTTTTGGGTCGGATGCTTCCCGAACTCCTTTTCGCTTTTAGGGGTGACTGAGGACTCGAAGAAGTCGTGCAGCGCTTTGCCGTCGTTGTTGAACGTACCTGTTTTGGCACCGTTGATGAAATAAACCCACGACTCAGTTGAATTGATGAAGTGAAGGTTCATGTTGCGCGGCATGGGGTTCAACTTATGCCATGCTCCAGTGGTCTTGTAGTAGAAGCCGTGCTTCTGCGCCAAGCCGATGAGCGTCTCGAGCTTAATCACGGCCATAAAGACAACGAGCGCGCCGCCCTTGCGAACGACGCGAGCGGCTTCGCCAAAGAAGTCGTCCATCGACTCAGCCCAGTCGTCGGCGTTTAGGTTATCCCAGCCCGCTGCGCCAAAGTAGTTCTCACGCATCCGCTTTAAGTTCGTAGCACGTTCTTGCATGAAGAGCCCGAGATTGTAGGGTGGATCAGTAAGAAGCAAATCGACGCTGCTGTCGGCAATGCCCTCCATAGAGACCAGGCAGTCGCCATTGATAAGGCGAACGCCGCCACGGTTGATCTCCGCTCTGAACTCGCGGTCGCCGTTAAGGGCAGAGGCGGCTGACACGTAGTCTTTGTAAGAAGACTTAACGCGCGTGTGCGCGGCCGACCCGTTCTGCCACTCCTTAACCTCGTCCCAGTCAAATCTCCACTGCCTACCGATCTTGGCCGCAGGGAAATCACGGGTCTTAATCCAGTTGCGAACAGTCTCAGAAGTAACGTTAAAATAGGCAGCGACATCATCCATGCGCGCTAGTTTGTCCTGCATGCTAACAACCGCTTCCTATAAATAACCAAAAATAACACGAAATTACACGAATTTTGATTCTATAGGTTGCGTGCAGCCAAGCCAATAGCCATACACGGTTTTATCGCAAACGTCCATTGTTCGCGCGGTCGCGCGACGCTCATTGTGCGGTTCCAATCAGAAGGACGGCGCAACCATCTATGCGGTTATGGCAAGAAAAACCTTGCCATATGCGGCGGCGTTATAGCAACTCCAAGAAACCGTCCTCAAAAGCGCCGGGCCATGCAAACTTACGATCTTTGCCCTCAAGACGCACAACAAGGTAGCCGGCATCTTTGGAAACGATAACCCCCTCGCCAAACTTCTTATGCATCACATGTGTATCGACGTCAATCGACGAGAGTTCATCGTCCGTAAGGCGTCTCTTTGGCTTAGTGAGCCTTGAATCAAAGACCGGCCTTACTTGCGAAGAAGGGCGTGCAGAGGTTGTGCGATTGCTCGGATCCTGAACTGCAACCCTTGAATTCGATGCGCTTGCCTTGCTCGGCACTGCGTGAGAGCCGAGAGGCTGGTTAGCCGGCTTCGGGCCCCGTGCGCCCAACGCCCCAACACCGTAAATGACTCTAACGCCGGGAAGTTGCTCGGGGTCTCTTTCGATGGTCTTCTCACATCCGTACAACTCACAAGCCCGCTGCATCTTCTCCGGCGAAACAAGCCCCACGCATTCGAAGAACCGTTTTGCTTCAGATGCGCTCAAGCGCAGCTGAGTCTTCCTCGGATTACCGCCTTGCAGCCGCTCTCTAGCAAAGATCGCGTTGACGGTAATGCCGATTAGCCGGGCCAAGCGAATAACGAGTTCAGAAACCTCCCGCTCGTTGACCAGAGGGCAATCAACAACAAACTGAGTGTTAGCTTGCGTACCGCGCTTGCGATCATAGCTAGCGCGCCCGTCAAACATGCCGGCCAGCATAGCCTTCCAAGTATCCGAGGTTCCATTTGTTACGGCAGTTTGCGCGCGCTCGAGAATCGTCTTCTCAGTGTCTTTGGAGGAGTGGAAGTGCACTTCGAAGCCCTCGAAACGCTTATTTCTGAGCTCCGTGACTTCTCCGCCAACATGCTTTGCCAAAACATGGATAAGCTCTCGATGCTCGGCAAGCAAGCGGGGATTGGCGTAACCATGATTGTGACGGGCAAGCGAGACGAAATTATAACGGCTGTGCTCATCACCGCACATCAACATCCCGCCCAAGAAGAACGCTTCAGTTGGGCTATAGGTCGTACTACTGGTATTTTCCTTAGTAGCAAGAAAGCACCCCATGCCGAAGTTCCGTCCATATCATCGATTTGTCAACCCGGCCCATGATAACCCCGCTCATATCGTGAGTTAGCGTGCCGTCAGGCGATCATTTGCCAAATCGGAACGCCGACGCTCGATTGAGAGCAACCACCGCTCGCAAGAAACTATTCTATCTGCCCCTGCCCACGGCCCAGGGCCGCCGGCGGGGGCAGACCCGTGGCCAGCGGCGAATCGGTCACCGCCCGTCACCAGATGCAGTATCCCTCAACTCAGCGCCCGCAGGATCATCGCACTTGTACCTGTCGGCACCCGAGAGTCCTCCGGGCGCCGCCGAACCCGCCACTGCCCGCACGAGCCCCAGGCGGCCCTCGTATCCCCAACGCCATACCCGTGTCTATTTGTGCTGCTAACGCCATAAGTACCGTCAAACGTCCGCCTCGGATCGTATCATTTACCTAGCTAGAGACCACTAGGAGGCAATTTGGACAACATCAGCTTTCGCATCGAGATCCCATCCGACGAAGACGGCTTTGTCCTCTTCCACTGCCCACACTGCGGCGAGCTGTTCAAAGTCTCCGTCGAAGGCGTTGAGGATGACTCTGTGCTGGCTGTTCACTGTCCCGCCTGCGGCCTAACGGCCGACAACTTCCTCACCGAAGACGTCGTAGAACTTGCCCTGGCCATAGCGAAGAACCGCGCCGTAGCCGCCATAGCCAAAGAGCTTGAAAAGCAGACCAAGAAGCACAAGAGCGGCTTTGTAGACTTCAAGGTCAAGACCAAGGGCGGTGACGAGCCCGAGATTCCATTGAGTGCGTCTGTCGAGGCATTGGAGCTCGCAACATGCCACGACTGCGGAAGAAGCTCGAAGATCCAGCCGTCACTTTCCATGTCGATCTACACGTGCCCCTACTGCGGAATAGGACAAGCCAATGACCGATAAGAAGACCACCCTCAAAGTCCTCCTATACGAGCACAACAGCGAGGCGAACGCCCTACTGCGGTCCGATTACTATTCGCTGGGCCCTGCGCTGGAGCGCTATCTCAATTTCATCGATGACGACCCGCTGACAAAGGCCTTCGTCGACGACTGCGTGAAGAACCATCTTCCCGAGGGTTTCGATGCCGCAACAGAGGTTGACGAGGTCAAAGGAAGCTTCGGAACTATCTTCAGCTTCCCGCCCGGCTTCGAGAGCGAATGTGCTGTCGTTTACCTTGTGCTCAAGGACATCGTTGCCCGCGATCTGTCGCGTTGCGATTCGATTCTCTATCCCTACGGTAACGGCTCCAAGAAGTTCAACGACATGGCAAGTGGCTTCCTTGATAGCGTTGCCCGACGTTTGGTCATCGGTGTCGCCAGGGCAATTACGGTCGAAGCCATCAAGAACGGAATGGATGCCAGCGTGACCCAGATAAACAACTTCAACAACTCGGGTGCCGCTATCGCCACCCAAACAGCGGACAACGCATCAACCACAATCAACCAAACGAACGGCATTGGCGGAGAAGAGCTCGAGGGCATCTTCTCCGCCCTAAAGGAGTCTCTTTCGGAGCTGTCTGCAGACAATCGTGCTATGGCCTCAGACGCTATAGACGCTCTGAAGGATGTTCTGGCCGAGAAGGAACCCAAGCCCTCGGTCATCAAATCGCTTTGGAACTCGATCAAGGCTATCAACGAAGGCGCGTCCTTTGCGCAGAACGTTGCGGCCCTCGGCGGATTCATGGCTGTCCACTTCCCAGGCCTAATTTCATAGCTGGGCAAGAAGGGCCTTACAAGCCCTTCCTGCTTCGCATGGCATCCCAGGCGTTTCATGGCTTCTCTACCCGCATCCCATGTGAGACTTGGGGCGAGAAGCCCTTTTCATGCCGAATGGCAACGTGCCGAGAAGAACTCTACGAAGCCGCCCGTGCCGCGCTGGTGGCAACATTGCGCTTGGCGACGTCCTCGCTCTCCCCATACCAGCGAACACGATACTCCCATGGCTACATCAGCCTCGCGGCGACCTCCTTCATGTCGCGCTCCTTCTCGGCCTCAGTGCCCTGGATGATGCTATCGTCGAACACCACGTCTTCGTCGCCTTCATCAAAGACCGCAATACCCATCGTCCCTGCACATGCCAACACCGCACGAGAGAAGTCGTAGATTGGCCTCTGCAGCGTGTTCTCATGCTTGCGGATGTTGTGCATGAGCGCGCTGTTGTCGCTCGACACCTCGGTAGCCGTCTTCACGTACTCCACGCTGTCGAAGTCGAAGTAGCTGATGCCTAGCCCGGTGAGGTCGCCGAGTGCCTGCAACGTCAGCCTCAGCGCCCTCGGCTGCGCCTCGGCACGCAGTACGGGCGCGAACTCCGTGATGGCGTCATCGGTACTCATCGCCTTTCGGAACACGGCGCAGTCACCCTTACCGAACGGAGCCGGAATCCTCTTCGCGTCCGCGTTCTTGGCCGAGTCGAACATCACGTCCGAGAGGAGCACGCATCTTGTTGACATCGACCTCGTTGATCAGCGCGTCGTAAGCCAAATCCACCGACTGCGTCGCGTTCGTTGCGTCCGCGAACACGCTCTGCCCATGGGATAGGCAGTCCACCCGCGTGTTGGGAACAGCCGGCCTCACGATGCCGAACGTGGGGTGCGGCGATGCAGCGCGTGGTCGAGGTCGAGACCGGTGTATGCGCGGTTGGGCCCGAACACGAACCCCACGCCTGAGCACTTCATCCGGTCGCAGGCGGCCACCGCCTCGTCGAAGTCGCACCAGGTGGCGGCGTCGGTCGAGCTCGCCATCCTTCCGGTCCTCGCGCACACGGGCATCTTGGTCCTGCGCCCCGCACGCTCCCCGAGCCGCCAGCACGCCCAGCGCGACTGCGCCTTCAGCTCCGCCGGAACGCGTTCCCATCGGCTCATGACGCACCGCCCGCGTCGGCGCCGCAGCCGAATTCAGCAGCAGGTGGGAGTGACCCCCACGAAACGGCACCGGCCGCGCGCGATTTCGCGCAAGCCGCCGCGTCCTGCGCTAAACTGTCACCCGTGAATCCTGCCAGGGAATCGCTCTCGAGGGGCGCGGCTGCAACCGCGTCCCTCTCCGTTTCGTGGGCGACACCGAGCGAGCGTCCGCACCACCGGGCGCTGCAACGCCGGTGTTAATGCCAATATAAAAATGACTGTTTAGACCAATGGCGAAAGCCGGCTGCGCCAATGCCCGCGACCTACAGAGCAGCCCCATGCGCGGCACCTCCCGCGCAGCCCGCCGCGTTCTTGAACACGCGGTCGCGGCAGATCATCCAGCAGCCGTTCACCTTGTCGGCCGGGATGCGCCCCTCGCGGATGCCGCGGCGCACGCTGTCGAGATTGCGCCCGTGATCCGCGCGAGCTGCTCGGGGTCATCATGATGGGAATCTCTTCGAAGCTTTGGGACATTTTCAATTCCTCTCCCTGATTCGCGTTTACGGCGCACCGCGGCTATTCGGATTTCATCTGGTGGGAACATCCCGCGAGCGCAGCGGCAGAATACCATTCGAATTGGCACGATATGGGATACTTTGCTACAGATGGCGTTTACAGTGACGTATCTTGTCGCAACAAGCTATAATTGAACGTATAGTGCCGCATGGATTGAGTGCACCCCGGGCGGCCCTCCGCCACAGGACGTACACAAACAGAAGGAGTGAGTAGCGATGGCGAGCGCGTTGCAGGAGCTGAGGAAGGTGGCAGGCTACAGGACCGCCAAGGAGTTCGCGGCGGCGGCGGAGATCCCGCTCACCACCTACGCGCGCTACGAGTCCAGCCCCGAGAAGATCCCCCTTCCCGTGGCCTGGCGCTTCGCGGACATGTTCAGCGTGCCCATCGACCTCATCGTCGGCCGCTCCGAGCAGCCGGAGGGCCCCATCCGCGGCGAGGTGCAGGCGCGCTACGACGCGCTCGCGCCGGAGTACCGCGCCATGCTCGACAGCTACCTGGAGTTCCTCACGCAGAAGAACGCCGACGAGGCCCGCCGCGCCGCCAGGCGCGAGGAGCGCCGCATCGCGGCGGTGTGCGCGCGCCTCGAGGACGTGTTCCTCGCCGAGCTCGACCGCGAGAGGCCCGACTTCTACCTGGGCGCCACCGCCGCGGACCTGCGCGAGGCATTCAGGAATTACCTGGCCGAGCGCGCCGACGAGCGCCAGGAGCTCGAGGTGCGCAACTCCATCGACGCCATCATGGACGCCTACGACCGCGCGCACCAGGAGCTCGACCTAGGCGGCTTCCGCGTGTTCACGAGGACGGTCGACGGCTCCGCGCTGCGTGAGCCCCTCGATGCGGGCAGGGGCGTCTACGTCGAGTACGACGGCTCGAAGGGGGTGGCGCCGGAAAAGGAATAGCCCGAATACAGGCGTGCCCACAGGAGTTGCAGCTCCCGCGGGCACTCGTGTCCAAATCCCAAACGCGAATCAGAGAAAGGACAGGTGACAGTATATGTCATCATGCGCCAATCCGCGCCCCCGCGCGCCCAAGGACCGCGGGAAGCGTACGCTCCAGAGGCTCCGCCGCGATGCCGGCTACCGCTGCGCAAAGGACTTCGCCGACGAGCTCGGCATCCCCAACTCGACCTACTCGCGCTACGAGCGCGCGCCCGAGAACCCCGACTGCCGCATACCCATACAGGCCGCGTGGGCCATGGCCGACAAGCTCGGCGTCTCCATCGACCTCGTGGTTGGTCGCGCCGACATCGACGAGCTCTCCAAGCCCTCGCTCGACGAGCGCGTGGCGGCGCTGTCCGTCATGGACCGCGAGGTCGTCATGGCCTTCATCGGCTTCGTGGAGCAGCGCGCCGCCAAACAGGCAGCCGCCCTCGCCGCCACCCGCAAGGCGGCGATCTAGCCATGGCGGGAAAGACCACCAAGGGCTCGGGCTCCATCATCCAGCTCGAGAAGGACAAGCCCAAGAGCAAGTGCCGGAAGTGGCAGCTGCGCGTCTCTACCAGCAAGGGCCCGAAGACGGGCAAGTACGTCACCAAGGTGCGGGCGTTCAAGGGAACCCTCAGCGATGCCAAGTCCGCGCTCCGCGAGTTCATCGAGGAGCTCGAGGGCAACCGAATACAGGGCAAGACCAGCCACACGCTCAGGGAGTACTGCGACCGCTACCTCGAGGAGCGACGCGCCAAGAAGGAGGTCACCGAGGCAACGCTCGGCAAGCAGGAGTGGCAGTTCAAGGCGGTGTGCCACCACATCGGCGGAGTGAAGCTCGAAGACGTCACGCCGCAGATGCTCAACAACGTCTACGTGGCCATGATGCAGGGTGACACACTCTCGGGCAGGAAGAGCGGCGGCTCCTACGTCAACCAGATCCACGACAACATAACGCTCGTCTTCCAGCGCGCCGTGAAGGAGGGCATCCTCGTGGCGAACCCCTGCGACATGGCCGACTCGCCCAGGATGGACACCAAGCCCAAGAAGGCTATGCAGCCCGACAAGGTGCGCGAGCTCGTGGCCGAGCTCGATCCCACCGACCCTCACGAGTGCGCCTACCTGCTCACAGTCACGTTGGGCCTCAGGCGCGGCGAGATCTGCGGCCTGTCGTGGGGCGATGTCGACTTCGAGCGCAACGTTGTGGACGTGAGCCACAGCTACGACAGCCTCGGCAACCTCAAGGGAACCAAGACCAAGGCGGGCATGCGCCTGCTGCCGCTCTCCCCGGTCATCAGAGATGCGCTCCTCAAGATGAAGGAGGCACAGGCAGCGCAGTTCGCCAAGACCAACAGCTCCCACAAGCCCGAGGAGGGCTACCTCGAGCAGATCGAGGACGGGGCGGCCATCGCAGGGCATTACGGTGAGCGCGTCAAACCAGGCACCATGAGCCGCTGGTGGGCCATCGACCGGGAGAGTTTCGACCTTGGTGGCTTCACGCTCCACGAGCTTCGCCACACCTGCCTCACCATGCTCGCCATGGGCAACGTGCACCCAAAGGTGATGCAGGAGCTGACGGGCCACTACAGCTCGCAGATCACCATGGACATCTACACGCACGTGAACATGGACGCCAAGCGTCAAGCCGTCGAGGCCGTCTCCAAGCTCTTCTGACCATCCTCAGCACATATCGAAGCGCAAAAGCGGAGCGCCCGATTCCAAGGGCGCGCCGCTTTTTTGAACCGACCTGAAGGCGCGACGGCAAAGCTTCGGGAACGCCCGGGATCGCGCAAGAAGGGCCCGCTCAAGTCCAAAAGCCACCCGCAACTATTCTCAAACCGCATTTGTACGCGTACGAATCTTCGTACAAATTATCCCGTCGGAAGCGTCTTAGAGTGTAACAAAGAGTGCCCTCAGAATCCCGAGAACACCATTTCTGAACTGCGGTTATATCGTATTTCGTAACCTAGTGTCACAAGGCGTAAAACATCTTATTTTGCTCCCGCTCGATGGCTTCGGCTCCGCCGTCTGATCATTCCAGTTGCATCCAGTTTTCGGCGCCGCCTCGAGCCGAGTGCCGCCGGGTAACGTCATGTCGCGTTTCGCCGGCTTCGGGGACAAAAAACTGGGACAACTTTAAAACTTCTTTCAAACTCAGGGCATTGATTTTTTTGCTTTTGTCCCAAAGAGCACGGTGGGCCGTCCTTGGAGGTTCGATAGCGCCGAAAACGCCTGTTTCGAAACTCAACCGCCCCTTAGCGAGCGAGCCACCAGCCACAATCATACCGGGCACGCGAGGGAGCATCGAGACGAAAGGAGCTCGAAGGCGACCATGACCAAGAGCATTGGTGGGAGCCAGGTGAGGCTCGTCGCATCGACCAACGCGATATTCGGCGCCGACGAGGCGTGCGCGATGCTGCGCATCAGCCGCGACGCCATGTACCGGCTCGCAAAGGATCCCGACGACCCGTTCCTCTCTTGTGTTCACCGCCAGTGCATGCTACAAGGTTATTGGTGGCTCATTGAGCTACCCCCAAGTGCCGGGGGAGTCCCCCGGCTTTTTCTATCTATTCCATTAGGAGTCCCCATTGGCCAAGGAGCTCAGCATTTTCGTCGACGAGAGCGGCGACCGCGGCGGCAGAGCTCGCTACTACCTGCCCACACTCGTCTTTCACGACTAGGCAGACAGCATCGTCGAGGCGGTCACGGGCTATGAAGCCAAGCTCGCCAGGGCCGGCCTCCCCAACATCCCGTTCCACTCCGAGCCACTCATGAACGGGCACAAGGGCTATGAGTTTCTTGGCATCGAGCAGCGCAAGGCCATGCTCGCCTACTTCTCCTCGTTTGTTCGCAAGCTCCCCATCTCCTATATCACGTTCGTCTACCGCCGCAGCCAGTTCGAAGACCCGGCGAGGCTGATGGAGCGCATGGGGCGCGATATCTCCTCCACCATGGTTGAAAACTTGGACTTCTTCCAATCCTTCGACGATGTGAAGGTCTATTACGACAACGGCCAGGACATCGTCAAGCAGGCGCTCGACCGCTCTGTGGACAAGGTCCTTTCAAAAGGGGTCGTCCGTCGACGCAAGACGTCGATGACCGACTACCGCCTCGAGCAAGTGGCGGATTATCTCTGCACCATCGAACTCGCC
>QAKZ01000077.1 GCA_003150175.1 Coriobacteriia bacterium
TTGTGACCATGACCACCCGTGTGGCAATGTTGGCCATGTTTTCCATGGTGTTGGTAGTGACAGCGGTTACCTCGCCAAGACTGTTATCATTGAACCAGCCCATAGAGAGATAACGCAGGTGTTCCGCGATCTCGATCCGCTTGTTGGCACAGGCACGGTAGCCCGCACGGGTCTGGAGCATGGTGGCTCTCATGTTGATGATGATGGTAATGATTAATGAGATCACAATCATGCCAAGGCTCGTCCAAAGCGTTTCCATGGTGACGTTCTGATTCAAAAGTGCCTGAATGACGATGGCAGCGGCGGGAATTCGCATAGCAGAACAAATGGCACTGACCACACCCAGCCAGATTCCAGATTGAAGTGATAAACATTTTGCGATTTTCTGCCCCGCAGAAAGCAAAGAATTTTCTCAGTGTCTGAAGTATTACGCCACCTCCCCATTGTCTTTGACGTTGATGTGGGCTTCCCACATGGTTTGATAAAGCGGACAGGATGCAAGAAGTTCTTCCTGCGTACCGGTCGCTTCTATCCGCCCCTGATTGACTACAATGATCTGGTCGGCATCCGTAATGGTGGAAAGGCGGTGTGCAATGACCAGCAGCGTCTTACCTTGCACCAGCTGTGCCAGTGCAGACTGGATGACTGCCTCATTCTCCGGATCGGTGTAAGAGGTAGCTTCGTCCAAAATGACGATAGGTGCATCCTTCAGCATGGCACGGGCAATGGAAATACGTTGCCGCTCGCCGCCGGAGAGGTGTCCGCCAGATGTCCCGCACATCGTCTGATAGCCGTTTTCCAGCCCCATGATGAATGCATGACAGCCGCATTTCTTTGCGGCATCGATCACTTCCCTGTCACTTGCACCCTTTCTTCCCATGCGGATATTATCCATTACCGAGAGATCGAATAAATAGTTGTCCTGCGATACATAGGCGATGCGGTCAGTGCAATCTTTAAGCGGGAGCTGGCGAATATCCACACCGCCCAGCTCGATTGCACCGTCCTTCACCTCCCACAGAGATGCAATGAGCCGGGCAATGGTGGACTTTCTGTTGCCGGATGGACCCACAAGTGCATTGACCGTTCCCGGAGCAATGTGTAGGTTGATTCCGTGCAGCACTTCCTTGTCGTGATAGGCAAAGCAAACATTTTTCAGTTCGATGGCGTTATCCGCCGGCAGCTTTTTCGCTTTTTTCGGACGCTGCATCTCCTCGCCGGAAAGCACCTCTGCCACTTCGCCGATAATGATTTTGACCTGTGCAATGTCATCAGTGTAGGAAAGGGCAGTGATCAGCGGCTGCATAACGCCGAAAGAAAGCACAATGACCGCCAGAAAGGTTTCTGCCGACAGTGTTCTGTGCATATAGAGCAGGCAGCCCACCGGCAAAATTCCCAGCAATGTTGAAGGAAATATTGCCATTCCCGCTACCTGGCCGAAAAGGCTGCCCCGCATCCAGTCGATAAAACAATCTGCACCCTCTTTTGCAGCGAAGACAAACTTTGCGTAGCTGGTTTTTGACTGACCGAATGCCTTGATGACCTCAATGCCGCTGATGTACTCGACAGCCGTGTCGTTGAGTGCTTTTGTCGAGGTGACAGTACGCTGAAACTTCTCGCTATACCCTCTGAGCATGGACATAAAGCAGAGAATGCCCAGAGGAACAACAATCAGCATAGAGAACCCCATACGCCAGTCTTCGAGAAACAGCACTGCCAGTACCGCCAATGCCCCTGCGATATTGGCAGTCATCTCCGGCAGGAGGTGTGCAAGGGTCGCTTCGATAGAATCCACACGCTCCACGATAATATTTTTATATGCACCAGAAGAACGGTCAAGCACCGCACCCACCGGCAATGCTGCCAATTTGTCCAACAGCCGTATGTGGGTATTGGACAGTGCATAAAATGTAGCATGATGAGAAAGCGAGGTGGAAATGCTGTGCAGCACATAGCGTAATACCCAAAAGACCGCCATCCAGGTACAGAGTATCAGGCAGCGTGAAAGCTCCGCTGTGTCGTTTACAAGTGCAGTAATGATTTGGATGATAATAAAGGCAATACCGCACAAAGAGCGTCTGGCGACTTTGCACGCCATCTGCTTGCAAATTTTCCGTCATATTTCACAAAAATGCTCGTGAATACATCAAGTATTCACTCCGCTTTTTGTTTCATCTGACGGAAAATTTGACGACGCATCTGTCGCACAATCTTTGTGCGGTATTGCCTAAAATAAGGAAAGAGCGAACAAGCAACGCCTGCCAGTGCAACGAGAATGCTGAATACATATTCGCCCCGTCTGACTTCTGCAAGCTCCATGAGCCATGAAAATGCGGATCGCTTTGGTTCAGAGGTTTTATTCATCATTGCGTTCCTCCGTTGTGCATTGTGCTGTAAGATGCTTCTTTACGACCCGCTTGCCCATGGTTGCACCAATAAATGCGGCAGCGATCACTCCTGCAATCAGGGCAAGACTGTAGAATTTCGGAAGCCTTTAGAATGTTATCCTGACGACCGTCGGACACAGCCTGATCTGCCATGGCTTTTACAGCAATGGCGTAAGGAATCACGGTGCTTCCAAAAGCGGCAAACACTTGATTGATGATGTAGCTTGCGGTGAGAGCCTTTCCGTTTCCATAACCGATTTTCCACAAAAGCAGTTCTGCGATAACACCGGAGAGGATAAACAGAAGGATATACGGCAAATATCCGCCCATAATAGCACGGACAACGCTGTAAATGAAGAAAGCACCGGGCTTTTTGACCTTTGTGCCGATGATAAAGTAAATAACGCCTTCCAGCAAAGAGAAGAACACAGGCATGAGAATAATGGTAATCGGCGTTGCATACAAAAGGGAACTTGCAAAGAAGATCACGACATTGATCAGTGCCAGCAGGACAACGGTAATGATGTCCTTGATTTTCAGTTTGTTTGTGTTTGCGGTTTTCATAGGCAAAAAATTCCTTTATATTATGTGTATTTTTATTTTGAAAGCCACTTTTCGGGCAGCTGTCACAGAATAAGACCGACGGTGATCGAAGCTGCCAACAGAACACAGAATATCATATCCCATGCGGAAAAACGAAGCAAAAGATAATTGCTCTTACTTCGCTTTAAATCTATTCCCCGTGTTTCAGCGGAGGCGGAAAGTGTTTCCGCAATGCGGATGACACGCAGTGCCATCGGAACCGTAAGGATCTCAATATAGGCAGGAAGGGCACGCAGCTTTTGCCACAGTGTCACAAATGCGCCTCGGGTTCGGATCGATTGCCGCAGCAGCTTCATATCGCCGGACAGCACCGGAAAGAAGCGGAAAATCACGGCGACAATCATAATGAGCTGCTCCGGCAGATGCAGATTGCGTAGTGCTGCAAGCGTGCGGCTTGCTTCGTTTCGCCCGATCAGTGTCCGCATAGAGATGCCAATGGCGATGATACGCGGAAACAATACGAGTGTAAATGAAAATACGGTATTTGGAAACAGCATATTTGCCGCCCATAATGCCCCGAAGCTCACACCGCCGGCGAGAGCCGTTCCGAACCAGCCGTCGGCGACGGTCAACAAAATCAGCACAGCATATGCGGCATAAACCAAGTTGTTGTTTGCCGTGGATATCACAACCATCAGTGCGATCCAGAAGATCAGCTTTGTTACAGGGTGAAACAGCTCCCTGTGCTTCTTTTTCGGCGGAGCTTCAGCAGAATGAAAACATTCCATATACCGTCGTATCGTCTGCAAATCCTGTGCGGTCTGTGTGGGAAATTCTGTTTCAATCCGTCCGTCTGAAAGACCAATGCAGCGGTCGCATACGCCTGCGATCAATTCAAGATCATGGGTGATCATAAGAACGGTCTTTTCTTTTCGCATCTCACGGATCAGTGCTGTACACCGCACAAGGCTTTCTGCGTCCTGTCCGGCGGTCGGTTCGTCAAGAATGACGATTGGTTTGTCGGAGAGGTATGCCATCATCAGCGTCAGCCGCTGCATCTGTCCGCCGGAAAGTGAAAAGGGGTGACGGTCACGGCAGTCCCACATATCCATGCTTTTGAGAAGTGCTTCTGTTCTCTTTTCAAATTCCGGAGTAACGCTATGCCCATATTGCAGCTCGTGCAGAACGGAGTTTGTGAAGAATTGAAATTCTGCCTCCTGCATGATAAACAACACTTGCTTTTGCAGCTTTTTTGGATTTTGCAGCTTTCCGAAAAGTGCGATTCTGCCGCCAGAGGGGTGATAGAGTCCTGCAATCAGCTTGCCGAGCGTGGTTTTGCCACAGCCGTTTGCCCCCACAAGCCCTATGATCTCATGCATTTGGACGGAAAAACTGATACCGGAAAGTGTGCTATTTAATTTCCTTTTATATGTATAGCAGATGTCCGAAACACAAAGTACTTCCGGCACTGCTTTCTGCGACTGCGGCTTCTCCGGCACAGAAATTTCCTCAAGATCAAGAGGACGCAGAGAAAGCACCTGCCGCTGTTCCGGCGAAAACTTTCTCGCCTCTTCAGCAGGATATTTTCCCTGGATCTCACCATTTTCCATCACCCAGTATTCATCGGCAATGCCAGTGAGATAATACAACCTGTGCTCACTGAGCAGCAGGGTCTTGCCCTGTTTTTTCAGTGCAAACAAAATGCTTTTTAGTTGCTGCGTTGCCGCAAAGTCGAGGTTTGCTGTGGGCTCGTCAAGAAGAAAAATTTCCGTATCCATTGCCCAAGCCGAGAGAATGGAGATCAGCTGTCGCTCACCACTGGACAGTTCATAAACATTTCTGTCCTTCAGCCGTTCAAGATGAAATATCCGGAATGCTTCGTCCACTCTCTGCCGTATTTTTTCTTGCGGCAAACCGTGGTTTTCAAGTCCAAATGCCACCTTGTTTGAACTGTTCACAGTAAAAAAACTGGCTCCGCGGATCCTGAAAGACCGAGGCGGCCAACTCGCCGATCTCTCCGATGCTCATTCCGGCGGAGTCCTGTCCGTTCAGCTGGCAAAAGCCCGTTCGTTCTCCTTCATAAAATTGCGGAATCAGTCCGTTTATGCACCGCAGAAGTGTGGTTTTTCCGCACCCGCTGTTGCCGCAAAGTACTATGCAGCGACCTTTCGGAATGTTTCCGGCAATCTGCCGAAGCACTGGAGATTTTTCATCTGCGTATCGAAATGCAAGTTCAAAATCTATCATTATGATCTCTTTTCTTTTAGTTAGTTTAAACTACCTATTTGTTGTAAGAAACGAGCGGAGGTGAAACCGCCCGAAGCTTTTGGCCATTTATTTCAGCGTGTTACACAGTTGCCGCCATCCGGCATTGAAAAAATCGAGAATTGTGCGGTATTGCCCAAAGAATTTTGGGTGCATTTTTGCCCACAAAAAAACGTTTACGCAAACAGAAAACCGGTTCAGTGGAAAATCTGAGCCGGTTTTTTGCTTTTGAACACGTTCCAAAGAACGATTACTTTTTGAAATCCACGTTGTTTTTGCTGATTTTTGGGCATAAAAAA
>QAKZ01000080.1:0-61248 GCA_003150175.1 Coriobacteriia bacterium
GACGTGAGCCCCAACTGCGACTGCCACGACGAGAACGACAAGCCCATCGTCGGCGACATCGGCTTCTTTGCGAGCTTCGACCCGGTCGCGCTCGACCAGGCGCGCATCGACGCCGTCCAGGCCGCCGCTCCCCTGCCCGACACCGAGTTCACGCGCATGCGCCAGAAGCTCGAGGACGCCGGCGAGCTCGACGAGGAGCACGCGGGCGACAAGCTCTACATCACGCATCCGGACACGGACTGGCAGAGCTGCATCGAGCACGCCGAGAAGATCGGGCTCGGCACCCACGAGTACGAGCTCGTCCGCGTGAAGTAGGTTTTCGCGCGCGGCGCGCCGGGCGCGGGTCGCCGGGCGCGAGTCGCCGGGCGCGAGTCGCCGCAGCAGCGCCGACACACGAAGCTCCCTCCCGTTTTGCCCAAAACACCGCCTCAAACAGGCAACGTATGGGCAAAACCGGAGGGAGCCTCGCTGTTTTCTTGGCAAGAAGGACGCCGCAAGCGCCGATTACTGTTCGGGTATCGGCGGCGGAGTTGCCCCGCCGTTGTTGAACAGAACCGCAAGCCCTGCCACGGAGCTCGCCGGTGCCCAATCGGCCATCCCTTCTTTCCAAACAAGAGAAGACGGAGCGAGGTCCCCGGCCGTCGCCATACCACGAAGAGCCGCAAGGTCAAACGGTCCCGCCGCGGCGCCATTGACGGCCACGTGATATCGCTCGACAGGAATCGGCGGCGGCACAGAAGCCCCCGGAGCCGCACCAGAACCGGAAGGAGAGCCGCCCATTATGCCGTTCAACGTGCTTGCGATGTTCTGACCAACGGCGCTGCCGACCGCCATGCCCGCCGCCATGCCGGCCATATCCATTCCTCCCCCGCCGCCAAGGCCAACGCTCGCCGAACCGTGCTCACCCATGTGCCCTAGCGCCTCCGCACCTGCAACGCCGACTTCCGCCTGCGTCTCTATCTGGAACGAAGGCAGGTTCGCGGATTGAGTCTGCTTATGCACCCGATACTGACCCTCTTCGCGCTCAATGCGCAGCGTTTCCTGAAGGTTCTCCATCTGAACGCGCTGCATGTCATGGATATTCTTGACGTTTGCCTCCGTCTGCGCACGGACAGTCGCCACAGCCACGTCACGAGACACCCACATCAGCTGCTGATACCCTTCGCTTTCTTTGTCCACATCAATCGCGGAGATGTCGAGCGAACCAACCTCAATGCCAAATGTCTCCAAAAGCCGCGGGGCGAGCGCCCTTTGCGCGAGCTCGGATAAGTCGTCGGTACGGCCCGCGAGCTGCTGCAAAGGAATCTCGAGGTTCATAGGCATATCGGCCAAGATCGTCTTTACACGGCGAGAAACCGTGTCTTTTATCTGCGTCCGGAAGTCCTCAATACCGAACTCGTCAAGTCGATGCAGCTCGATGAACCTCCGGTAATCGGCAATGTGGAAAGTAATGGCACCGCGAACTGCCACGGGAACGCCAATGTCCGGAAAGCGCGTGTCGAAGACGTCGAAGTATCGCACCGCAAAGCGCGTCTGAATGACCTTCGCCAGATTGATGAAGTAGACCTCCGCCGGAAACGGCGTGCCCCCTCCATAGGCCCCCGCAACAAAGCTGGCAATAATCGGCAGGTTCGAGGTCTTAAGAATCTCGTCAAAAGGACCCTCGATAAACTCCTCGATTGCGCTCTCTCCTTTGCGGCGGCACACGAAAACAGCGACCGAGCCGTCGCGCACACGCAGAGAGGAGCCCCAGCGAATCGCGTTTTCGCGACGGGTAATGCCCGCAGGACGCCATTTCCAGATCAGGTAGTCCTTCTCGTCGCAGCGAATCTCGTCCATGAGACCAGGGTTGCTAGGCATGGCTACCTCTCCTTCTTCTGTAGATAGAAGAAGAGTCCAATCAGAATTGCGACGGAGATCAAGGCCAATGGATGGGATAGAACCTTAGACAAACCGGAGAAGAACCCCGTTCCAAGCTGCGCGATGAGTATAAACGCATATAGAATGATGAAGGCCCAGAGAACTTTCCCGCACCCTCCAAGCTTGAGAACGTGCTCCTCAGCAGATTTCACGGCATTCTTTGCGGATCCGACAGCACTCTGAACGCTGGCGATCTTTTCCTCCCGGTCAGCGCGGGTGAGTTCCGAAAGGTCGTAGCCGCAAAGAGGACACACCTTATCCAGCGGGGAAATCGGCTCGCCGCAGGCAGGGCACTTGTCTCTCCGTGGACGCTTCTTGCTTTGAATCGACTGTGAGGGTTCCGCATCATCGGCGTCTTCCTCGTAAGGGGCTCCACACTTACGGCAAAACAAATCGCCGTCAAGGATCTCGTTGCCGCATTTCTTGCAATAAATCAATTCGACTCCCCTTAAATGGCTTCACCGGCAGGCAGCCATACCGAAGCCGCCCGCCGGTATCAAACAACTTCAGCGAAAAAACGCCCTAGTTCGTGGCGTAGTCCATATATGCGTCCGTAATCTGAGTGCCGTAGTCCGTATACACCTGGTACAGCTTCTGGCTCCACTCGTCATAAACGGAGTATTCATCGCCGTTGCGGTACATGATCTTCGCCATTTTTTCAACGCCCTCGTTCGCAATCTCGGCGAGCTTTTCCACTTTCTTGTTGCTAATCTCTGCGAGCGAGTCAGTCTGACCGTCGGAACCATCGGCCTCTGCCTTGAACTCGTCGATCAGAGTTGGAGTGGCATCAATGATTTTCTGGCTATACTCGCCGTAAACATCCTCATATGATTCGCCTGCACCTATAAGGGAGTCCACGACGCTCTTCCCCTCGTTCTTCAGGTTATCGGCAACGTTTTCGACTTCACTCTTTTTCTCCGATGATTCTGTCATCTGGCCTTGTTCCGAGGAAGAGGGCTCAGTTTTATTTGAGGATGAACCGCAAGCCCCCAGCGATATGGCAAGCAAACCAGTGATTGCGACGGCAATTAATTTCTTCATACGATGCTCCGTTCAGTAGGACGCCGATTGCTGGCTTCCATTCTGAAAAGCACCTTGCTCGAATTCCTCAGTTGCCAACTGAATCTGGCGAGCTATTCCGCGAACGGCCCGCAGCCGCCTACCACGGCTGGGCATGAACCTCGACAGTCGCGTAGTCGGGCGCGGCGTAGTCCGTTATGGAGAAGGGCGCAGACTCGCCGGCGGCTGGGACGGTTGTGAGGAAGTCGGTCGTGCCGCCCACGATCCGGCCCGCGTCGTCGCGCAACACGGAAGTGAGCATCACCGCGTTGGACAGCGGAGCAGACCTGCTCCATGAGCCGTCGCTGCTCAACGAAACGCTGCCCGTAATCGTCAGCCCACCAAACGAATTGGCCTTCGCCGAGACGTCCGAAACGTCGAGCGAGATCGGCATCGTCACCCGACGCTCCTTGGTCGTGGCCCCGGCCTCAAGCGCGACCTCGACTCTGGCAGTCGTTCCTGCCTCCGCGGTCGACTGAACGTAGATGTACGAGACCTGTCCCGGAAGGCAAACCATCGCGCCTTGTTCCTCCGTAAAGGTCTGCGCACCGGCGGCGTCATAGCCCGTCACGCGAATAATCGGCATGTCAACAGCCATGTTTTCGCTCGTGTTCTGCAAGCCGACGGCCGCATGGACGTAACCCATCGAGTCGACAGACCAGCCGTACTCGGCGATTTTGAGCGGTAGATCGTCGACGGGGACCGCGCCTGGTTCCGCCGACGTCGACGTCGACGTTGGCGTCACCGCCGCTCCACCCGAGTCAGCCGACACGCCGTGCCCTTCTTTCCCCCACCCGAGCACAAAGAAGAGCGCCAGGGCAACGGCAAGAAGCGCCACCGCGATTGCCAAGACGATCGCCTTCGCGGGCAGCGCCTTCCGAGCAGCCGCCGAGCGCACGGCAGGCGAGGCACCGCCACCCGCGGGCGCGCCGACCTCCGCGTCGCCGCATCTCCCAAGGGCGCGGGCCATCTCGGCCGCGCTCTGGTACCTGGAGCTCGGTTCGAACGCGCATGCCCGAGCAACAACCTCCGCAAGACGCGAATCGGTCGCATCGGTGTCCCGCAGGGCCCGCTCGTACTCGTCCCCGTCCGGCTGCAGGCCCGTGAGCATGTACCCGAGCAATTTGCCGATGGCATACACGTCGGAGCGCGCGTCGGTCTGAGCGAAGCCGTACTGCTCCGGTGAGGCGAAGCCGCGTGTGCCGAGCGACGTCGTGTCGCGAGAAGCGCCTTCGACGCGCATGCGGGCGATGCCAAGGTCGATGAGGTGCGCACCGTCGGCGGCAACGATGACGTTGCGGGGACTCAGGTCGCGGTGAACCACCCCGCGCGAGTGGAGCGCCGCCGCGGCCTCGCAGATGTCCGCGGCAAGGTTCGCCGCCTCCTGCGGGGCGAGGCGCTTCTTTGCCGTCACGAGTTCCTCGAGCGTCTGCCCGGGAACGAAGTCGTACACGACCACGAACTGGTCGGGCAACGAGTACGTGGCCTCCACCTTGGGAAGACGAGCGCAGCCGCACGACTCGATGAGGGACCAGACACCTTGATTGGCGAGTTTGCTCGGGATCTTCTTTCTAACGAACGGGCCAGCGCCGTCGATGGTCACGAGCTCGGTCACGCCACCGGCACCGCGAGCGAGCACGCGCTCGACGCGGTACATA
Source organism: Coriobacteriia bacterium (assembly GCA_003150175.1). Lineage (GTDB taxonomy): Bacteria > Actinomycetota > Coriobacteriia > Coriobacteriales > Atopobiaceae > Paratractidigestivibacter. The sequence goes on from QAKZ01000080.1 coordinate 4,638, forward strand.
TCGTCGATGCTCATGGCATGCATGACCTGCTCGTCGTTCAAAACCGCCCATCCTTTTTGGCGCACCAGGGACACCCCCACAGCAGGAGCACGCGGCGCCGATACTTCAGTTTAAGCGCAGCGGGACGGTATATCTTCAGTTGACGACTGAATCGACGGGCGGCAAAACCGCAGACGGGGCGGCCGTCGAGCGAACAGGCGCCGTCAACGCAGCGGGCCGGTGCCCAAAAGCGTCTTCTCGCCGAGGCGATACAACTCGTCATCGGCCTCCTCGCGAGAAAGGCCGTGCTCGAAGCACCAGATGAGGATCGCATCGCGCGGGACCTTGCACCACAACTCGCTCACGCCCGCCAACCGAAGCAGGCGCTGCGCCTCGCGCAAGTTGCAGCCGAGGCCAAAGGCCAGCATGACGGCATGGTCGTGGCCCGGGCGGCTCTTTCCGGAAAAGATGTCGTAGACAACAGTCGCGTTCAGCCCACTTGCGCGCACCACGTCAGAGCGGCGAATCCCGCGGCTTTCCAGCAACTCGTTCAGGTAGTCAGGCAGATCGCGTTCGATCGTCGTCCCCTCGGAGGCGAGGTATGCCTCCGGAGTCGACGAGGCGAGGAGCTGATCGAGCAGCTCCTCCGTTATGCGCTCCTTGCCGCCTTGCGCCACGTAGACCCCCTAGAACTTGTCCGTCATGATGTCGCCGCCGCCGCGCAGCTGCTCGATGACCTCGGGGATCCGCTCGAGCTCGTAGGGCGTCATCTGGTAGATCCAGTTCAGCCAGTTCCGGTACAGGAGGTTCGCGTGCGCGCGCCACGTGAAGATCGGCTGCTTCTCGGGGTCGTCGTCGGGGAAGTAGTTCTCCGGTACGCGAATGGGCAGGCCCTTGTGGAAGTCGCGCCAGAACTCGGAGCCCAGGGTGTCCCGACCGTACTCGAAGTGACCCGTCACGTAAACCTCGTGGAAGTCGCGCGTGGCGATGATCGCGGGGCCGCTGGTGAAGCCCTCGGAAAGAACCTGCAGCTCAGGGTGCTCGGCGAGCGCCGCGGTGTCGATCGCCGCGTGCCGGGAGTGCGGCATGTAGTGCACCTCGTCGAAGCCGTTGGTCAGGAAGTTGTACTCGTCGCAGAGCCGCTGCTTGAACACGCCGAAGAGCTTCGAGCCGAGCATCTTCTTTGGGATGCCATAGAGGTGGTAGAGCCCCGCGAGAGCGCCCCAGCACAGGTACATGGTCGAGAGCGCGTGCGTCTGCGACCAGTCAACGATCCGGCAAAACTCGTCCCAGTAATCGACGTCCTCGAACTCCATCTGCTCGACCGGCGCGCCCGTGATGATGAAGCCGTCGTAGTAGTTGTCCTTGAGCGCGTCGAACGTGTCGTAGAACTTGACCAAGTGGTCGGCGCTCACATGCGTCGCCTCGTGGCTGCTCACGCGCATGAAGTCGCAGCTCACCTGCAGCGGCGACTTCGAGATCAGGCGCAGGATCTGCGTCTCGGTCTCGACCTTGGTGGGCATGAGGTTGAGGATGACCACGTGCAGCGGGCGAATCTGCTGGTTGTTGGCGACTTCCTCCTCCAAGGCAAAGATGCGCTCCTGGTGCAGGGTGGCTTTGGCGGGCAGGCCGTCGGGGATGTTGATGGGCATGGGTGAATCTCCTGTGCGAACGCGAGAGGTACAGAAACCGAAAAAGCACTGCTTGTGGCGTCGACCGCGCGGCCGGGCCTAGCAGTGCCCCCGCATTCGCATCGTCATGGCGAGGGAAAGAAGAAAGTGCATGTGCGTCCCTCCAGCCAGAATCGTGTTTACCGCCAATCAGTATAGCAACGGCCGCGCACAATATCGCGTCGCCGAGCTGGCGTTATAGCTCAAAGCGATAACTACCCATCGATTATCGGTTTAAGCACGCCAAACGCCATCTGAAAACACCTTGCTATACTCGACTGGCTATGATTGAACTCGCAAACATAACCAAAGTCTTCGACGGCGCGTCCGGCTCCAACCGCGCGCTCGACGACGTCACGCTCACCATCGAGTCCGGGGAGATCTTCGGCATCATCGGCGAGTCCGGCGCCGGCAAGTCGACCCTCGTCCGCTGCATCAACCTGCTTGAGCAGCCCACGAGCGGCACCGTCCGCATCGACGGCCGCGACGTCACCGACCTGCGCGGCAGCGAGCTGCGCAAGCTCCGCGCCGATATTGGCATGATCTTCCAGGGCATCAACCTCTTCCAGCAGCGCACTGTGTTGGAGAACGTCGTCTTTCCCGCTACGCTCGCCAGCGCCGCCGGTCGCCTGAGCCGCGACGAGGCGACGACGCGCGGCCGCGAGCTCATCAAGCTCGTCGGCCTCGAGGGGCGCGAGGACTCCTACCCCTCCCAGCTCTCGGGCGGCCAGCAGCAGCGCGTGGCCATCGCCCGCGCCCTCATGACGCGGCCGAACACGCTCCTGTGCGACGAGGCCACCTCCGCGCTTGACACCCTCACCACGAGCCAGGTGCTCGACCTTCTTGCCCGCATCAACAAGGAGCTCGGCGTGACCATCGTGCTCATCACCCACTCGCTCGCCGTCGCTCGCCGCATCTGTGGGCGCATCGCCGTCATGGAGGCGGGCCGCGTGGTCGAGCAGGGCACGGTCGACCAGGTCTTCGGCAACCCGCAGGCAGATGTCACCCGGGCGCTGCTCCAGTTCGAGGGAGGTGCCCGCTGATGGACTTCAGCGCATTCATCGGTAAGTACGGCGCGCTCCTCGCGCAAGGCACCGTCGACACCGCCGTCATGGTGCTCGCCTCGACCCTCGGCGCCTACATCATCGGCATCGTCCTCGGCACGCTGCTCACCGTGCTCGCGCCCGACGGCCTGAGGCCCAACCGCATCGCCTACTCCGTCATCGGCTGGATCGTGAACATGGCCCGCTCGCTGCCGTTCATCATCCTGCTGCTGTTCCTCATCCCAGTGACCCGCGCCGTCGTGGGCACCACGCTCGGCGTCCCCGCCGCGGTCTTCCCGTTGATCGTCTCGGCCGCGCCGTTCGTCGCGCGCATGGTCGAGTCCTCCGAGGCCGAGGTCGACCGCGGGCTCGTTGAGGCCGCGACCTCCATGGGCGCCTCCACCTGGGAGATCATCTTCAAGGTCTACCTGCGAGAAGGGCTCCCGAGCCTGCTGCGCGGCCTGCCGATCGTCATCATCACGATCCTCGGCTACACCGCCATGGCCGGCACCGTCGGCGCGGGCGGCCTGGGCGACATCGCCATCCGCTATGGGTACCAGCGCTACCAGGACGACGTCATGATCGCCACCGTGATCATCCTCATCGTCATGGTCCAGGTCATCCAGACCCTCTGCAACCTGCTGGTGCGCGGCTGCGACAAGCGAATGCGCTTTTAGCGCATATACACCGAACTCAGCTTCTTTAATCGGAGCCAACGCCGGCCCCTCCGGCGACTCATACGTCATCTCACCCTCAGACAACATCAAAAGGGAAAGGATTTACTATGTCTATCAAGCAGCACCTCAAGCCCATCGCGGGCGTTCTCGCCAGCGCCGGCCTCGCGCTTTCGCTCGTCGCCTGCGGTGGCAGCGGCCAGGCGGCGTCTTCGAGTAACGGCTCGGGCAGCAACGCGTCGTCCGACAACGTGATCACCGTCGGCGCCTCCCCCTCCCCGCACGCCGAGATCCTGAACGCCGTCGCCGACGAGCTCAAGGCCGACGGCTATGAGCTCAAGGTCGTCGAGTACAACGACTACGTCCAGCCCAACGTCGCGCTCTCCGACGGCAGCCTCGACGCCAACTACTTCCAGCACAAGCCCTACCTCGACAACTACAACCAGGAGAACGGCACCGACCTCGCCAGCGCCGCGGCCATCCACTTCGAGCCAATGGGCCTCTATGCCGGCAAGAGCTCTGACATCAAGAACGTCCCCGACGGCGCGAAGATCGCCGTGCCCTCCGATGCCACCAACGAGGCCCGTGCGCTGCTGCTGCTCCAGGACCAGGGCGTCATTAAGCTCAAGGACGGCGCAGGGCTCGAGGCGACCGCGAACGACATCGCCGAGAACCCCCACAACATCCAGCTCGTCGAGGTCGAGGCCGCTGCCGTGCCGCGCTCCCTGCAGGACGCCGACTTCGCTGTGATCAACGGCAACTACGCGCTCTCCGCCGGGCTCGACACCTCCAAGACCCTCGCCTCCGAGGGCGCCGACTCCGAGGCCGCGCAGACCTACGCCAACATCGTCGCCGTCCGCAAGGGCGAGGAGGACTCCCCCAAGACCAAGGCCCTCGTCAAGGCCCTGACCAGCGACACCGCAAAGAAGTTCATCGAGGACCAGTACAAGGGCTCCGTCATCCCCGTGTTCTAGCCCCTCGCGCAGGCGCGCGGACCCACCCTAAGTGTTACGGCGCCCCCGACGGCAAAGCTGCCGCCGGGGGCGTTCTCGTGCTCAGGTCCTTCTTTTCGAGCCCCCCGAGCCCTTCTTGCCGCATCGTCGGAGAGGGTTCGTTCTCAGTAATTCCAGATTCTCGCGCCGTCATCCGACAGTTTCCCGGTGTCCTCTTCCGTGAAATAGCTTCGTAGGTGCGGGATGTTGAGCCTCACATACCCATAGCCTGCCGGAACGATGGTCCCTCGCTCGATGAGGCGCGCTCGGTAGGGAGCGCACTGCTGGGCGCTCTTTCCGATCGCCCGGGCCGCGCCTCCCGTAGAGGAGCGCCCGTCTTCGCCCACGCCATCGACGATTGCTTCTAGGTAGGCGGTCATCCCTGGTCCGAAATCGCCGACGGACGGCTCGATCACATTTGCCCGAAAATCGACGCGAGCCGACAAGTCTGCCTCGTCCACGAGCCCCTTGGTAACCGCGGTATGTCCTCTGGGATGACTCACGCCAGCAGCTTCAACCAGGTAATATCCGAGCAGCTGAATCAGGTACGGATACCCATAGCTGCATGCGCATAAATACTCGAGCTCCTCCTCTCCGCACGTCACAAAGCCGGTCAGGTCGAGCATCCCGGCAAACGCCGAACGGGCCTCGTCCACACCAAGGCTGCCGAGTCTGATGTCATACGCCCGTTGCATGAAGGTGCAGCCCTTATACGAGCTGATTTTTTCCTTCGCTCCGCAAAGTCCCGCGAGGACGAGCATGACGGGGAACCCCTTGCGCAAGGTCATCTGAACCGCCGCGCAGATGTTCTCCATGTCCGACTCGGGTATTTTCTGCGCCTCGTCGACGGTAATGAACACCCCGCCGCGCTTGCGCTTCTCGCTGGCAGCGACGAGGACATCGGTCAGCGCCCGGCCATCGTATCGGTTGCTTTCCGAAATACCTACGTGACCCGCAGAAAGACCGAAGGCCTCGTGGGCAGCCACTCGCTCAACGGTCCTTTGGTCCGCGCCCGCCAGTCTGCGGACAATATCCTCGGATGCGTGGGCGGAGTGAACATCGACCGTTGTCCAGCCTGCTTCCCGAGCCGTGATCGAGAATTGCTCGAGCAGCGCCGTCTTTCCGCACCCACGGTTGCCCGTCACGAAGATGACGCGGTACGGGCTGTTTCCGTCGGCAATCGCATGTTTAACGATATTCAGCTCAAGGGATCGCCCGAAGAAATGTTGCGGCTTACCTCCGAACATGGGAGTGAACGGGTTCTGTCTAGGCATTTGGATACCTCGATTCATATAAAACCGCAGTTCAACGACAAGTATAACAAGTATACACATTGTCGAAGTATAACAGATATACACACGTAAGCCACTCTTCCCTCTGGCCCCTCCCAGGCCCTTCTCGCGTGCAAGACCTGCGGTTTTGCGCGATACTTGCAGCTATGACTACTACATTTGCCGAGCTCGGGCTAAACGAGCAGATCCTCGCCGGGGTCGATGCCCTCGGCTTCACCACGCCGACCCCGGTCCAAGCTGGCGCCATCCCCCACGTGCTCGAGGGGCGCGACATCGTCGCCTCCGCGCAGACCGGCACGGGCAAGACCGCAGCCTTCGCGCTGCCCACGCTTCAGCGAATCGCCGGAAAGAAGGGCCGCGGCCCCCATGCGCTCATCGTCACCCCGACCCGCGAGCTCGCCACGCAGATCGACGACGTCGTCAAGGTCGTGTGCGAGAAGACCGGTCAGCGCGCGGTCATCGTCATGGGCGGCACCAAGTTCGAGAAGCAGATCAAGCAGCTCGAGGCCGGCTGCGACCTCCTCGTCGCCACCCCTGGGCGCCTGCTCGACCTCATGGAGCACGACCACGTGAGCCTCTCGGGCGTGGAGGTCCTTGTCCTCGATGAGGCCGACCGCATGCTCGACATGGGATTCTGGCCGAGCGTCCGCCGCATAATGCACGCCCTGCCGGCCAAGCACCAGACGCTTCTCTTCTCCGCGACCATCCCGCCGTCGATCAAGAGCACCATCGACGCGCTTCTTTCCGACCCCGTCACCGTCGAGATCGCTCGTGTGGGCGAGACCGCGGACACGGTCGACGAGCACCTCTGCCCCGTGACCCAAGCACAGAAACCGGAGCTCCTTCGCGCGCTGCTCGAGACCGGCGGCGCCGCAGGCCAGAAACCCGAGCGCGTCCTGGTGTTCTGCCGCACGAAGCACCGTGTGGACGACGTGAGCAAGATGCTCAAGAACGCGCAGGTCAAGGTCGATGTCATGCACGCCGACCGCACCCAGAAGGAGCGCGAGCGCGCCCTCGAGCGCTTCCGCGACGGAAAGATCCAGGTGCTCGTGGCGACCGACGTCATGAGCCGCGGCATCGACGTCTCCGGCATCGACGCGGTCGTGAACTTCGACGTTCCGATGGACCCCGAGGACTACGTCCACCGCATCGGCCGCACCGGCCGCGCGGGCGCCACGGGCCACGCCTACACCTTCGTCGGCCCCGACGAGATCAGCCCCCTGCGCGAGATCGAGTACTTCACAAAGAAGCTCATCCCCACGTGGGACCTGCCCGGCTTCAGCTACGACGCCGGCCGCATCGTCCCGCAGGAGGGGCGCAGCACAAAGAAGCCCATGCGCACGATGTTCTCCGGTTCCCGTGCGCGCGGACGCGGCATCGGAGGCGGCCGTTACGGCCGGCACTATTAAACATGCCGCTCACGCAGGCAAAAGCACGATGACCTGGGGACGGGCGCGAATCTTCCGGAGCTGATCGGACAATTCGCGCCCGTCCTTACCATGTCGCTGGCATCCCCGACTCCCCAGAAAGGCAACCCATGAAGCAAGCACGCCCCTACCCAAAGCTCATCGTCACGCGCAAGGCCGCCCGCGCCCTCAAGGCCGGGCACCCCTGGGTGTTCGAGGGGGAGGTGATCGAGGCCGAGCCGTGCGCGAACGGGTCGGTGGTCGATGTCTTTGAGGAGAACGGAACCTGGCAGGGGGCGGGGCTTCTTTCCCAGGAGTCGAAGATCCGCGTGCGCATCGTCACGCGCAACGCGAACGACCGCCTGGACGAGGCGTTCTGGGCCCGGCGCGTGGCCTACGCCTGGGAGCACCGCAAGGTCGCTATGGGCGGGTGTGCGCTTCCCGGCTGCGAGCCGGACACCAACGCCTGCCGCGTCGTGTTCTCCGAGGCGGACGGTATGCCCGGCCTCATCGTCGACCGCTACGAGCACGTGCTGGTCTCCCAGGTCGGCACCGTCGGCATGGAGCTGCTACGCCCCATCATCTACCCGCTGCTGCTCAAGGTGCTCCAGGAAGACGGGCAGGACGTGCGCTGCATCTACGAGCGCAACGATTCCCCCTCCCGCGTGAAGGAAGGCCTGCCGCAAACGAAGGGCTGGTGGGACGGCCAGGGCGCCGAGGTCCCCGACACCCCGCGCATCAAGGTCGTCGAGAACGGCCTGTCCTTCGACCTCGACATCGAGATCAGCCAGAAGACGGGCTTCTTCCTAGACCAGAAGTACAACCGACGCGCCGTCCGCCAGATCGCCGGCGGGCGTCGCGTGCTCGACTGCTTCTGCCACGTGGGGCCCTTCGGCCTAAACGCCGCCGCGGGCGGGGCCGACTTCGTGCGCTGTGTCGACGTCAGCCAGACCGCCATCGACCTCGCCGCCGAGAACGCGCGCTTGAACGGGCTCGACGATCGTATGGACTTCACCTGCGCGAACGTCCTCGAATACCTGCCTGAGCTGCGAAAGGACCGCGCTCGCCTCCGTGAGGAGGGCGGCCCCTTCGACCTTATCGTGCTCGACCCGCCCGCGTTCACAAAGAGCCGCGGCACCGTAAAGCACGCGGCGCGCGGCTACCGCGAGATCAACTACGAGGCCATGCGCCTCTTGCCGCGCGGAGGGTACCTGGCCACTTGCAGCTGCAGCCACTTCATGACGCGCGATCTGCTCGCCGAGGCCATCGCCGACGCTGCGCATCAGGCGAACGTGCAGCTCAAGCAGGTCGAGGAGCGCCAGCAGGCCCCCGACCACCCCATCCTTTGGGGCGTCCCGGAGACTCACTACCTCGACTTCTTTGTGTTCCAGGTGGTTTAGGCGGTATGTAAAGGACGGGTACGAGCTCCAGCGATTGCTTGCTCGTACCCGTCCTCTTTTCTGCGGACTCGATTTGCCGCGCCTGAGGCGTTGTCCGGCTAGAAGCTGACCTTCGGGGCCTGGCGCGCGTCGGCGTCGGCAGCGAAGCCCTGCTTGGGCGCGCGGCCGCCAGCCACGAGGCTGCCGGGGAAGGTCTGGATGGCGTTGTTGTAGTCCATGACAACGTCGTTATAGCTCTGGCGAGCATAGCTGATACGGTTCTCGGTATCGGTGAGGTCTGCCTGAAGCTGCTGGAAGTTCGCGTTGGCCTTGAGCTCGGGGTAGGCCTCGGCGACAGCGAGAAGCCCGCGGAGCGCCCGGGTGAGCTGACCGGACGCCTCCATCTTCGCCTCGGGGGTAGCCGCGGAGGCGACAGCGGCGCGGGCGCTCGTCACGGCCTCGAGGGTGCCGGACTCGTGGGAGGCATAGCCCTTGACCGTCTCGACGAGGTTGGGAATGAGGTCGTTGCGGCGCTGAAGCTGAGTGTCGATGGTCTGCCAGGCGTTGTCGCACTTATTTGCAGCTCGGACGATGCCGTTGCTGAGCGAAATCCATGCAACAGCGAGAACAACGACGACCACGACAACGAGAATCACGATGAGCATGGCTTCCTCCTTGGGCGGGGGCAGGCGATATGGCGGAGGAGGAGGGATTCGAACCCTCGGTACGGGATTACCGCACGACGGTTTTCAAGACCGCTGCATTCAACCACTCTGCCACTCCTCCGTTGATGCAAGCTCTATTATCCTACCCCATGTGACATGTTTCCGACGACGAGAGGAACCGATGACGGCACGCAACGACGCACAGCCGGTGGCCGAGCCCACGCTCGAGACAAAGGCCGAGGTAGAGCCCACGATTAGGCGAGCCGCCTTATCCGACGAGGACTACATGCGGATGGCGCTCGACGAGGCGGCGCTCGCCGCCTGCGAGGGAGAAGTGCCCATCGGGGCCGTCGTCGTCTGCGACGGCGAGGTCGTGGCGCGGGCGCACAATCGGCGCGAGACGGACCTCGACCCCTCCGCGCACGCCGAGTTCTCGGCGATGGTCGCGGCGGCGCGCGCGCTCGGGCGCTGGCGCCTCACCGGTTGCACGGTCTACGTCACGCTCGAGCCTTGCCTCATGTGCGCCGGCCTCATGGTCAATGCGCGCATCGACCGCTGCGTCTACGGCGCGCCCGACCCCAAGGGCGGCGCGCTCGGCACTCTCTTTGACGTGAGCCATGACGAGCGCCTCAACCACGAGTTCGAGGTCAGAAGCGGTGTCCTCGCCGACGAGGCCGCGACGCAGCTGCGCTCCTTCTTCCGCGCCCGCCGCGCCGCCGCCAAGCGCCCACCAACACTGGGTGACAGTCATTGCGTGCAGCTTTCTGGGACACCCATCATCCGGTGACACCCATCACGCAATGACTGTCACCCAGTGCAGCGTTTTTGGGACACACATCAGCCGGTGACAATCATTGCGCGCGGCTTCCTGGGACACCCTTGCGCGCGCAATCGCGCAACCGCGCGACTGCCGCGACCCGCGCCGTCCCCGCGGCCGGCGTCAGCGCCGCGCGTGCCGGCGGCGAATCGCCCACGTGGCCGCGCCGGCGACGACCGCGATGTCGGCAGCGCCGACGGCGATGCGCACCCAAGAGCTGCCCGTCTTCTTTGCCGGGCGCACGTACCCGACGTCTTGGGACGCGCGAGCGTTCAGCCACGTGTAGAGAACGTCTTTAGCTGCCCGGCGAAGGTTCGTGTAGTAGCTCAGCGCGCGGGTCTCGCTCGCCGATCCGCTCGCCGTCGAGAGCTCCTCCGCCGTGAAGCCGTACTTGAACTGCCCGTTGCGGAAGACGCCGTCCATGAACAGGTCACCGCCGGCGCGCAGCATCTGGTCGGCGTTCATGTACTGCTGATGGTCCGCATAGTCCGTGATCACAGCGCCTTGGAAGCCCCATTCGCCGCGCAAGACGCCCGTGAGCAGGGCTTTATTGCCACCGGACCACGTCGCCCCGATGCGGTTGTACGAGCTCATGAAGCCCGTGGCGCCGCCCTTCTCGACCGCGATCTTAAAGGGCCGCAGGTACACCTCGCGCAGGGTCTGCTCGGTCAGCCACTCGTAGAGCGAGTCGCGGTAGGAGTCCTGGTTGTTCAGCGCGATGTGCTTGATGAAGCAGTACGTCCCCGTCTGCTTCGCTCCGGTGACGATGGCCGCGGCGAGGTTGCCCGATACGAGCGGGTCTTCCGAGAAGTACTCGTAGTTGCGCCCCCCGACCGGCGTCCTGTGGATGTTGACGCTCGGGGCATAGAGCCCGTCGACGCCAATGGCAGCGGCTTCGCGCCCGAGCTGCCGGCCGTACTCGCAGGCCAGCCCATCGTTCCAGGTCTGGGCGATCACCGATCCGCTTGGATAGCCGACGCCGGTCGCGAGCTGGTTGAACGACCCGACCTGGGAGGGGCCGTCGACCTCCTTGGTCAGCGGCTTGCCCACCTGGTCGATCGAGGAGGTGGAGATGTAGCCGTGGAGCACGAGCCGGCTCATCTCGTCGACCGTGAGGTTGTCAAGAAGCTCTTCCCACCCCTCGGCGTTGTAATCCTGGCCGAGCGCGCGGCCGAAGTCGGTCAGCCGGCCGTCGTCGGCGATCTTATGGGCGGCCTTATCGCCAGAACCGCGGGACGCGACATAGGGCCGCTGCCCAACGAGCCCCTGGTACTCGGCCGCATCCGCCTCGACCGCCCGCTCGTCGTAGAGGTTCAGCGCGGCGACGTTGTCCGCGATCTGGCGGTCGGGGTCGCACTTCGCCGGGAAGGTGGCCGCGAAGTCGCCGCGCGAGAGCCAGGTGATGCCGGCACTCGAATTCGACCCGTCGATCGAGACGCCGTCCACCGTCGCGTCCCCGGTGAAGCGGTTCTGGACCGCCGCGCCCGTCTGCAGGTCGTCCGCGCACTGGATGGTCTTGGGCACCTTGAGCTGTGTGGTCGCGAAGTCGCAGCCCGCGACCTCGTGCGCATTGTGCTTGAGCTCGACGGTATACGTCCCGGCATCAAGCTCATAGCCCGCGAAGCCGTCGGTATTCTTGTCGTAGCAGTCATAGCTGGCTACGTCGTCCATGGTGAACGAGAGCTCGACGTCCTGGCTCTCGCCGGGCTCGAGGAGCTTGGTCTTCGCGTACGCCACGAGCATGGTCGAGGGTTTCTCGATACCGCCCTTCGTGTACGGAGGCGTGCAGTAGAGCTGCACGACGTCGCGCCCGGCGCGCGCGCCCGTGTTCGTCACCCGAACGGTCGTCGAGTAGGCGGTGTCGCGCGCCACGCGGGAACCTTGCCCGTGGGTGCGAGACACGACCTTCCAATCGAAGGTCGTGTAGCTGAGCCCGTAGCCGAACGGGTACTGGACGACACCTTCATAACCCGTGCCGTGGCGATTGGCCACATGGTCCCAATAACCCTCGGCGTCCGCCGTCTCGTACCAGCGATACCCCACGTAGATGCCCTCGGCATAGTCCACGAAGCGCAGCGAGTCGTACTCCTCGTCGACGCCGATGTTGGGGTTCTTCGTGCCGTCGGCAGGATACAGCCCGCGGCTGTTCGTGTAGAGTCCCTCGCCCATGGCGCCGGCATTCGCCCAGCTCGCAGCTGTAGAGAAGTCGTAAGCGAAGGTGTCGGTGGTGCGCCCGGAGGGGTTGATCTCCCCCTTGAGCGCGGCGACGACGGCGTCTGCGCCGACCTCGCCCGTAGGCCCCGCGAGCAGCGTCGCGTCGATGCCGGGAATGGTCTCGAACTCGCCGAGCTCCATCGTGTTCGTCGAGTTAACCACGACGACTGTGTGCGCGTAATGGGCGCCCACATAACGCAAAAGCCCGATCTCCTCGCTGGAAAGCTCCAGGTAGCCGCGCGTCGCGTCCATTGTGACGTCCCCGCCGCGCGCGCTGATCTTGTACTGCTTCGTCGGGCAGTCGATGCTCTCGCCCGCAGTGCGCCCGATGACGACGATGGCCGTGTCGGAGTAGCTCTCCGCGTTGGAAAGAAGCTCGTCCGAGTAGCACGACTTGTCGTAGACGCTCGGCTCGTACAGGCGGCAGAACTCCGTCGAGCGGCTGTTCAGCGCGCCGGCAGACTTGAACGCGCGCTCCCCATGGAAGTTCTTGTACATGTCCGCGAGCTGCTCGTTGTACTCAATCCCGCCGTCCTTCAGCGCGGCAAGAAGCCCCTTCGCCTCGCCGCTCACCTGGCCGGAGCCGGAGCCGGAAGCGACCCACTGCGTCGAGGCCCAACCAAAAACGTTGACCTTCTTTGTGGTCGCGGGCAGAGGCAGGGCATTGTCCTCGTTGCGCAGGAGCACAATTCCCTCGCCCTCGATGCGGCGAGCGAGGTTGCGGCCATCCTCCATGACGGCGGCCTTTTGATCCTCGGTGATGTCAACGGACCCGGCACCCAGATAAGCGTCGATCGTGTCGCCGAAGAGCAGCATCGCGACGTTCGCGGCCGCCACGGCGGCGACCACGGCAACGGCCCCGGCGCAGCCGGCGACCTTGAGCACCTGCTTTTTTGTGGGGCGCCTCACGGTGCCGGCCTACTTACTCGCCTTGTCGAACTCGTCTTTGAAGGACGAGAACATCTTTCCCATGCGCCCGATCTGCTTGCCGACCGCACGGGCGGCCTGCTCGGAGGAGGGCTTCTTTGCGGCAGGCTTGGCGGTCGATTTGGCCGTCTGCTTCACGGCGGGTTTCTTCTTTTTTGTATCCTCCGCAACCGGGGCGTACGTCGTGGGCTCCGGGCGAGAGGCGCGTTCCTCCGCGCCGGCTCGCAGCTTGCCCTCGGGCGCGCTCACGCGCACGTCCGCGGCGGGCACCGTCGGGCGCTCAGGCTCGGCGTCCTTCTTTGCCTTAGGCTCGTCTTCCGCGGTCGCGTCCTCGATCGCGCGCTTGGCGCGGCCGAGCATGCGTCCGAAGGCATAGGAGCCCTTATCGACGGCCTCGCCGGCGGCCTTACCCGCCTTATGCGCAGCCTCAGCGCCCTTGACCTTTGCCTTCGCGTAGCCCTCGCCGACCTTTGCCGCGACGCCGCCGTTGAGCTCGATGTCCGCGGCAGCGTCATCGACGATCATGCGGCCCTTGGAGTAGCCGCGAACCATGGACGCCGGGATCTCGAACGAGCCCACGAGGGCGCGCGCCATCCCGCCGTCGCCGACGAAAAACCTGGCGACCTTGCCGGTCTTCGTGTTGTACTCGGCGTCCGAGACGTAGCCGAGCTTCTTTCCGCCGACAGTCTGGGCATCCATGCCCGCCCACATGACGCAAGAGTCCCAGTCGACTCCAAGGCGCTTGCGGGCCGCGTCATCCATGCCGTCGTCCTCGCGCGACACGCACAGGCCCCCGTCGTCGAGGACCCGGAAGGAGTCCCACGCGAGGAAGACGTCGGGGCGCTTGACCATGCCGGCGATGTCAGGCCTAGTCACGAGGAAGCCAACGACCTCCCGGCCGTTCGGCGAGAAGACCGCCATGTGGACCTTCCCCAGCTTGCTGAGTTTGACCTCAGAGGGGTCGGCACCTTTTTTCTTCTTGGCCTTCTTTGGAACGTAGACCTTGCGGCCATAGAGGTCGTTGATCTTGAGCAAGGTTAGGCCTCGTCCTTCTCGGGCTCGACGACCTCGACGTGGACGGCCTCGGCCGGGGCGCTGCCCTGCTCGGCTGCGATGTCGGCCATCGAGACGACCTTGTCGGTGACGGTGTTCACGGCGTCGTTGACCTGCGAAGAAGTCTGAGCGACGACATCCGAGAGGGAGTCGCGGAGCTGGTCCATGCGCTCGCGGGCGGCGTCGACCTTGGCGCGCAGCTCGTCGGCCTTCGCATCGACGGTCGGGCGGAAGCCGGAGACCTGCTCGCCCACGGCATCGCCGGCGCGCTCGTAAGTATCGACGGCGGAGTCCCAGGCGTCGTTCATGGCATCAGCGGCCATGGCGCGGCTCTCGGCGCCGGAGCGCGGCGCGATCATGATGCCGGCGACGACGCCGGCGGCCGCGCCGAAGATGCTGCCCAGAACGAATCCAACGGTCTTCTTGCTCATGGAGTCCTCCTTGGAAAGAAATGCTATGACGTCAGATACCTCATACCCGGCCTTGTCGCCGGGCGCACCGGTATCGGGTGGGCGTTATCGAACGAGCCGGGGGCGCGGGACATCGCCTAGGCCCCAGTCGTCGACGGGAGCCGCGGGAGGCTCATCGACGGGCGCGGCGGTTTGCTCCGAGGGCGCGGGGGTGGACGGCGCGGCGGCGGGGTCGAAGGTGACGGGCTCGGGTACATCGTCCTGCGGGGCGGCCGCAGACTCGCCGGAAACCGGAGTCACCTCCTCGGGGCCCGCTGCGACAGCGGGCTCGACCGGCGCGTCCGTGGGCACAGGTTCAGCTACAACAACCTCGGACACGGGTTCCGGCTCGGCGACCTCGGGCGCAGCCGGGGTGTCAATCTCGGCCTCAGGCGCGTTGACCTCAGTCTCAGGCGCGTCGGCGTCGGCCTCGAGCTCCGTCGACACCGACATAGGGTCCACCGTCACCTCTTGGTCCGATTCCACAAAAGGTTCGGCCTCCCGCGCCGGCTCCTGATCGTCTTTCTGCTCCGGCTCGGTCATCGGTTCAGCCGCTGCGGGCGCCGCCGCCAGAATAGCCTCGACCTCGGCTTCGTCGACGACATGCCTGTCGTTGGAAGCGTCCGTGCGCGCGGTCTCGGAAGGCGCCGCGGGCTCGGTCGCCGATTCCGGCGAAGGCTCCGCCATCGGCGCCGCGGCCTCCATTGGCTCCGCCGCGCCCTCGGTCACGGAAACAGGCTCGTCGCCAGCCGCTGTCTCCGGCGCGATCTCGCCATCCTCGGGTTCCGGCTCCCGCACGGCGACCTCGGGTTTCTTCTCGACCGGGGGCAAGCTTCCCACCAGGGCGACGAGGCCCTTGGCGATGGCGTCGGCGTCCGGCCTCGGATCGCCACCGCCCGAGAACGCCCACTGCATGAGCCAAGCGGCGCTCGAGAGCGCGCCGACCACGAGCACGTCGTCGACGCACTTCAGCGTGATCTTGTAAGTGCGCTCCCCGACCTCGGTGGTCTGGCCGCAGGCGATGTCTCCCGCGATGTCCGTGCGGGCGAGCAGTTCGACGGTCACGTGCTCGAGCAGGTGCGCGAGCTCGGTGTTGCCCATCACATCGCCAAAGACGCCGGACTCATCGCCCAGGCACACATGGTCGCGAAGTTCGGGCATGACCTGCCACACGCGGGTCGTGCCCTCGAGGTCCTCGCTCGTCATCAGGGGCGCGTTGGCCGCGAGCTCGACGGTGGCCTCAAGGTTCTTCGGGCCGACGACGACCTTCTTTATGTCAAACAGCTGAGCCATTCCGGCCCCTCTCGATCAAGCCCGGCGAGCGGGCGTGGCGCAGGTCCCCCCATTGTAGTCAACCGACGCCCTTACTATCTATTCCTTATCGGTGGCCGCGCCTTTATCGGCATCCTCGGCGCCCGGCTCCGCAGGGAACTCCTCAGGTTCCGGGGCGGTCACGCGTAGCAGGCTCACGCGGCGGCCGCGCATGGACTGGACGCGGAAGGTGTAGCCATCCTTCGTGAAGACGTCGCCAGGGTGCGGGACCTTATCGGCGAGCTCGAGGATGTAGCCGGCGATGGTCTCGTACTCCTCATTGTCCTCCACAGGCCAGCCGAGATCCATCGCGTCATCGAGCGCAAAGCGGCCGTCGACGAGCCAGTCGCGGTCCGAGAGCTTGGTCAGGTACTTGTTGTCCGGGTCGAACTCGTCCTCGATCTCGCCGACGATCTCCTCGACGATGTCCTCGATGGTGAGCACACCGGCGGTTCCGCCGTACTCGTCAACGACGATGACCATCTGGTCGTGGCTCGTCTGCATCTCGGAGAGCAGCGGGATGATGTCCTTGGTGTCAGGGACGTAGGTCGCGGTACGGACGAAATCGGCGACCGAGGCCTCCCCCTTACCCTCGTCGAGGATCGGGGTGATGATGTCCTTGATGTGGGCGATGCCGATCACGCGGTCGACGGAGCCGTGGTAAACGGGGATGCGGCTATAGCCGGTCCGGCGCATGATGGCGAGGACGCGGTTCAGGGTCGACGAATCCTCGACCGAGGTCATGTCGACGCGCGGGATCATGACCTCGCGCGCGATGGTGTCGCCGAGGTCGATGACGTCGTGGATCATCGACTTCTCCTCGTCGGAGAGCTCCTCGGAGTCGGTGACCATATATTTGATCTCCTCTTCCGAGACGTCCTGGCGGTCGTCGGCGGACTTGATGCCCAGCAGGGTGGAGAGGCCGTCGGCCGATTTCGAGGTCAGCCAAACGAGCGGGGAGGCGATGCGCATGAAGCCGCGAATGGGGCCGGCGACCGATTTTGCGACGGACTCGGCATCGGAGAGGGCGATGCGCTTGGGCACCAGCTCGCCGATGACGGTCGAGAAATAGGCCACGATGAGGGTGATCGCCACGACGGCCACGTTGCCCGCGATGCCGGTCGGGATGCCGAAGCCGATGAGCAGCTCCGCAAGCGGGTCCGAAAGGCTCGTCGCCGCGAACGCGGAGGAGCCGAAGCCGACGAGCGTGATGGCGACCTGGATCGTGGCAAGGAACTGACCAGAGTCGGACGAAAGGTCGATCGCGCTCTTCGCGCGCTTGTCCCCCTCGTCCGCCTCGGGCTCTAGGACAGCTCGCTTCGCGTTGACGACGGCCATTTCCGAAGCGGAGAAAAAGCCGTTCGCGAGGGTGAACAGGAACGTGACGATAATGCTAATGGCTACGTCCATGCGCTGTTGCGCGACCTCCTTGGGTCGATGGTCAGATTCACCGCGGCTAGACGTTGGGGCCGGCGGTTTTAAATTACAGATTTTACCAGCAGTCTGTGCGTATGTTGTTTCATACCCATTGCCACAGCGTCAGGCGTTCGTCTGGGCGGCAACGGACATTGTGCCCGGCAAGGGATGCCCGTCGTTCGTCCCTTTTGCACAAAAATCGATTCGGGCCACGCCAGCGTTCGTTTTCTACGCAAAAATCGATTCGGGCTACGTGTTTTCGATGCCCGCAGTATCGTTCGTTGCCATCGTGCGGACAAAACCGCAGGATTCGAATTCCAGGAGCCAGCTAGAGGGCGTAAAACGCGTGGCCCTAATCGATTTTTGCGCACGGGACTAAACTTCTCGTAGCCCTAAGCCAGTTTCGTGCAGACCAGTCGCCCGCGAAGAGGCTCCATACGTTCGCGGCGCGCTCTGCAGCGTTGCCCGAAAGGCCACCCACCGTCGGCACTCACGTGGGTATGGTTGGCACCAACGTGCGTTGCATCACGCGAATACACTCCGACGAAGGAGGCATCATGGCAGCAAAAGCACCAGAGAGCGTGAAGAACGTGGTCCTCGTGGGCCAAGGCGGCGTGGGCAAGACCATGCTGGCCGAGGCAATGCTTCACCTGACGGGCCGCACCACCCGCCTGGGAGGCCACGCCGGCACCAAGCCCACGCTGGACTATGACGGCGAGGAAGGCGAGCGCGGATTCTCGATCTCCACCTCGATCGCGCCCGTCGAGTGGGAGGGCACCCGCATAAACGTGCTCGACGCACCGTGCTACCCTGATTTCGTCGGCGATGCCTATGCCGCGATGAGTGCTTGCGAGACCGCGTTGTTCGTGGTCGATGCCGCGAGCGGCCCGGGAACCGTGACCACGCGCCTTTGGTACGCGGCCGAGGACCTCTCGCTCGCACGCGCCATCTTCATCAACCGCATCGATCGCCCGGATGCCGACTACGACCTCGCGTTCGCCACGCTGCAGGAGCGCTTCGGCAACAAGCTCGGCCCCGTGACCATTCCCATGGGTTCGGGCGACTCGTTCGAGGGCGTCATCGACATCGTCCACATGAAGGCGCGCCACCTCGTGGATGGCAAGCCCGTCGTCTCCGAGATTCCCGATGCATACGCTCAGGCAGCCGAGAATGCCCGGGCCCAGCTCACCGACCTCGTCGCCGAGGCCGATGACGAGATCATGATGAAGTACCTCGAAGGTGAGGAGATCACCCAGGAGGAGCTTGAGGGCCTGCTGGCCAAGGCGGTCGCTGAGCGCGTCTTTGTCCCCGTGTTCACCGGCAGCTGCGTGCGCGAGGAGGGCGTCGTCTCCTTCATGGACGCCGTCGTCTCGTGGTTCCCGACCATGGCGGACTTCGGTCGCATCCCGCTGGTCAACGGCGAGCAGCTCGACATCTCTCCTGACGACGATCGCCCCGTGGTCTTCGCCTTCAAGTCGCTGAACGATCCCCAGAACGGGCGCCTGAGCTTCCTTAAGGTCCTGGCCGGCACCATCACCCCCGGCATCGAGCTCACGAACGCCCGCACTCGCAAGTCCGAGCGTCTGGGCCACCTCTACCTCATGTGCGGCAAGGACACCACGGATGTCGCCTCCGCCGCAGCGGGCGACATCGTCGTCGTGCCCAAGCTCGAGGCGCAGACAGGCGACACCCTCAGCGTGACGGGCAAAGTCGAGGCGGCGGCTTTCCGCTTCCCCAACTCGCTCTATCGCATCGCCATCGAGCCCGACAAGCGCGGCACCGAGGGCAAGCTCTACGCCTTCCTCGAGAAGTCGGCCGATGCCGACCCGACCCTCAAGGTCGAGCGCGACGAGGATACCGGCCAGACCGTCATCTCCGCCATCGGCGAGGCGCAGGTCAGTGTGCTGCTCGACCGCCTCGAGGCGCGTGCCGGCGTGACGGCCCACACTGTCGCGCTGCGCATCCCGTACCGCGAGACCATCCGCCGCGTCGCCTCCGCCCAGGGCCGCCACAAGAAGCAGACCGGCGGCGCCGGGCAGTACGGCGACTGCTGGCTGCGCGTCGAGCCCAATCCCGGCGCAGGCTACGAGTTCGTCGACGAGGTCGTCGGCGGCCACATCCCGCGCGGCTTCATCCCCGCCATCGACAAGGGCGTCCGGGAGACCATGAAGGACGGCGTCCTTGCCGGCTATCCCATGATCGACGTAAAGGTCGCCGTGTACGATGGCTCCTACCACCCGGTGGATTCCAACGAGATGGCGTTCAAGACCGCCGCGCGCATCGGCTTACAGAAGGCCATCGACCAGGCCGAGCCCGTGCTCCTCGAGCCGATGGCTCACCTCTCGATCACCGTGCCGGACAGCTACGCTGGTTCCGTGATGGGAGACGTCTCGGCGAGCCGCGGACGCGTCGAGGGCATGAGCGCCGGAGACGGCGCTGCCGCGGGCACGACCACGATCGAGGCGACCATCCCGTACGCCGAGGTCACCGACTATGCGACCCGTCTGCGTTCGCTCTCCCGCGGTACCGGCGAGTTCGAGCTTGAGCTTTCCGGTTATGAGCAGGTTCCCCACGACATTCAGCAGAAGCTCGCTGCAGACTACGCCGCCCGCCGCGCCGCCGGCGAGAAGTAGGACCTCGACGCCTTCGACAGTAAGCTCACAGCTCCATCCACGTTCCGCCCTGTTCGTCATCGATAGCGCCGGCCCCCGGAATAATCCGGGGGCCGGCGCTTCCGTCCACCTGGAAAGGGGGCGCCTATGGCGACTCCGAACCTCATAGTCGGATACGAATCGGCCCTTGATTACTGGCGGGCAGTCCGTGCCGCCGACATCGAGCCCGACCTTGATCCCACTAGCGGGAAGGTCATCGGCGCGATGCCGCTTGCGCTCGCGCAGCGCGCTGCCCGCGGGATCGCGGCGTGTTGCACTGAGCCGCCGCTGCAAATCGTTGTTCCAGACAAGCATCACCGGCACAATTGCCCCGCGATTGAAAACAGGGTCTTCAAGGGGCCTCTTAGATCGAGACAGCTCACCTCGATCGGCAGCGATATCTCAATCTGTAACGCGGAACCGCTCTTTTGTCAGCTCGGCGTCTGCACGCCGCTCATCGACTTGGCGCTCATTGGATTTGAGCTTTGCGGCTCCTATGGGGTTCTATCGAACGGCGACGATACCGTTGCCTATGGACTCCAGCCGCTTACAACCATCGCCGACCTGAAAAACTATGCTGAGGGAGCGAAAGCCCTGGACATCAAGGGTTCAGGCAAGGCGCTTCAAGCACTTTCGCTAGCGACAGACGGATCTGCGTCGCCGCGAGAATCCGAAATCGGAACGTTTCTTTCTCTTAGCCGGGCAAGGGGCGGTGCCGGCCTTGGCGGGTTCGTTATGAACAGGTCGATTAAGGTCCCTCCGGAAATGTCCGTGATCGTCGGCTCAAAATCGTTAAAACCCGACTTTCTCTGGGAACAGCCGAAGTTGGTCCTCGAGTACGACAGCGACGAGTTCCACCTCGATGCAGCACAAAAGAGTCGCGACGAGGCAAGGCGACGCGTATTCGAGAACCTCGGGTATACGGTCAAATGCCTGACTTCCGACATCTTGGTCGATAACGCCAAGCTCAATGCGTTCATCAGCGAACTTGAATCTGTTGTTTCCCCCAGAAGGAGAACTCCAAGCGATGCGATGCTCAAAACCCGAGCGGCGACGAGGGAGAGGCTCTTCGGCAAAGAGCGGGTATTCCCACGGTGAACGAGGACTCAAGTGCCCGATCAATGTGCAGGTTGCCTTCCGCTATGGCCGCCTTCCGCTATCGCTGCCTTCCGCCATACACAAAACTCGATGAGGGCCACGCTGAGCGATCTACCCTGCACAAAATTCAATTCGGGCCACGCTTTTTCCACCTAAATTGGCTGTTTGCGCTTCACACAGGCGCAAAACACCAGGATAGGGTCAGCAAGCATTTGCCTTGGAGCCAAAAGTACGTAGCCCTAAGCGAGTTTTGCGCAACGATCAAAGGCCAACGTAGCCCTAATCGAATTATGTGCACTCGCGACCGAAAAAAGGAGGGGCGGACCTCAGTCTGCCCCTCCTCGAGTCGCTGTTAGCCGTTCGTCGCCCGACCGCGAGAGCCGCTGCGACCTACTCCGCGTTCTCCTCGGCGATGAGCTTCGCCTTCGAGTCCACGCCCAGGTTGGAGACGCTGTCCTCATACACCTTCTTGCCGGTGGGGTGCTGCTCGAGCCACAGCTTCTCGGCGCGATCCTCCCAGCTCTTGGCGTAGACGGAGGTACGCTGGCAGAGGTGGTCGACGTCCTCGGGCGTCACGTACTCGGTGCACTTGGCATCCGACTCGTGGACGATCTCCGGCAGGATCTCCGGGTTCTCGAGCATCGGGCACGGCTTGAGCATGTTGTCGTTCCAGGGATAATGCTTGCGGTACGCCTGGAAAATCGGCTGCTTCAGGCAGTCGAGCAGCGACTGCTCCTTGATGTTGGCGTTGGAGTAGTGGATGAAGACACACGGCTCCACGTCGCCGCGGGCGTTGATGTGGCAGTAGACGCGGCCGCCGGCGATGCAGCCGCCCACGTACTCACCGTCATTCTGGAAGTCCATGGCGAAGATCGGCTTGCCGCCCTCGACGGCGCGTACCTCGCGGATGCGGTGCAGCATGTACTCACGCTGCTCCGGCGTCGGGCAGAGATCGACGGTCGCGCCCTCGCCCACGGGCATGTAGTGGAAGTACCAGGCCCAGCGGCAGCCCTTGGAGATGATGGTGTCGAAGTACTCATCGGACGAAACCATCTCGGTGTTGGCTCGGGTATAAGCGGTAGAGGTGCCATAAAGCAGGCCGTTTTTGTGCATAAGGTCGAAGGCGCGCATGACCTCCTGGTAGGAGCCGTCACCGCGACGGCCGTCGTTGGAAGACTCGGTACCCTCGAGCGACACGCTGAACACGATGTTGCCGACGCGCTTGACGTCGTCGCAGAACTCCTGGTCGATCAGCGATGCGTTGGTGAAGATGTTGAAGAGGCAGTCGTTGTGCGCCTCCGCCAAGCGGATAACGTCGCGCTTGCGAACGAGCGGCTCGCCGCCGGTGAGCATATACAGGTGGCAACCGAGCTCCGAGCCCTCGGTGACCAGACGGTCCATGTCCTCGTAGGTGAGGTTCAGGCTATTGCCGTAATCGGCGGCCCAGCAGCCCACGCAATGCTTGTTGCAGGCGCTCGTCGGGTCAAAGAGAATGATCCACGGCACGTTGCACTGCTCCTTGGCGGCGTTCGTCGTCGTGTTGCGCAGCCCGCGGAACGCGGCCTCGTAGCCACCGTTCAGGATAGACGTCTTCAGCACGTGGTGATCGGTGTTGTCGATGACGTCCCAGAGGAACTGCTCCCACTTGGAGCCGGGATACAGCCCGTTGCGGATACCGCGGATAGCTCCGGGCGAGGTGTCCTTGAGCAGCTTGCCGGCCATGTCGAGCAGCTTACCGAGGTTCTTCTCGCGGTCGGGGCCGCTGGCGGCCTTGATGATCTGGTCGAGGGCGACGCTGAACGCCTTGCGCTCGGCGGCGTGCGCGATCTTGGACTGCATTGCTTACCTCTCCTCCGTGAACGGGCCTTGGACCCTTCTGGTTTTTTTGAACCCGTTTCAAATCACAAATGAATGGTACCCCAGATTCCTTGAAGAATTGCGTGTTTTTTGACCGCAGTTAGATTTTCCGGCAAGAAGAAGCGCGGTCGGCGCCCCATCCGCGCCTTGACCGCAGCATACCCGCAGCGTAGCCCTCGTGTATGCTAGGAAGGCAAATCATGATGAAGGGGACATTCATGGGTTACCGTACATTTACATGCCCGATCGCGCGCGACTGCGGCGGCTGCGAGTGGCTAGCCGTCCCCTACACGATTCAGCTGCGCCGCAAACAGGCCCAGGTCGAGGAGCTCCTCGGGCCGATGATCTCCGGGGACGCGGGCGAGGTCCGCGGCATCGTCGGCATGAAGGGCGAGCCGGTGGCGTATCGCCACAAGGCGGCGACCCCCTACGCCCACGCCGGCCGCGGCCGAATTGCCTGCGGCTTCTATGCGCGCGGTACCCATCGCATCGTCCGCTGCGACGACTGCCTGGTCGAGGATCCGCGGGCGCGCCATGTGCTCAACGCCGTCGCACGCGTCGCCGCTCGCCAGCACATCCCCGCCTATGACGAGGACAAAGGCACAGGTGTGCTGCGCCACGCGGTCGTTCGCTGCGGTTACGCGACCGACGATGTGCTTCTTACCGTCGTCACCAACGTCCCCGAGCTGCGCCGGGCCGAGAGGTTCGTCGCGGCGATTCGCGAAGAAGCCCCCGAGGTCACGAGCATCGTGCAGAACGTGAACACCCGCCGCACGAACGCGATCCTCGGCTTCAGGAACAAGACCCTCTGGGGCCCGGGCACCATGCGCGACAAGCTTTTGGGCTGCACGTTCGAGATCGGCCCCACAACCTTCTACCAGACGAACCCCGCGCAGACCGAGGAGCTCTACCGACTAGCGATCGAAGGCGCGGGGCTCCGCGGCGGCGAGCGCGTGCTTGACGCCTACTGCGGATGCGGGACCATCGGTATCTGCGCCGCCTCGGCCAACGACGCGCAGGTCATCGGCGTTGAGCGTGTGGAAGGGGCGGTTAAGGCGGCACGTAGGAACGCCAGTATGAACGGCCTTGATGAGAAGTGCTCCTTCGTCGCGGCCGACGCCACCGAGTGGATGGCGCGTGAGGGCCGCGAGCTGGGGTTCGACGTTGTGCTCATGGACCCGCCGCGAGCGGGGTCCACGCCGGAGTTCCTCGACGGCGTCGCGTCGCTCGCGCCCGCTCGCGTGGTCTACGTAAGCTGCAACATCGAGACCCAGGCCCGCGACCTCGAGTTGATTCGCCGCAACGGCTACCGCATCGAGTCCGTGACGCCGGTCGACATGTTCCCTCACACCAAGCACGTCGAGTCCGTCGCCGTGCTCTCGCGCCGGTAGGCGGACAAAACCTAGGGACGCGCAAAACAAGGGGCGGGCACGGGCTTTCCGAAGTTCATCGGGAAGCCCGTGCCCGCCACCATGTTTCTAGCTCACCAGGGGTGTCACAGGAAGCTACAGCCAATGACTGTCGCCCAGTGATGCGTGTCCCTAAAAGCTGCACGCAATGACTGTCACCCAGTGTTGGTGGGTTGGCGTTATGCAGGGTCGATGTCAACGCGGCCGTTGTCGCGCAGGTGGACGCGGCCAGCGGCGAGCCAGCCGATGACCTCAGGGTAGAGCTCGTGCTCAATGGCGTGGATGTGGGTCTCGAGCTCGTCGACGTCCCAGCCCTCCTCCACCGTGAGCGCGCGCTGGGCGATGATGGGGCCGCAGTCATACTTGTCGTCGGCGAAGTGAACCGTCACGCCCGTGACCTTGACGCCGTAGTCGAACGCGTCCTGGATCGCGTGCGCCCCTTTGAAGCTAGGAAGAAGCGCCGGGTGCAGGTTGACGATCCTGCCCGGGTACGCCTCGAGCAGGGGCTTGCGGACCATGCGCATGTAGCCTGCCATGATCACGTACTCGCAGCCCGCGTCCTTGAGCGCGGTGGCGATCTTGCGGTCGGCCGCTTCGGCGTCGGCGGCGTACTCGGACTTCTCCATGACAAGCACGGGCAGGCCCGCGGCCTGTGCCCGCTCGATGCCGCGCACACCCGGGCGGCTCGAGACCACGAGCGCGACCTCGGCGTTGAGCGAGCCGTTGGCAATGCGGTCGATGATGGCCTGCAGGTTCGTGCCCGAGCCGCTGACGAGCACGCCGATCTTCAGCGGCGCGGTGCTCGGCGCGGCGGCGGCCGACGCGCCCTCGCCCGCGGCTTCGCCGTTCTCGTCCTCAGGCTCGTCCTCGACGAGGCGGCAAACCCCGCCCTCGCAGCTCCAGTGGCTCATCGGTAGGTCACCTTGCCCTCGCCCGGCACGCACTCGCCCATGACGAACGGCTCGAAGCCTTGCTCGCGCAGACGCCCCTCTACCTCGGCCTGGTCCTCGGGCGCGCAGATGATGCTCATGCCCACTCCCATGTTGAAGGTCTTGTACGCCTCGTCGGGCGTGAGGCCGGCGGCATCGACCATGTACGGGATCACGGGCGGCATCGGCCAGTCGGGGCCGTCCTCGCCGCCGCGGTACACGAGCGCGTCGACGTCGGACGGCAGTGCGCGGTTGAGGTTCTCGGTGATGCCGCCGCCGGTGATGTGCGCCATCGCGTGGATGGGCGCGCCGGCCTTGAGCGCGGCCACGAGGCCGCCGGCATAGATCGTGGTCGGGCGCAGAACGGCATCGGCGAGGGACTCGCCGCCGAGCTCGTCGAGCGGCTCGTTCAGCTCCTCGACCGTCTTGCCCTCGATGGCGACCTTGCGCACGAGCGAGTAGCCGTTGGAGTGGATACCCGAGCTCGGCAGGCCGAGGATGACGTCGCCCGCGTGGACCTTGTCGGGACCGATCATCTTCGGGCGGTCGACCACGCCCACGACGAAGCCCGCGAGGTCATAGTCGTCCGGGTTCATCACGCCCGGGTGCTCGGCCATCTCGCCGCCGACGAGCGCGCAGCCGGACTTCTTGCAGCCCTCCGCGATGCCTCCCACGATCTGCGCGACGTGCTCGGCGCGCAGCTTTCCGATGGCGACGTAGTCCAGGAAGAACAGCGGCTCGGCGCCGATGGGCACGACGTCGTCGACGCACATGGCCACGAGGTCCTCGCCCACCGTGTCGTGCCGGTCGAGCAGCTGCGCGATGGCGAGCTTGGTGCCCACGCCATCGGTGCCGGACACGAGCACCGGGTCCTCCATGTCTTTGAACCCGGCCATCGAGAAGCACGACCCGAACCCGCCGAGGGCGCCGATGACCTCAGGGCGGTTGGTCTCGCGCACGGCGCCCTTGATGGCGTCGACCGCGCGGGCTCCCTCGTCCACGTCCACGCCGGCGTCGGCGTACGTCACATGCTTGGTCTGCTGAGCGTCGGACATGCTAGTTCTCCTTATCCGCCATCTCGAGAACGTCCTCGGGATGCATCTTCGAGAGGTCGCTGGCGGCCTCGAGGTTGTTGGGTTTGTAGCCGGGGAGGAACTTCTCCTCGTAGAACGACTTCGGGATCTCGACCGGGTAGTTGCCGTCGAAGCAGGCCCTGCAATAGCCGACCTTGGGCACGCATTCCATCAGGCCCTCGATGGAGAGGAACCCGACCGAGTCGGCGCCGATGTGCTCGCGGATCTGCTCGAGCGTCATGTTCGCGGCGATGAGCTGGTCCTGGTCGGCGGTGTCGATGCCGTAGAAGCACGGCCACTTGACCATGGGAGAGGCGCTCCTCACGTGGACCTCGGTCGCGCCGGCGTCGCGCAGGAGTTGCACGATCTGGTTCGACGTGGTGCCGCGCACGATGGAGTCGTCCACCATGACCAGGCGCTTTCCGGCCACGACATCGGACAGCGCGTTCAACTTCAGGCGCACGCCACGCTCGCGGAGCTCCTGGGTAGGCGCGATGAAGGTGCGCGCGATGTAGCGGTTCTTGATAAGGCCCGTGCCGTACGGGATGCCGGACTCCTTGGCGAAGCCCTCCGCCGCGGGACAGCCCGAGTCGGGCACGCCGATGACGAGGTCCGCCTCGACCGGGGTCTCGCGAGCGAGCACGCGGCCCATGTTGTGGCGCACCCGGTAGATGGACATGCCGTCCTTGACGGAGTCGGGACGCGAGAAGTACACGTGCTCGAAGATGCAGTTCGCCTGGCTGCGGGGGCGGCACCCCTGCTGGGAAGAGAACCCGTCGTCCGAGATGCGGATGATCTCGCCGGGGGCGACCTCGCGCACGTACTCGGCGCCGACGGTGTCCAGCGCGCAGGTCTCGCTCGCGACGACCCAGCCCGCGTCGCCGGGAAGCTTGCCCAGGACGAGGGGCCGGATGCCGTGCGGGTCGCGGAAGGCGTAGAGCGCATTGTCGCGCACGAGCACCATCGCGTAGCCGCCCTCGAGCATGCGCATGGTGTGCGCGATGCCCGTGCGCAGGCTGTGGCCGCGCTGGGTAAAGAAGCCGATGAGCTTGGCCGCGACCTCGGAGTCGGTGTTCGACCGGAAGGGCACGCCCATCTCGATGAGCTCGTGGCGCAGGCTGTCGAAGTTCACGAGCGTGCCGTTGTGCGCGAGCGCGATGATCACGTCGTTGATCATCGAGAGGTGCGGCTGCGCGGACTCCCAGCCCTTCGCGCCCGCGGTGCCGTAGCGGCAGTGGCCGCAGGCGACCTTGCCGGGCATGGCCGCGAGATCGGCGTCGGTAAAGACCTGCGTGACAAGGCCGAGGTCCTTGCGCACGAGAACCGTCTTGCCGTCGCCGACCGCGATGCCGGACGAGTCCTGGCCGCGATGCTGCAGCGCGTGCAGCGCGAAGTAGGTCATGCGCGCCACGTCGTGGCCGGGAGCCCAGATGCCGAAGACGCCGCACTCCTCATGGAGCTTGTCGTCCTGCTGCCCGGGCTCGGGGCCGTCTAGATGTTTGAGCTTCTCTGACACGAAGTTCATTTCCTCTCTCGAGCGTCGGGGGTGTGCTTCTTGCCGTCGTTGCCCGCCTAGGGTCATTGCGCAGATTGGACATCCTTAGGAGTGCAGACAAGGACCACACGACCTGTTTCGTTGCCGGTATAGCTGCAGGTACACAGCGAGAGCACGTTGTTCGCCGCTTGGATGCGCGCATCGGCGTCGGCGGCCTTGGAGCTCGCGCGGGCGGCGAGGTCGAACAGATAGCTGTGGAAAGCGTCCGTGGAATCAAAGGTGAACCGGCGGACGTTCTCGTCCTCGCCGTCCGTCTTGTACGCAAAGAGGGGCGCGAGCTCATAGGTCGCCTGCTCGGTCACGTACCAGACGGTCTTCACCGAGTCGAACATGCCCTGGTTCTCCATGTCGGCGACGGTCTTGAACATCGCTCCGTTGTAGAGGTGGTGGCCGTAGATGATGGACTGCGCGTCGATCATCCCAGGAGACGCGTTCTGGGCGTCAAGGAAGATCTGGCCGCCGATGGAGTAATTGCCCTCGGCGTCGGTGTGCAGGTAGGCGTCGTTGTCGGCACCCTGGTAGACCGGATAGCTGACGTTCGTGCCCGGGATCTGGACCCAGGCGACGACCTGCGGGTTCACCGCCTTGAGGGCCTCCCAGTCCACCTGCGGGGGCTCATTGCCGGCGTCGTCGACCTTGGCGTAGACGGAGAGCTTCTGGTTGATCTCGTCCTGCTTGTGGTACTGGTACTGGTTGTAGGCGTACATGCCGCCAGCCGCCAGGAGCAGGCAAATCCCGACCACGAGCAGCACGCACGAGATGACCCGCGCGCCGCGGCGCTTCGGGTCGCGGCGGCCCTTGATGTCGTAGGGGTCGGTATCGACGTAGTCCCCCTTGCGGCGACGGTCGCGCTTGCTGCCGCGGCCATCGCCTGCGCTCTCCACCACGCTTTTGTAGCCGACAGCCTGCGTCGGCGTGCTCGCGTGGCGGTTTCCCGCCGGGGCGTGGTAGGACTCGTCCCCTCCGCGCGTGCGGCGCGGGACAGCGGGCTCTTCCTGTTTCCTGAAGTGGGTGGCCATGGCCCTAAGCCTCGGCCATCTTCTGCTTCAGGTCCTCGATCGCCTGGCGATACTCGGGCATCGTCGCGCCGAGGATCTGGGTAGCGTAGATAGCCGCGTTCTTGGCGCCGTTGATGGCGACGCAGGCCACGGGGACGCCAGAGGGCATCTGCACCATGGAAAGAAGGGAGTCCATGCCTCCGAGGTCGGAGGTCTTCATGGGCACGCCGACGATCGGCAGCGGGGTGTACGCCGCGACGACGCCGCCCAGGTGCGCGGCCTTGCCGGCGGCGGCGATGATGACCTTGAGGCCGCGGTCGGCAGCGGTCTGGGCCCACTCGTGGACCTTCGCGGGGTTGCGGTGCGCGCTGGCGATGACGAGCTCATAGGGTACCCCGAGCTCATCGAGCTCCGCCGTGCAGGCCTCCATGGTGGGCATATCGGACTTGGAGCCCATGATGATCCCGACGAGCGGCTTCTCTGCGGTTTGTGCCAAAGGAACAACCTCCTCAAGACTGCGCTGCATAGGAGCTTTTAGTATAGCCGCCAAACCAAGGAGCGCGCGCGTTCGATGACGACCTTGCGCTTAACGCCGAGATGCGCACCAGAGCTTGATGAAGCGGCCCACGCCGGCGCGCTCGATCGACTGCACGTTCTTGCTGGGCAAAGACTGGATGAACTGCCGCCCGTAGCGCTTGGTCACCAGGCGCGAGTCCGCGAGGACGAGCACCCCAGTGTCGGTCGAGGTGCGGATCAGGCGGCCCGCCGCCTGCTTGACCGAGATCACGGCCTCCGGCAGCGAATGCTTCCACCAGGCGCGCTGGTCGCGGGCCTCGCGCTCGCGGACGAGCGGGTCGTTGGGGCTCGAGAAGGGCAGCTTTGGGATCACGACGCAGCGCAGCGTCTCGCCCGCGGCGTCGAATCCCTCCCAGAACGACTTGAGCGCGAGCAGCGAGAGGTCCTTCTCGGCGATGAAGCGGTCGCGCAGCCTGCGGGCGGACGCGCCGCGGCCCTGCTGCTCGAGGTCGAGTCCCTCCCGAGCCAGGCGCGGCGCCAGCTCGGCATGGACGCGCTCCATGTCGCGCCGGTTTGTGAAGAGCGTGAGGACGCCGCCGCCCATCGACGTGTGCACGTCGTACAGAAGCTCGACGAGCGCGTCGATGTAGCCGCGCGCGGTCGGCGCCGGCATGTCCTTGGCCACGATCACGCTCATGTTGCGATCGAAGTCGAAGCTCGAGTCGAGCCGCAGGTCAGAGTGCTCGCCCGCGCCGGGCCGGTCGAGGCCCACGCCGGCGTCGAAGTGCTCGAAGCTGTCTCCCACGGCGATGGTCGCGGAGGTGAAGACGACGGTGTCCATCTCGGGCAGCCAGCGCTCGGCGAGGTCGGCGCCCACATCGAGCTTCTCGGCGCAGAGCTTCTCCATGTTCATGCGCTTGCGCGAGCGGCACACCTGCGCCGAGTACACGTAGGACGGGTCGGGCTCGACACAGATCAGCTTCACGCCGGCAAGAAGCTCGGCGAGGAACCTCGTGGACTCGCCCAGGTCCGTCGCGAGTCGGGCGTCCGACTCGCGCAGGGCGGCGCCGGCCTCCTTGAGCTGCTTGACCGCCTCCGCCAGCACATCGGCCGCGCGCTCGCCGGCCGCGGCGACCTCGCCCCAGGCGTCGCCGCCGCGCACGGCGTCGTCCACCCACAGAGTCGACACGTCATAGCCGCTCTCGCCGCCGCGGGCAAGGCCAGCGAGCCCGTGCACCGCCTCAAAGAGGTCCGCGGTCGCCACCTGAGCCCGCGCCACCGTCGCCGCGGCCTTGGTCAGGAGCCCGCACACGAGTGTCGAGTTCTCGAGTCGCGACGCCTGCGCGAGCAGCGTGCGCAGGACGCCCGTCTTTGTCCCGCCCAAAAGCTCGAACGCGATGCGCGCCTCCTCGCCGGAGACCTCGACCGCCCATTGGCGGCGCGCCTCGGACTCGAAGGCGTGGGCCTCGTCCACGACCCAGTGGCGAATGGGCGGCAGGATGTTGCCGTCCGCCTCGACGTCGCGCAGGAGCAGCGAGTGGTTCGTGACCACGACGTCGCCGCACGCGGCACGGCGACGGGCGCCGTGCAGCAGGCACAGATTCGGGTAGTAGGGGCATCGTGCACGAAGGCACTCGCTCGAGGTCGTGGTGAGCATCGAGCGCGGCACGTAGCGCCAACGGATGCCGAGCGCGTCCAGGTCGCCGTCGGGCGACTGGCAGGCATACGCGTAGCACACCGCGAGCGCGGTCAGCATATCGGAGCCCACCGCGTTGTCCGAGCGCCCGTCCCTCTTTCCCGCGGCGATGGGCAGGTCCTCGCGGGCCGCGCGGTCCATCCGGTGCAGGCAGGGGTAGTGGTCGTAGCCCTTCAGGCTGTGGAACTCGAGGCCGCCGGAAAGCGCCGCCGCGAGCGCGGGCAACTCATGGCTGACGAGCTGGTCGGTGAGCGCGTTCGTCTTTGTGGCGACGCCCACCGTCACGTTGTTGCGCTGGGCGAACAGCGCCATGGGCAGGAGGTACGCCAATGACTTGCCGACGCCTGTGCCCGCCTCTATGGAGCGATGGGTCGACGTCGCCAGGGCACGGGCGACCTCACGCGCCATCTCCTCCTGCTCGGGGCGGCGCTCCAGGCGCTCGTACATGCGCCCCGCCACGCCGCTTTCCCCGAGCTCGCGCGTGACCTCCTCGCAGCTCGGGGCCACACAGGGACCGTCGAGTTCCTGGGCGTCCTGGCGCACATGGCCCTCCTGCGACGCCACGAGCCGCGCTCTGACGGCGGGCAGCGAGAAGCGCACGCCCTCGTCCGCGAGCGCAAGGCCCGACAGCACGGGTCTGAACGCCCAGTCGACCTCCTTGTGCATGCCCGCGAGGAAGCCCAGAAGGCCTGCCGGCAGGTCTGTGAGCGCGCAGAGGATGATCCGCCACATGCCGCACAGGGCGTCGACGTCGTCGGTCGAGTTGTGCGTGACCGCCGCGCAGCCGAACGCCGAGGCCATGTCCGCCAGACGGTGAGACCTCAGGCGCGGAAGCGCGATGCGCGAGAGCGCGAGGGTGTCGATCCAGATGTCGGACACTCCTGCGCCGCCCGGCACCGCCTCTACGAAGGTGCGGTCGAAGGTCGCGTTGTGCGCGAGCACGGGCTGTCCGCCAACGAACTCGGCGAGCGCGGCGACCGCATCGCGCGGGCTCGGCGCGCCGGCGACGTCGATCTGCGAGATGCCCGTGAGCTTCTGGATCTCGGGCGGGATGGGTCGGCCCGGGTCCACGAAGGTCTCGAACCGCTCGACCACCTCGCGCCCGCGCAGGCGGGCGGCGCTTATCTCGATGAGCTCACAGTCCTTGAACGAGAGGCCCGTGGTCTCGGTGTCGAGCACCACGACGTCGTCCTCCAAAAGCCCGAACTGCGCGGTCTTCGCCCGCTCGGCCAGGGTCCGGTACGCGTCCGCCACCTGCTCGGGG
The DNA here is from genome assembly GCA_003150175.1 of Coriobacteriia bacterium. Taxonomy (GTDB): domain Bacteria; phylum Actinomycetota; class Coriobacteriia; order Coriobacteriales; family Atopobiaceae; genus Paratractidigestivibacter. The sequence goes on from QAKZ01000080.1 coordinate 36,971, forward strand.
GTTCCCGGCAGAATGAGGTCATCGAGGCTCGGCTGCGCGGCCACGTGGTTTTTGTCCTGGGACATGGTCTTCCTTATCTTGTTCGCCGCCCGCGCCGCGAGCCGGCCGTCGCTTTATTCCCCGTCCGCCTGCAAAGAAGTGCTCTTCTGCACCGCGAGCTCGACGAACTTGGCGCACAGCTCCCCGAACTCGATGCCGCCGTGGCGCGCGGAGTCGGGAAGCAGGCTCGCGGGCGTCATTCCGGGGATGGTGTTGGTCTCGAGGATCACCGGCTCGCCCATCGCCGTCACGATGAAGTCGCTGCGGGAGCAGCCGGCGCAGCCGAGGGCCTTGTGGGCCTTCTCCGCCGCGCTCTGGGCCTTCGCATAGACCGCCGGGGCCAGGCGGGCGGGGATGACGTGGTGGAGCTCGGCAGGCTCGTACTTGACCTTCGCGTCGTAGAACTCGGCGCCTGTGACCACCTCTACGATGGGCAGGGCATGGGGGTCGTCGTTGCCGATAACAGGCACCGTGATCTCGGTGCCCTCGACGCACTCCTCCACGAGCACGCGCTCGCCCGTGGCGCCGGCGAGGTCGATGGCGCCCTGAAGCTGGGGTTTCTCGGTCACACGCGTGATGCCGAAGCTGCTGCCGTTGCCGGAGGGCTTCACAAAGAGGGGCAGCCCGAGCTCGTCTACCAGCGCGTCCTTCTGTTCCTGGGTGAGCTTCGTCGCGGGCGCGAGGTCGACGCCGCGCGGAACGCGCAGGCCGGCCTTCTCGAAGAGGACCTTGGCGGCCTCTTTCTGGGTCGCCACGGCGGAGGCGTAGACTCCCGAGAACGCGTAGGGGATGTGCATGACCTCGAGCATCCCCTGGATGCAGCCGTCCTCGCCGTAGCGGCCGTGGAGAGCGGGGAACGCAACGTCATAGCCCCCGCGGGCCAGTTTTTCGGCGAACGCGGGCTCGGCGATGTCGAGCAGATCGACCTTCTGGAAGCCGTATCCCTCGAGTGCCTTCTTGCACTCGGTGCCCGAGGTGATGCTCACCTCGCGCTCGTCCGACCACCCTCCGCAGAGCACTACGACCTTGAGGCTCTTGAGTTCTTCTGTGTTCATGCTGCTCCTTAGCCGTGCGCGCCGCCCCAGCTGCTAGACTCGACTGGCATTGTGGCTTATTTCCTGTTGAGAGGATACTCCACCGCAGGACAAAACTCTAAAGACAGGAGTATATATGGCGCTTAGCAGCAACGATAAGAACAGCAACCAGGTCCGCGACCTCAAGTCCATGGCCAAAGGCGAGCTCATGGCACTCATGGAGTCCCTGGGGCAGCCCGCTTTCCGCGTGAAGCAGGTTGAGGACTGGATCTGGACGAAGAACGCCAAATCCTTCGACGATATGACCAACCTGCCCAAATCCCTGCGTGCACAGCTCTCTGAGTCCCTCGCGCTCGGCGGGGTCGAGGAGGTTGCCCGCCAGGTCTCCGACGACGGCAGCAGGAAGTACCTGCTCCGCCTCCCCGACGGCGTCACGGTCGAGTGCGTCGGCATGCCCTCTGGAAAGAAGCTCGCCGTCTGCGTGAGCACGCAGGCCGGCTGTGCCATGGGCTGCGCGTTCTGCGCCACCGGCGGCGCGGGCTTCACGCGCTCGCTCACCGCTTCCGAGATTTATGACCAGGTCATGCACGTCCGGGACGACTTCAACACCCGTGTCACGAGCGTCGTCTTCATGGGCCAGGGCGAGCCCTTCATGAACTACGACAACACGCTCGCCGCGCTGCGAAAGCTGAACGACCCCGAGGGCGCGGGCATCGGTGCGCGTCACCTCACCGTATCCACCTGTGGCGTCATCCCGATGATCCGAAAGTTCTCGCGCGAGCCAGAGCAGTTCACGCTCGCTGTCTCACTTCACTCCGCCGTGCAGAAGACCCGCAACCTCCTCATGCCCGGCGTGAAGAAGTACTCCCTGCTCAACCTCTACACCGTAATGGGGGAGTACGTCGACCGCACCGGCCGGCGCCCGACCTACGAGTATGCCCTCATCGGAGGCGTCAACGACACGCGTGACGAGATGGCCGCCCTCTGCGACTTCTGCAAGGACACGCTCGCGCACGTGAACATCATCCAGTTGAACGATGTCCCCGGCTCCAAGCTCAAGCCTTCCACCGAGAAACGCGCCGAGGACTTCGTGAACGCGCTCGCCCATGTCGGTGTGGAGGCCACTATCAGGAATTCCCGTGGTTCCGATATCGACGCCGCTTGTGGCCAGCTCAAGCAGCGCATTGAATCCGAGTAATTTCTGCAGATTACATCAATTTCAAAACAAACGACCCGGAACTGATTGTCCGGGTCGTTTGTTTTTGGCTAATTTAAAACATATGTTCTAGTATCCAAGTCTTTCCCATTGCGCTTTGGTAACTTGCACATTAGGAAGAACCGAAGGGTCTTCCACGACCTGTCCCGTCATTGAATCAATGACCTCAGATACCCTTGCATAACCTTCATTTATCGAGTGCGCGAGATTATTGATTTCTGCTTTTGCGTCATCCGAGAGAAGACGATCGTAAAAGTAATATCCAGCACCAGCAACAATGAGTGAAGTAATTACGAACGTCTTCACTTTCATTGCTCGTCGCCATCCATGCCTGACAGCAGATTTACCAAGTGCGCGAGTTGGTCCTCGTCAGAAAACTCAATCTCAAGCTTGTTCTTGCCTCGGACGTTCTTTACCTTAACGTTCGTATCCAAAGCAAGACGCAATGTCCTCGCGGCACGCTTGAAAGACTGTGGAAGAGGCTCGCGCTTTCTTGTCTTCGGCTCATCATTGACAGAAAAGAGCGTGGCGAGATTTTCTGTCTGACGGACCGACAGTTTCTCATCAACAACTTTCTGGGCAAGTTTGATCCTTCCCTCAGGAGAAGGAACGGCGAGTATGGCCCTAGCATGACCAGCAGTGATCAGCCCATCCTCAACGAATTGTTGAACCTCTTCAGGAAGGTCGAGGAGCCTCAACGTGTTCGTCACAGCGGAGCGAGATTTCGAGACAAGTTTGGCAACTTCGTCTTGGGTGAGAGAGCGCTCCTTGATGAGCTGCTTATAGCCACGGGCCTCTTCCAGCGGGCTGAGGTCAGACCGCTGGAGGTTCTCGATCAGTGCAAGCTTGAAGACCTCTGCATCAGAGATCTCCTTGATGATCACCGGCACCTCTTCAAGGCCCGCAAGCTTCGCCGCCTGATACCTTCGCTCTCCAGCTACTATCTCGTACTTAGTACCCTTCTTCCTAACGAGGAGCGGCTGAAGTATTCCGTTCTGCTTGATTGAATCGGATAGCTCAGTGAGTTCAGCTTCCTTGAACAGCTTACGAGGCTGATCCTTGTTAGGAATTATCTTTGAAATGGGGAGAGTGGAATCCGGCTCAAGCGCTGCAGTCTCCGCCTCGGCAGTCCCCATCAAGGAGCCAAGACCTTTCCCTAATGCCTTCTTAGCCACGCCTTGTCACCTCTTTTGCAAGCTGTCCATATGCAAGGGCACCCTTACTGACTCTCGCATAAAGACTAATCGGTTTACCGTACGAAGGAGCTTCTGCAATCTTCACATTACGAGGTATCACAGTCTTGAATACCTTATTGCCAAAATACTTACGCACCTCATCCTCAACTTGCTTCGAGAGGGAAGTACGGGTATCGAACATTGTCAGAACAACACCAAAGATCTCCAGTTCAGGATTAATGTTCTTTTGGACCATCCTCATGGATTCAAGCAGCTTTGTAACTCCCTCAAGTGCGTAGTACTCACACTGAATCGGAATCAAAAGAGAATCGGCTGCACATAGAGCATTAATAGTTAGAAGGCCCAATGAAGGAGGACAATCGATGATCACATAATCAAATTCATCTTTGACTGGAGCAAGCGCTTTCTTCAAGCATCCCTCACGAGCCATTTTAGAGACAAGCTCGATTTCTGCGCCTGCTAACTGGATAGTTGCAGGCGCAACAAAGACACTTTTACACTCAGTATCTTGAATTATGTCTTCCATTGGGAAATCGTGAAGCACGGAATCGTAGATATCGTGCTCAAGATCCTCTTTTTCGATTCCAAAACCTGACGTGGAGTTACCCTGAGGGTCGAAATCGATAATTAGGACCTTTTTCTTCAGCTCAGAAAGACTTGCCGATAGATTAATTACGGTTGTTGATTTTCCAACACCGCCTTTTTGGTTAATACATGCGATAACACGCGTATCTTTATCAGGAAAGCCCCGTTTTACATCCCGAAATCCCACAATACTCTCCAAATACAGCGATTGCTATTACTTGTGAGTACTATCTTAGTTTATGTTTCACGTGAAACGGATCACATTCTCTATTTGTTTCACGTGAAACACTTACGTTAAAGATTCAGACTAAAGAGGTTTACTCGAAATTCAAAATAACAGCGTCTATTGATCTAAGTATTTGAATTACAACTAATACGTTTGTGAGTATTGTTTCACCTGATACAAACTTCATTCGTAAGTAATTTCTCAATTGCAGTAAATTTGAATCTTGTAAGAGCTGGAAATAGAACCATATTCACTAATACAGCAATCAAAACGTAACGTTTCACGTTAAACGCATTGAATTAAAAATCGCCTTAATTCAAATTTGCATGAATTGTTCAGTATTCAATAGTCATTATTGCTTTAACAAAAGAAGAAATTCGCTGTGTTTCACGTGAAACAGAGTTTTCCAACCAATAGCAACAAGTTAAATACTCATTGAAGAGCCTCTAAGTAGCGTATTCGGCTCAAATAGATACTATGTAATTAAATACAGCATTGAAATCAATGAAATTCGTTATTTGAACATAGCGAATCAAATATGTACTTCAAAGTACGTCTATATTATTACACAAATATACTTCGCAGGTTTCGATTGCAAATATACAAATACCAACATCAATCTAAGATGAAGATCTGACAAGATGAACTCTGCTAAATTTCTCAAGTAGTTACTAGTAATGCCCCTGTTTCACGTGAAACAGGGGCATTACTAGTAACTACTTGAGAGTATTCACATTACATAAATTACTCTTTGGAACCAGAGGATGGTTCTTAGCCATTCCATTAGCTCTAGGAAGCTTGATGTGAGGCTTAGCTACCTTCTGATAAGTCAGAATCTCTCTATGCCCTAAACCACGAGGAAGTTCTAATGAATCACGAGAAAGACGCTGTAAACCACAGATCTGGGAAGCATAGTTAGCATTCTGCAGCTCAGACTCAGAAAGATTAGCCTTCTCGAGGATCAAGCTACCGCCAAGTTTGAGCAAGGGTGCAGCATACTCGATCATTACATTACTTTGAGCAACAGCACGAGCAAATACGTAATCAAAGGAACCAGGCTCTCGTTGTGCCAAAACCTCAGCCCTGATGGCCTCTGCTTTGCATGAAGTCAGGGAAAGATCATAAATGAACTCATTGACAGCGTTGACCTTCTTTCCAACAGAATCAATCAGCAGACCTTCCATCCCAGTCATAATCACAAGAGGAATTCCAGGAAAACCGGCACCAGTTCCAATATCAAGGAATCTAAGCCCTTCTGAAGGCTTGAAAGTCTTTGTCCCTAGTGGCACAAGAGAGTCAACGAGATGGAGCGTCACAGCGTCTCTCAGAGCCTCGATTCTTGTGAGGTTCACGACTTTATTCTTCTCAAGAACCAGCTCGAGATCACGAATCAATAAATCAGCCTGGGTATGAGAGCAATCGATCTCGAACTGAGAGAGCTCATAAATCAGTTGGTCAGCAAGTTCCTCGTGGGTCGGGTCAGCCATACAAATCTCCTGCCAAAAACTAGTGAGTCAAGAATTCTTGTCATAAAAAAGGAGGAGCTGAAGCTCCTCCTAAAGATACCACCTGATATAAAGCACTAGTGAACAGCGGTGATAACAACCCGACGATTGGGATCCTCACCCTCGGAATGAGTGGTAACCGAATCATCGTCATGCAAGGCAAGGTGGACCAAACGACGCTCATAAGCGTTCATCGGAGCCATTGCCACCCGGCCCTGTTTACGAGCCTTTGCGGCCGCAGCCCTGGCAAGTCCCTGGACCTTGGACTTACGGCGGCTCTTATAGCTCTCGATGTCCACAACGATAGGATAGTAGAACTTCAGTGTACTGCTCATAAGCGACGAGAGAACCATCTGCAGAGCATCGAGCGTGCGGCCGTGACGGCCGATCAAGACGGCAAGGTCGCCACCATTGACGTCGAGAATCAGCTCCCCGTTGTCCCCATCGTACTCATCAATGGAGCAGGAAGTCTCGCCAAAGAAGCCGAGGAGCTCGCGAAGATACTCAACGGCGACGTCGGCGACCTTATCCGTCTCCTCTTCGGTCAGCTCGGCACCGGCCTCGAAGCGCTCGCGGATAGACGAGAACTCATCAGCGGCATCAGTCGTGAGGGACTGGTCGGCGGAAGTCTCCTCCACAGTCAGAACCTCATCATCCATGCCAACCTCCAATATCAAATACGTAATCGATAACTAGTGTTTAACAGCAATTAGCGCTTCTTGTGAGGACGCTGCTTCTTCTCTTTGCGGACAACGTTGACCTCAACGGGAGCGTTCTTAGCGCGCTCCTCGGCGTCCTTCTTGGCCTTCTCCATGACGCGCTGGGTAACGAGCTTCTGCTGGGCGACCTGCCACAGCGAGGAGGTCACGTAGTAGAGCAGGACGGCCGCGGGGCAGGTCCAACCGAACCACAGCATCATGAGGGACATGATGGCGCCCATCATCATCTGCTGGTTCTTCATCTCGGGCGTCGAGTTGCCGAGGTTCATCATCATCGGTACGAAGGTGAGCACACCAAAGAGCACGTCCATGATGATGTACGGGAGCGCTCCCACGAAGCCGGAGGCGCCGAAGACGCCGGCGCACGACTGCGAGATCGACGGGAGAATGCCGTAGAAGCAGGCGTCCGCCGGCACGTTCTTGATAACAGCGAACAGAGCACAGAAGATCGGCATCTGAATGAGGAGCGGCAGGCAGCCCATGAGCGGGTTGACCTTCATCTCCGAGTAGATCTTCATCGTCTCTTCCTGGAGACGCTGGGGGTCGTCAGCGTACTTCTCCTGAAGCTCCTGGATTCGAGGCTGCATGACCTGCATACCGGCCGTCGACTTGACGGACTTGGTCTGCAGTGGCGTCAGCAGCAGGCGGACGATGGCGGTGAGGACGATGACGGCGAGGCCCCAATCGCCCACGAAGCCGTGAAGCCCCTGGAGCACCATCGTCAGGAAGTTAATAAACCAATCCCACATGTTTCCTCCGTGGTCATTGACTAGGGGACGGGGTCGTAGCCACCGTCATGCAGAGGGTGGCACCGCAATATCCTGCGCAAAGCGAGCACCGAGCCCCGAAGGGCCCCGTGCTTGAGGATGGCTTGGCGAGCGTATTCGGAACACGTCGGGTAATAGATGCACCTCGCGCCGAAGAGCGGGGATACCCGGCGTTGATAAAAGCCGACGCAGGCAAGAAGGGCACGAGAGACGATCGAGGTCCCGCGCGCGCCGCCCACCTTAGGCGCCGGCTTTCTGTATGAGCCTTCTCAGCGATCGCGCGATGCTCGAGGGAGAGCTGTCGTGCGTGTCTTTGGTCGAGAAGAGAATCATGTCGTAACCGTCCAAAGGAAGCCCGCACTCTCGTGCCGCTTCGCGCAGCACACGCTTGCACCGGTTCCTGAAGACGGCGTTTCCAAGCCGCTTAGGCGCGACGAAGGCGACCCTTCCGGGGCCGCCCTCGTCAAGCTTAGCCATTCGAATGCGCAGGAGGGGGTCGTTGAGCCTCTTCCCGCAAGAGAAGACCTTCTCGAAATCACGCTTCGACTTGATGGTCTTCTTCATTGTTTTTAGACGGTGAGCTTCTTGCGGCCCTTGGCACGGCGGCGAGCGAGAACCTTACGGCCGCCCTTGGTGGCCATACGGGCGCGGAAACCGTGGGTCTTGGCGCGCTTGCGCTTGTTCGGCTGATACGTACGCTTCATAGCTATTCCTCCCGGTTGGGTGTAAACGTCAGTTTTGAGGCAATAAGCTCAAAGATTGTAAAGGTCAAAGGCGAAAACTGTCAAACATCTACGCAAAAGAAGTACGCAAGAAGTTCGCAAACGCCCGACTTGGAAGTTTTCGACTTTTCTTCCAGCCTTGGAAGGGACCTTTCGTATGGCCTGAAACCTGCGCAAAGGTGTTATGCTTTTCCGGCTGTGGATTCATGTTTTTCACGAGTTATAAACGGGTTTTCGACAATTGTTGAAAACTTTCGTTCACATCGAATCCGCGCTGAAAAGTTTTCTACAAATGATGAAAACCTGTTGAGAAAGCGGGGTGGACGATATGGCGCGGGACTTCTACCCGATGGTCGAAAAGGCGTCTGAGGAGCAGGCGCAGGGCTCTGACCAGCAGGAAAGCCTCGTGACCAACCCCGCGCGCATCGCCGTCTACGACGACGCGTCCGCGGCGCCGCGGGTCGTGGTCGTCGAGCCGAAGGACGTCCGCCCATATCTGGAAGAGATCACGGGGACCGTGAACAAGCTCTCGCACGAGCAGGGCGGGACGATTCCCTTCATGGTCATCCGCGAGATCGTGGAGAACTTCATCCACGCGTACTTCCAGTCCCCCACGATCACCATCCTGGACGGCGGCAACACGATCCGCTTCTCGGACCAAGGGCCGGGGATCCAAGAGAAGGACCTCGCGCTCGAGTACGGCACCTCGTCGGCCACCGAAGAGATGCGCCAGTACATCCGCGGCGTAGGGAGCGGGCTTCCGTACGCCCAGCAATATATGGAGGACAAGGGCGGCAGCCTCACCATAGAGGACAACATCGCCGGCGGCACCGTCGTGACGATCTCGGTCAGGCCGAGGCAGGAGGCGGCCGGCGTCGCCCGCTCGCCACAGGCGCAGGAAGCGCAGCAGGCGGGACCTGCGACGATGCCGGTGCCGACGCCGCAGGGCTACGGGCAGTCGGCATACGCGCAGCCGGCGGGCATGCCCCCATATGGCCAGCAGCCGTACGGGCAGCCCATGGGTGCGCCCCAATACGGGCAGCAGCCGTACGGGCAGCCGTCCTTTCGGCCACAGACGGGCTACGCCCCGCAGCAGGGATTCCCGGGCCAGCCCATGTACCCCGCCCAGCAGCCGTACCAGCAGCAGCCGTACGGCCAGCCGTTCCAACAGGCGCCTCAGCAGCCTTACCCGGCACAGGACCCGGCGGCACAGCAGCCCATGCCCGCGGGAGCCGTGCCGCCGGCGGCGAGCCAGCCGCAGGTGAGCGAACGCGGAGCGAGGATCATCGAGTACCTCTCGCAGCACGAGAGCTGCGGGCCCACCGAGCTCGTGAAGGCCTACGGCTACTCGGGCCCCACCTGGTCGCGCGAGCTCGGTGCCCTCGTCGCCGCGGGATACGTGATGAAGGAAGGCCAGAAGCACCGCCTCACGGCCGTTGGCCGCAGCCTGCTCGGGTAAAGGAAGGCTCCAAGGCGCCCGCCGGCGTCGTTCGGCCGCCGTTTGTAGAAAACCAAAGCGGAGTTTTCAACAATTCGATATACTGAGCGTCACTTTTCAACAATTCCAAGGAATTCGACTATGGACATCACAGAAGAGTCTGACGCCGAGGCGCTGTGGCAAGACGCCCTCGACATCCTCGCGGAGGAGGGCAAGCCCGAGTCCTTCCTCGCCATGCTCCGCAGCTGCGAGCCCAAAAGCCTCGAGGGAGGCATCTTGCGCGTCGAGACGCCCATGCGCCTCGTGCTGAGGAAGATCTCACAGAGCACCGAGGAGATCGACGGCGCGCTGAGCAAGGCGGCTTTCGAGGACATCAAGCTCGAGGCCGCGCTCGGCGGACACGCCGCGGCGCCGAAGCCGCATGTCTCGACGATGACGCGCGAGGAGGCGGAGAGCTGGGTACCCAAGCGCGAGGAGCCCGCCGAGCCGCCCCGCCCGAGCCACGTCGCGCTCCAGGACGATGGCTGGAAGGAGGACGAGGAGGCCGCTCGTCGTGTCCTCGAGCGCAGACGCGCGAAGAACCCGCTGGTAGAAGACGTGGGCGCAGGAGACTCGAAGCTCACCTTCGACCGATTCGTCCGCGGCGACGAGAACATGATCGCCTACGACTCGGCAGTCCAGGTAGCCAACGGCGTCAACAAGAGCTACGGGCTTCTCTTCATCTACGGCAAGAGCGGCCTGGGCAAAACCCACCTTCTGCGCGCTATCCAGAACTACATAGCCCAGAACGACCCGTCGCGCATCTGCGTCTACAAGGACGCGTCGTCGTTCATCAGCGACTACGTCAACGCGTCACGCTCGGAGAACAAGTCCGCCGCCGACGAGCTGCGCCAGAACTACGCCGACATCGACGTGCTCATCGTCGACGACGTCCAGGGGCTCATCGGCAAGGCCGGCACCATCAACTTCTTTTTCGACACCTTCAACACGCTGCGCGCGAGCGGCAAATGGGTCGTGCTCGCGGCCGACCGCACCCCCGCCGAGCTCGGCATGGGCAAAGACGGCTTCGATGAGCGCGTGACGAGCCGCATCGGCGGCGGGTTCACCGCGTCTGTGCAGGTCCCCAGCTACGAGCTGCGCGTCCGCCTCATCGAGAAGTTCTGCGAGCGCGCGCTCGAGGACGCCGAGAAGGACGGCTTGGCGGGGACGATGGGCAAGATCTCGCCGAAGATGCAGCGCTTCATGGCCGAGAAGGCGGGCAACAACATCCGTCTCATCGAGGGCTTCTGCCAGCGGTGCCTGCTCGCCGAGGCTCGCGCGGAGGCCGCCGGCGGCGAGCTTCTGGAAAGCGAGGTCGAGGACATCTGCCACGAGGTCTGGCCGACGAGCGAGCGGCGCGTGTCGATCGAGCAGGTCCAGAAGGTCGTCGAGCGCAACTACGACGTCGCCCACGGCGATCTCATCGGCAGTAAGCGCAACAAGTCGCTCATGGAGGCCCGCCACGTGGCCATCTGGCTCTGCCGCGACCTGTGCGACCAGACCTTCGCCGACATCGGAAAGAAGTTCGGTGGGCGAAGCCACGCCACCGTCATGCACAGCCTTCGCGTGGTCGACACCGCGAAGAAGGACGATCGCGTCTTCAACGAGAAGCTGATGCAGATCCGCGAAGAGATCGTGGGCGGCGCATGATGTTCAAAAACAGTCGAAAACACGTCGACGCGCCCTCTAAAACCCGCGCACCGATGTTGAAAACTTTTTGGGGCGGGGAGGCGATGTTGACGGATGAAGAAAACCAAGCCGACTCAGCAAGCCAAGAATGTCTGCTTCTACCTCGGTAAACGCGAGGTTTTCAACTTTTCGACAGTGCTTATTATTACTACTGGTTTTATAGATATATATAAGAACAAATAGAAGGGTCGGAAGATGAAGTTCACCGTAAGCCAGTCCTCTCTCCTCAAAGCCCTATCCGTCGTAGCGAAGGGCATGGGGACGAACTCCACGCTGCCGATCCTCTCGGGCGTGTATATCCACGCGGCAGAGGGGACGCTCGAGTTCCAGACGAACAACCTGACGATCTCCATCCGTCACCTCATCCCCGCCAACGTCGAGGAGCCGGGCGAGACCGTCGTCTCGGGAAAGGTCATCACCAACATCGTGAAGACCCTCCCCGACGCCGCGGTGACCTTCGACGGCGGCGAGAGGACCATCTCCATCTCGTGCGACAAGTCCTCCTTCCGCCTGAACACGCTCTCGCCCAGCGACTGGTCCGGTTTCCCCTCGGTGAACCCCCAGCGCGAGATCGAGCTGCCGAGCGACCTTTTGGCCACGATGGTGGACAAGGTCTATAAGGTGACCTCCAAGGAGACCTCCCGCGCGATCCTGCAGGGCATCCTGCTCACGGTCGAGGACAACACCATCCGTCTCGTGGCGACCGACTCCTTCCGCCTCGCGGTCTGCGACTCCTCCGCCGAGGCGCCTGCGGGCGAGGCGTTCCGCGCCATCGTCGGCGGCAACATCTTCCACGACGTCCTCTCGATGCCCTCGATGACCGAGTCCGTCCGCATCGGCGTGGCCGAGAGCCAGGTCGTCTTCACCTTCGGCACCACGACCTTCGTGTGCCGAAAGATCGAGGGCAACTTCCCCGACTACAAGCAGCTCCTCCCCGCGAGCTGCGGTACCGCCGTCGAGATCGACGCCGACGCCCTTGCCGCGGCCCTCAAGCGCGTCTCGGTCATCGCTGTGACGAACGCCTCGGTGCGCTTCGACGTGGACCCCGACGGCCGCTTCGTGCGCCTTTCTGCGAGCTCGCCGGAGCAGGGCGAGTCCTCCGAGATCATCGACGCCGACATCGAGGGCCAGGCGCTCTCCATCGCGCTGAACTACCACTACGTCTTTGACTGCATGAACGCCGTCGCCGGCTCCAAGCGCCTGCGCCTCGAGCTGCAGAGCTCCGCGCAGCCGGGCATCTTCAAGTCCAACGGCGCCATCAACTACCTGTACCTGCTCATGCCGGTGCGCCTCTAGGGCCGGCGTGGGGCTGCGCGTCGCATACCTGGAGCTCGACGACTTCCGCAACGCGTCGTCGCACCGCGTGGGGCTCTCGGGCCAGACCACCGTCCTGGTGGGGCCGAACGCCTCTGGCAAGACGAACACGGTCGAGGCCCTGCAGCTGCTCACCGCCGGGCGCTCCTTCCGTCACCCGACCCCCTCGCAGCTCGTTCGCGAGGGGGCTGTGCGCGGCCGTGCCCAGGCACGGCTCGAGGGCGACGGGAGGGTCATCGATATGCGCGTCGACGTCGCCCCCGGAAAGAAGGCGTTCTTCCGCAACGGCAAGCGCCTGCCGGCCTCCGACGTCGCCGGGAGCCTGATGTCGGTGCTCTTTACCCCCGACGACCTCGCGCTCGTCAAGCGCGGCGCCTCCGGGCGGCGCGACGAGCTCGACGACTTCGGCCGCCAGGCGGCGCCGGGCTATTCCCGCCTGCTCACCGCCTACCAGCGCACCGTCGAGCAGCGAAACCGCCTGCTCAAGGAGGACTCGCCGGACCTGGGGCTGCTCGACGCGTGGGACGCCTCGGTCGCCGCGGGAGGGGCGGCGCTCCTGAGCTCGCGCATGCGGCTCTTCTCGCGCCTCGCGCCGAAGGTCGAGGAGTCCTACGCCAGCATATCCGGCGGGGAGCGCCTGACCTGCTCCTACGGGTGCAGCTTGGGGGAGGGCGCGGAGTCTTTGGGCCGCGATGAGCTCGCGCGCCGCCTCGCCGACGCGCTCGCCGAGGCGCGCCCGCAGGACCTCCGTCGCCGGCAGACCACCGTGGGGCCGCACCGCGACGACGTGGTCTTCTCGATCGATGGCCGCGATGCGCGGGCCTTCGCCTCGCAGGGCCAGCAGCGCTCGGTCGTCCTCGCGCTCAAGATGGCGGAGGTGCTCTTGGCCGAGGAGGTCGTCGGGGCCCGGCCGCTGCTGCTCCTCGACGACGTGATGAGCGAGCTCGACGCGCGGCGGCGCGACGCCGTCGTGGGGATGCTCTTGCCGGGGACCCAGACGGTGATCACGACGACGAACCTCGGGTACTTCTCCGAAGAGCTCGTGGGGAGCGCAGAAGTGGTGAGCTACGCATGATGGTCGACGAGTTCTCGAACATGTCCTCGATCAAGGACGCCCTCAAAGGGGTCTTCGATACCCCCTCGGCGCGCCGCGCGATGGGGCCTGCCCGCCAGGCGCAGCGCTGCTGGTACCAGGTCATCGGCCCCGTCGAGCGCGAACACACCTGCGGGACCTACCTCGCGGCGCCCCGCCACCCCGGCGAGAAGCCCATGTTCGTCGTCTATACCGACACCCGCGCCCGCGCCGTTGACTTCAACGCGAACCGCGAGGTCTACCGCGCCCGCATGGCGGCCGTGGGCTGGGACTTCTCCGAGATCCGCTTCCAGCAGACCAAACGCCCGCCCAAAAAGAAGCCCGCCGCGGTCCATGCGGTGCCGGCCCCGGCCGAGCCCGACCTGCCGCCCCTCTCGCCCGAGGAGGAGGCCTATGTGCGCCAGGCGACGGCCAACCAGCCGGAGCATCTGCGCGAGAGGGCCTATAAGGCCATGAGCGCGTCTATGCGGCGCCAGAAGGCTAGGAATCAGCAGAAATAGTAGATAACCGCTTAGAACGGCTCTGAGGGCCTCTGATACGGTAAACTGTTTCTCTGTATATCTCTGTTTGGATAAGTCCTGTGCTTCCAAACGAGCCTTTGACGAACGCAGAGGGGCGCTGAGCACGCCCCCAGGAAGGACGCGCGCGTGGCAGAGAATCAAGAATATGGCGGCGACGAGATCAAGATCCTCGAGGGCCTCGACCCGGTGCGCAAGCGTCCCGGCATGTACATCGGCTCGACCTCGGCCTCCGGCCTTCACCACCTGGTGTGGGAGATCGTGGACAACGCCGTCGACGAGGCCCTCGCCGGGTTCTGCACCCAGATCCTCGTGACCGTGCACCAGGACAACTCCGTGACCGTCGTGGACAACGGCCGCGGCATCCCCGTCGACCTGCACCCCGTGAAGAAGATCCCGACCCTCGAGGTCGTCCTCACCATCCTGCACGCCGGCGGCAAGTTCGACAACGCGGCGTACAAGGTGTCCGGCGGCCTGCACGGCGTCGGCTCGTCGGTCGTCAACGCGCTGTCCAAAAAGATGATCGCCCAGGTCCGCCGCGACGGCAAGGTCTACGAGATGCAGTTCGCCCGCGGCAAGACCACCCAGAAGATGAAGGTCGTCGGCACCTCGGACACCACCGGCACCACCATCACCTTCTGGCCGGACGACGAGATCTTCGAGACCACCGTCTATGACTACGACACGCTCCACGACCGCCTGCAGGAGATGGCGTTCCTCAACCGCGGCCTCAAGATCGTCCTCACCGACGAGCGCGAGCGCACCCCGCGCGTGGAGGAGTTCTGCTACCAGGGCGGCATCATCGACTTCGTCAAGTTCCTGAACGAGGGCGAGGACGTGCCCGAGGGGCTGAAGGAGCCCATCTACCTCCGCGGCGAGAACACGACCGACGACCCCGCCAAGCGCGCTGAGGTCGAGGTGGCCATCCAGTGGAACACCTCCTACTCCGAGCACGTGATGAGCTTCGCGAACAACATCTACACGCCCGACGGCGGCATGCACATGGAGGGCTTCCGCACTGCCCTCACCCGCGTGGTCAACGACTACGCGCGCAAGCAGGGCATCCTCAAAGAGAAGGACGCCAACCTCACGGGCAACGACGTTCGCGAGGGCCTGTGCGCGATCATCTCGGTGAAGCTCGGCGACCCGCAGTTCGAGGGCCAGACCAAGGCCAAGCTCGGCAGCTCCTTCATCCGCCCGCTCGTCATGAAGGTCGTCTCGGACGGCCTGGCCGAGTACCTCGAGGAGCACCCGAAGAACGCCCGCGTCATCGTGAACAAGGCCATGCAGGCGAGCAAGGCCCGCACCGCCGCCTCCAAGGCCCGCGAGGCCACGCGCCGCAAGTCCCTCCTCGAGACCGCGCACCTGCCCGGCAAGCTCGCCGATTGCTCGTGCCGCGACGCGGAGCTCACCGAGCTCTTCATCGTCGAGGGCGACTCGGCAGGCGGCTCGGCCAAGGACGGCCGTCGCCGAGACATCCAGGCGATCCTTCCCTTGCGCGGCAAGATCCTGAACGTCGAGCGCGTCGGCGACCACCGCGCGTTCTCGTCCGACACGATCCAGTCGCTCATCACCGCCATCGGCACGGGCGTGACCGGCGCCGGCGGCGAGGGTGGCGACTTCGACCTCTCGAAGGCCCGCTACCACAAGATCATCATCATGACGGATGCCGATGTCGACGGCGCCCACATCCGCATCCTGCTCCTGACCTTCTTCTACAAGTACATGCGCCCGCTCATCGACGCCGGCTACGTGTACTCCGCGTGCCCGCCGATCTTCGGCATCAAGGTGCGCAAGAAGATCTACTACGTCTACCCCAACGGCCGCGAGCCCGAGGAGGAGATCCTCAAGCGCAAGATCCGCGAGCTCGGATTCAACGCCGACGACGATGACGACCCGCAGGACACCGGCGAGAACGGCAAGGCGAAGAAAAAGAAGCGCCCCTACACCGTCCAGCGCTACAAGGGCCTCGGCGAGATGGACCCCAAGCAGCTCGCCTCGACGACGATGGACCCGCGCACCCGCATCCTGCAGCGCGTGACCATCGAGGACGCCTCTATGGCGGACAAGGCGGTCCGAGAGCTCATGGGCAACCAGGTCGAGTACCGGCGAGAGTATATCGAGCGACACGCGCACGACGCCCGCTTTTTGGACGCATAGGCCTAACCGGCGTCCTCGGGGACGAAAAATCCGGGTCGCAGCCGGGACCGACTTCCTGAGGCACCCCATCTAGGCCCTCATTCGTCGCTCGCGTACCCAAGTACGCGTCGCTCCTCTTTCGGACCTATCTGGGGCACCTCAGAAAGTCCGCACTGGATCCGGAAAACACGAACGATTTTCTTGCTAGCGTTTCTTAGAGAAAGGCTGCTAAGTGGCAGACGAGAACAACAACAGCACACCGGGCGACGGCGAGGCCCTGCCGGAGGACCTCCGGCGGCTGCTCGACCGCGCCCAGGCGACGGACGAGGGCGCGGACGTCTACGACGAGTCCGAGTCCAGCGACGATGCGGACGACGATGACGACGGCGAGCTCGAGGAGGAATTCGGCAACGCCGGCACCGGCGTGGACACCGGCGAGACCGACGAGCACGGCGGCGCGCTCCAGATCAAGGAGTTCGGCCACGAGATGCGCCAGTCCTTCATCGAGTACTCGATGTCGGTCATTACCGCCCGCGCCCTGCCGGATGTCCGCGACGGCCTGAAGCCGGTCCACCGCCGCATCCTGTACGCCATGAACGAGTCGGGCATCTTCCCTAACCGCCCGCACAAGAAGTCCGCTTGGACGGTCGGCGAAGTCATCGGCAAGTACCACCCGCACGGCGACTCCGCCGTCTACGAGGCCATGGTCCGCCTCGCGCAGTGGTTCTCCATGCGCACGCCGCTCATCGACGGCCACGGCAATTTCGGCAACATCGACGGCGACGGCGCGGCAGCCATGCGTTACACCGAGTCGCGCCTGGCCAAGCCCGCCATGGAGCTCCTGCGCGACCTCCAGAAGGACACCGTCGACTGGCAGCCAAACTATGACGAGTCCCTCGCCGAGCCGCAGGTCCTCCCCGCGCGCTTCCCGAACCTGCTCGTCAACGGCTGCGGCGGCATCGCCGTCGGCATGGCCACGAACATCCCGCCCCACAACCTGGGCGAGGCGGTCGAGGCCACCTGCATGCTCATCGACAACCCCGAGGCCACGACCGAGGACCTGATGACGGTCATGCCGGGCCCCGACTTCCCGACGGGCGCCATCATCATGGGCACCGACGGCATTCGCGACGCCTACGAGACCGGCCGCGGCTCCATCACCGTGCGCGCGAAGGCGAACGTCGAGACGACCAAGACCGGCCGCTCCCGCATCGTCTTTACCGAGATGCCCTACCAGGTCAACAAGGGCACCCTGCAGGAGAAGATCGCCCAGCTCGTCAACGACAAGCGCATCGAGGGTATCTCCGACCTGCGCGACGAGTCCAACCAGAAGGGCATCAGGCTCGTCATCGAGCTCAAGAAGGACGTCATCCCGCAGGTCGTCCTCAACAACCTGTACAAGTACACGCAGCTCCAGACCACCTTCGGCGTGATCAACCTGGCGCTCGTCGACGGCGTGCCCAAGTGCCTGACCCTGCGCGAGATGCTGCAGCACTACATCGACCACCAGGTCGACGTCGTGACCCGCCGTACCCGCTTCGACCTCAAGAAGGCCCAGGCCCGCGCCCACATCCTCGAGGGATATCTCCTCGCGCTCGACAACATCGATGAGGTCATCCACATCATCCGCTCGAGCCGCACCGACTCCGAGGCGAGCCAGCGCTTGATCGAGCGCTTCGGCTTCTCGCCGGAGCAGACCCAGGCCATCCTCGAGATGCGCCTGCGCCGCCTGACCGGCCTCTCGCGCGACCAGATCGAGGAGGAGCTCGCGGGCCTGCGCCGCGCGATCGCCTACTACGAGGACCTTCTTGCCAACCCGGTCAAGATCCTCGGCGTCATCAAGGACGAGATGCGCGAGATCAGCCGCAAGTTCTCCGACAAGCGCCGCACCCAGATCTCGGCGCAGGGCACCAAGGAGCTCAACGTCGAGGACCTCATCGCCGAGGAGGACATGGTCGTCACCGTCACCCACGCCGGCTACGTCAAGCGCACGCCGCTCGACACCTACCGCTCCCAGAAGCGCGGTGGCAAGGGCGTCCAGGGCGTCAACCTCAAGGACGAGGACTTCGTCGAGGACCTCTTTGTGGCGAGCACCCACGATTACGTGCTGTTCTTCTCGAACAAGGGCAAGGTCTACCGCCTGAAGGTCCACGAGCTGCCCATCGGCCAGCGCACCGCGCGCGGCACTGCGATGGTCAACCTCGTGCCGTTCGAGGACGGCGAGCGCGCGGCGGCCGTCATCACCTGCCGCACCTTCCCGGACGACGAGTACCTGATGTTCGCCACGGCCAACGGCACCGTGAAGAAGACCGCCATGAGCGCCTACGACCGCACGCGCCGCGACGGCATCATCGCCATCAACCTGCGCGAGGGCGACGAGCTCGTCAACGTGCGCCGCGTCAAGGAGGGCGAGAAGGTCATGCTCGTCTCGACCGACGGCAAGGCCATCATGTTCCCCGAGAGCGACGTGCGCCCGATGGGCCGCGACACCTCCGGCGTCCGCGGCATCACCCTCAAGGACGGCGCGAAGATGCTCGGCATGGAGATCACCAACGGCAACGGCGACCTCTTCGTCATCACCGAGAAGGGCTACGGCAAGCGCACGCCCGTCAGCGACTACCCCGAGCACAAGCGCGGCGGCCAGGGCGTTTTCACGATCACGATGACCGAGAAGAAGGGTAACCTCGTGGCCTGCCGCATCGTGGGCCCGCAGCACGAGCTCATGATCATGTCCAACGAGGGCGTGGTCATCCGCGTGAAGAGCAAGGACATCAGCCGCCTGGGCCGCTCCACCCAGGGCGTCAAGGTCATGAACCTCGGCGACGACGACACCGTGAGCGCCATCGCTCGCATGGCCGTGGCCAAGCGCAAGCCCGAGGCGGGCGAGGGCGCCGACGACGAGGACCAGGGCGCGCTCACCCTTGCCGGCGAGGAAGAGGTCGACGAGGATCTCCTGGACGAGTAGTCTTGCCGAGCCCGGAGTCAATGTATGGCGAACGAGCCGCAGGTCGTTTGGCCTGCGGCTCGTTTTTTGTCTACGAAGTGCGCGGGGCCGGCCCGATTGCCCGGCACCGACGCCCGCGATCGGTCGGGAGCGACGCTGCCTATTCGAAGTCCTCCGGCGAAACGTGCTCGACGAAGTCATGGAACTCCGCCATCTCGGCTGCCTGCTCGGCCTCGCGGACGCCCTTGAAGTCGAGCATCGAGGCGGCTTCGAGCACCGAGTCCTCGGCGAGGATCTTCACCCCGCAGCGCACGGCGAGCGCGATGGCATCCGACGGGCGGGCGTCCACGAGCCGCTCGGAGCCGTCCGCGGCGCGCAGGACGAGCTGGGCGTAGAACGTGGTGCCGGAGACCTTGTTGATCCTGACCGAGAGGAGCTGGGCGTCGAGCGCCTCGAGCGTCGACTTGAGGAGGTCATGGGTCTTCGGCCGCTGGTCCTTCTCGGGCCTCACGCCGAGGCTGATGGCCGCGGCCTCGACCGACCCGATGCGGATGGGGAGGCGGCGCGGCTTGCGCGTGGGCTCGCCGTCCTCGGGCTTCTCGCCCTCGTGCTGCTCGAGCACGACGAAGGAGGGAACGGGTCCGGCGCCCATGGCGACCGTTTTTATGTCCATGACTTTAAGGGGCAAAGTTGAGTCCTCACGTTCGGTGTGTGTCGATGGGTAATCGTACCCATATTGCATGGAGCTGCAAAGGCGGATCGCAAAGACGTCAAAGACAACTAATCTCGGCCCGCGCCAACTTTTTTCAAAAAAGTAGTTGACGGAGGGTAGGGGTGCGCGTAATATAACTTCTCGCGTTGGGCCTGTAGCTCAGTTGGTCAGAGCGTCCGGCTGATAACCGGGAGGTCACAAGTTCGAACCTTGTCAGGCCCACCACTTTTTTCTTGGCAATAGCCGCCCCAGCGTTAGCCGAGTCGCCGCTGGGGCGGTTATTCTTTAGAAAAGAGTGGCCGCCCAATCGGGGACTTAGCTCAGCTGGGAGAGCGCGGGCTTTGCAAGCCTGAGGTCGAGGGTTCGAACCCCTTAGTCTCCACCACGAATCGCCGCCGCCGAGCCTTCGGGCCCGGCGGTTTTTTTGTTGCGCGCGGGTCCAGGCGCGGGCATGTGGCAGGAATGTGGCGGGAATCGCCGTCGTTGATCGCCGTGTGGCAGGAATCGCCGCTGTGGCATGGAGCGTGACAAGAATGGCTGCTGTGGCACGCGAATCCGTGCCACAGCGGCTCTTTTTGTTACGGCTCGTGCCACAGCGCCCATTTTTGCCGCGCCTCTGTGCCCCTGCGCATCGTAAAGCCCCCTGGCGTCCTTCTCGCTCCGTTCCATCGCGCCCGCGTGCCGCCGCCCGGGCGCCGCAAAGCTCCCGGCGGTTACTCTCTCCGCGGCGCCGCGAGATTTATCTGTGGTTTGGGACAGTTGTCCCACGCCTCGTGACCAGCAAAAAAGAAGCGCCCCTCTGTGTTTTGGCCATTTTTGGGACGAATGTTCACTACCGCCGTGAATCGCCGTTCCGTACGCTCAACGTAGACAGCTCTGCATTCGCTACAGAGAAAGTGGTGATGCCCTATGAAGAAGGCCGTGCGGATTACCCTGGCATACGTGCTCACGTGTGTCTTTGTCCTGACCGGGGTGCTCGCGCTCGCGGCACCGATGCGGGCCATCGCGGAGGAGACCTCCGCGCAGGGGCCCGCCGCGACCACGACGGTCGACCCCGATACGCGCGACCGCTGGAAACACTGGACAGCGGGAGGAGGCGACGAGTCACGGCTCTCGACCCAGAACGTCGGGCGGATCTGGACCGACAAGACCGTTGAGGCAGCGGGCGATGAGGACCAATCGAACTTCTTGACCACGCTCTCCGTCATGTCGTCCACGTCCAACACCACCGTGACCCAGTCGATGCCGCTCGACATCGTGCTCGTGCTCGACGTCTCCGGCTCGATGGATGACCCGATGGGCTCGACTGACAGCACCAAGCGAGTTGACGCGCTCAAAACTGCGGCCGGGTCCTTCATCGACACCATCGCAAAGCAGAACGAGGGCCTTTCGGCCGAGAAACAGCACCAGGTCGCCATCGTCAAGTTCGCGGGTGACGAGAACAATGGGGTCGGAAACGGCAAGTACCGCGACGGGGGGTACACGTATAACTACACGCAGGTCATGAAGAGGCTCTCTGTGTGCAACAGCGGCTCGTCAAGCAGCTTCAAGGACACCGTCAACAAGATCGACCCCTCCGGTCCCACGCGCGCCGACAATGGCATGAAGCTCGCTCAGCTGGAGCTGAAAACCTATGGTCGCGCCAATGCAAAGAAGATCGTGGTTTTCTTTACCGATGGCAAGCCGACCTCTCGCAGTGACTTCGACCCTACGGTCGCGAGCAACGCCGTCTCTACAGCGAAGGCCATGAAGGACTCAGGGACCACGATATACACCATCGGGATCTTCGCCGGTGCCAACCCGAAGGCCGACCCTACAAAATACGGCACGAGCGACGAGAACAAGTTCATGCATGCCGTATCGAGCAACTACCCGGCCGCCACCTCCTACACGAGCGATAAGCTCGGCGCTCGCGCGCAGGATTCCGACTATTACCAGTCTGCGGCCACATCCTCCGAGCTCAAGAAGGTATTCGAGGGCATCTCCCAGTCCATCACCACGGGTGCGGGCTACCCCACCCACATCGAGGAGGGCTTCGAGGCGAGAGAGTCCGGCTACATCACGTTTACGGACACCTTGGGCGACTTCATGCAGGCCGACAGCTTCCGGAGCGCCCAGATCAGCGGCGCGACGTTCCCCACCGCCGCGAAGACCTCCCACGGCAACGTCGACACCTACGAGTTCTCGGGGGCTGCCCACGACCTGGTGATCACCGTCGAGCGCGCGGGCGAGGACAACCCGCGGCAGGGAGACAAGGTTACCGTCCAGGTGCCCGCGTCCCTCATCCCGCTGCGCGAGTACAAGGTCGATGAGGCCAAGGGCACGTTCGAGGTCGCGGACATCGGCAGCGTCATGCCCCTGCGCGTGACGTACGCCTCGAGCGTCAAGGCCGCCGCGCGCGACCACCTCTTTGAGCCCGGCGACACACCTGGCCTGAGCGACTATATCGACGAAAACTGGGACCGCGAAGCCGACATGCTGAGCTTCCTGGCCAATAAATGGTCCGGCGGCGCGCCGGGCGACACCATTGCCAGCTTCCAGCCGTCGAGCACCAACAGGTACTACTACTTCCAGAAGGCGACGCCCCTCTATACCGACGAGGCGTGCACGCGCCGCGCGGCGCGCGCCCCCCAAGGCGGGGTGACCTACTACTACAAGGACGAGTACGTAGCGCAGGGCAAAGACGGGAAGCCGCAGGACGCCTATACCGTGATCGCGGTCGACGGCGGCGCCATCGCGAGCTTCAAAGGCGCCCTCACCATCGAGGGAGGCGGCTACGCCTTTGCCAAGGGCACTGCGCGCCTCGCCTTCATCAACCAGCTCCACACCGAGAAGACCGCTGTGGGCGATAATGCCACCGGTACCGCCCACGACGTGCTGAACCCGCGGTGGAACGACGACGCGAGCGTCTCCAACGCCACGCACATCGAGTCTCGCCTGGGCAACAACGGCAGGATTACGCTCAGCCTCGCCACCACGCCTGCCGAGCTCGACACCAAGGCCGGCTTCGGCCTGGGCAAGAAGCTCAACGGCCGCGACTGGGCCGACGGCGACTCCTTCACCTTCGAGCTCGCCGCGGTGACCGAGGGCGCGCCGATGCCCGAGCGCACGACGGCGACCGTGACGGCCGCCGACGTCGCGGACGGCCGCGCGGCCTTCGACTTCGGAACCATCACGTACAACGCGACCGGCAGCTACGAGTATGAGGTCCGCGAGCAGAACGCCGGTCAGGTCGTCAACGGCATGACCTACAGCGCGAACGTGGCACGCGTCCGGGTGAGCGTGGTCGACGACGCGGCGACGGGCAAGCTCGTGGCGACGCCGTCGCTCATCTCCGGCTCCGCGACCTTCGAGAACGGCTACTCGGTCGAGCTCGACTACGACGCAAAGGGTGGGCTCTCCATCGCGAAGACGCTCGTGGGCGCCTCCGCGGAGGCGGGCAAGTTCAGCTTCACCGTCACGCCCGAGGGCGATGACGTGCTGGGCATCGCGGGCACCTACGCCTCCCCGGCGCTCACCGACGGCGTCGCGGCGACCATCGCCGCCACGAGCGGTCAGATCGTCTTTACGCAGCGGGACGCTGGGAAGAGCTGGGGCTACACCGTGACCGAGTCCGATCCCGGCGCCGGCTTTACCTGCGATGGTGCCACGTGGAACATTCGGGTGAGCGTGGCCGACGACCCCGCGGCAGGGCGCCTGAGCGTGACGACCGTCGCGACGGGCGGCGGCGCGGAGCAGTCCTGGACGTATACCTCCGACGCCGGTCGCGTCGAGGGCGCGCCCAACGTCATCAACTTCGTGAACCGCTACTCCGCGGGCGGCGCGACCACGGCGATCTCCGGGACGAAGACCCTGACCGGCAGGCAGATGGCCGACGGTGAGTTCTCCTTTGAGCTCGCGTATGCGGCCGACCCGGCGAACGTCGTGGCGCGGGCGGGCAACGCGGGAGGAACCGTCGACTTCGGTAGCCTGAGCTACACGACGGACAGCTTGAGGCAGCTCGTGGCCGATGGGCTCGCCTCCCGAACCGGCACCGGATGGTCCGTGGGCTATGTGGCGCGCGAGGCGACGGCGGGGCTTGCCGACGCTGGCATCGCCGCGCAGGCGAGCACGTTCGGCGTCACCGTCAACGTGACCGACAACGGCGACGGAACCCTGACCTGTGACGTCGCGTATCCCGATGGCGGGCTGGCGTTCGTGAACGAGTACCAGCCGACCGAGGCGACCATATCGCTCACGGGCACGAAGTCCCTCAACGTGCCCGAGGGCCTGACGGGACCCGCGGACATCACGGGCAAGTTTACCTTCACCGTGACAGGCGAGGAGGGCGCGCCGATGCCCGAGCGCACGTCCGCGACGAACGACGGCTCCGGCACCACGTTC
>QAKZ01000080.1:64157-89175 GCA_003150175.1 Coriobacteriia bacterium
TGAAGCTGAACTTGCCCGCCTCCGCGGAGGCGGGCAAGTTCAGCTTCACCGTCACGCCCGAGGGCGATGACGTGCTGGGCATCGCGGGCACCTACGCCTCCCCGGCGCTCACCGACGGCGTCGCGGCGACCATCGCCGCCACGAGCGGTCAGATCGTCTTTACGCAGCGGGACGCTGGGAAGAGCTGGGGCTACACCGTGACCGAGTCCGATCCCGGCGCCGGCTTTACCTGCGATGGTGCCACGTGGAACATTCGGGTGAGCGTGGCCGACGACCCCGCGGCAGGGCGCCTGAGCGTGACGACCGTCGCGACGGGCGGCGGCGCGGAGCAGTCCTGGACGTATACCTCCGACGCCGGTCGCGTCGAGGGCGCGCCCAACGTCATCAACTTCGTGAACCGCTACTCCGCGGGCGGCGCGACCACGGCGATCTCCGGGACGAAGACCCTGACCGGCAGGCAGATGGCCGACGGTGAGTTCTCCTTTGAGCTCGCGTATGCGGCCGACCCGGCGAACGTCGTGGCGCGGGCGGGCAACGCGGGAGGAACCGTCGACTTCGGTAGCCTGAGCTACACGACGGACAGCTTGAGGCAGCTCGTGGCCGATGGGCTCGCCTCCCGAACCGGCACCGGATGGTCCGTGGGCTATGTGGCGCGCGAGGCGACGGCGGGGCTTGCCGACGCTGGCATCGCCGCGCAGGCGAGCACGTTCGGCGTCACCGTCAACGTGACCGACAACGGCGACGGAACCCTGACCTGTGACGTCGCGTATCCCGATGGCGGGCTGGCGTTCGTGAACGAGTACCAGCCGACCGAGGCGACCATATCGCTCACGGGCACGAAGTCCCTCAACGTGCCCGAGGGCCTGACGGGACCCGCGGACATCACGGGCAAGTTTACCTTCACCGTGACAGGCGAGGAGGGCGCGCCGATGCCCGAGCGCACGTCCGCGACGAACGACGGCTCCGGCACGGTCGATTTCGGCGGCATCACCTTCACGCTCGAGAACACCTTCGGCGGCGCGCAGACGCAGGCCGAGGACGTAGCCGATGAGGAGGCGGCAAAGAAGGACGCCGCCGCGCCCCTGGATACCCCGGTAGTGGCGGACGACGGCGCCGCGGGCAAGAAGGGCGCGGCTGACGAAGCCCCCGAGATCATGGGCGAGGATTCCGAGGCCGAGGGCGCAACGGACCTCGCGCCGGTGCCGGACGCCGATGCTCAGGAGCTCAACGCTGAGCCTGATACCGAGGCCGATAGCGTGCCCGAGACCGAGCCTGACCCCGCGCCCCTGGCCGAGGAGGAGCCCGCGCCCCTGGCCGACACCCCTGTGGTCCAGGAGGCTCCCGCAGAGGAGCTCGCTCCCGTGGCGGCAGTCGCCCGTTGGACGCCTAAACGCAGCGCGATCCGCCTCGCGGTGAACGATGGCAAGGTGGACGGCGCACAGGTCGTTGCAGACGATCCTGCCCTGGAGACCGATCCCCAGGCTGACGCCGGCATCGCCGCCGCTCCCGCGGCCCAGGCCCCCGGGCCCCGCAGCCGCATCTTCCGCTACGTCGTCACCGAGTCCGGCAGCCTGCCCGGCGTTGCCAACGACGCCCGCGCTTCCCGCGACGTCTACATCAAGGTCACCGACGACGGCGCCGGGCACCTGAGCGCCGAGTTCGTCGATGGCCCCGACGTGGCCTCCGCCAGGCATCTCGATGCTCCTGACCTGGCCTTCATCAACACCTACGACGTCACGGGCACGAGCGCTTCCATCACAGCGCGCAAGAGCCTCGAGGGCCGCGACCTCGTCGCCGGCGAGTTCGAGTTCGCCCTCATGGGTGCCGACGGGCAGACCGTCCTCACCGCGACGAGCGACGCCGACGGCAACGTCTCCTTCGACGCGATCGAGTACACGGCCCCTGGCACGTACACCTACACGATCCGCGAGCTCGTGCCGGCCGAGCCGCGCGGCGGCGTGAAGTACGACGGGCGATCCGTCCAGGTCAGCGTGACGGTCACTGACGACGGCGAGGGCCACCTCGTGGCGAAGGCCGAGTACGCGGCCGATGCTGTGTTCGAGAACACCTACACCGCCGCCCCCGCAGACGTCATGATCAGCGCAAAGAAGGTCCTGCGCGGCGCTGCCCTCGCCCGCGGGAGGTTCACCTTCCTGCTCACGGGCGAGGTTGACGGCAAGGCCGTTGAGCTCACCGCGACGAACGACGCCGACGGCAACGTGGCGTTCCCGCACCTCGTGTTCGAGAACGCCGGGACGTATACCTTCAAGGTGAGCGAGGTCAACGGCAAGGAAGACCGCGTGACGTACGACAAGCACGCCTACGCCGTGACCGTCGAGGTCAAGGACAACGGCGAGGGGCAGCTCGTGGCGACCGTGACGAACGACGCGAAGGGCGGCGCGCTGGTGTTCATGAACACATATACGCCGCCCACCCCGCCCACGACGCCCACCAACCCGCCGACGACCACCCCGAAGACGCCGCCCTCCACGCCTACAGGGACGACCACGACGACGCGGGCCCGCAACACGGCCGGGCGCACCCCGAAAACCGGTGATGACCTGCTCGCCGCCACGACGCTGACCCTCTTGGCGACTGTCGGGGGCGTGATCGTCGCGATCGCCGTCAGGCTCGCGCGGAGGCGCCGGGAGTTCTAGAGGCAGCGGGGGACACTGTCCCTAAATCGCAAGGGCTGCCGGCTCCGAAAGCACCGGGCGGGGCGCCGAGATCTGGCGCCCCGCTCTTCTTCATGTCCCTCGAGCGCGGCTGAAGCGCGGAGCCAAGGCACTCGATTTCAAGGAAGGCGCATCGTTTAAGGCACCGCTTCCCAAAGAACCGGGCTCGCTGCGGTACCATCGTGGCAATGGGCCACGAAGAAAGGAACCCGATGCCACAAACCGATGAGCGGCGCGCAGGCGTCTCGCACAAGACCGATGAGCTCGCGAGCACGCTCCTCGGCCGCGCCCTCGATGTGCTCGCGGTGGGTGAGGACTTGCATGTCCTGCTCGCGCTCGGCGACGAGTCGGGCCACATCGAGAGCCTCGAGTTCGCCGAGGACGGCCCGGAGGAGTGCCTCGAGGGCGCGCGGAAGGCCGCGGCGGAGTCTGCGGACGCCGTGCGCTACGCGCTCGCGTACCGCGGGGCCATCGCCGACGAGGAAGGCGCCTACCAGGACGCCGTGATCCTCGAGTTCGGCGAGCGCGGTTATCGCAGCTACTCGGCGTATTCCCTGGTAGACGTCACGGGCGACGAGGACACCTTCGGCTGGACCGAGCCTGCTCCCGCCGGCGAGGTCGAGCCGCTGCTGTAGCGCCGCCGCGCGCCCCGCTGCCGTCGCGGCGGCCCGTCCTGCCAGCACTTCTCCCTGTAGAAGCCGTGACGGTGCCGTTCGCGCTGTATACTAAGCCAGTTGCCGAATAGCTAGGCACCTAGACATCGAGAGGGACATATGCGCCAGGAGAACATCAGGAACATTGCCATCATCGCGCACGTCGACCACGGCAAGACCACGCTCGTGGACGAGCTGCTGAAGGCCACGGACGCCTTTCGCGCGAACCAGCAGGTAGAGGAGCGCGTGCTCGACTCCAACGACCAGGAGCGCGAGCGAGGCATCACCATCCTGGCGAAGAACATCTCCATCGAGTACAAAGACATCAAGATCAACGTCATCGACACCCCGGGCCACGCCGACTTCGGCGGCGAGGTCGAGCGCGTCCTGCGCATGGCCGACGGCGCGCTGCTGCTGTGCGACGCCGCCGAGGGCCCGATGCCGCAGACCCGCTTCGTGCTCTCGCACGCCATCGCGGCCGGCCTTTCGGTCATGATCGTCGTGAACAAGATCGACAAGCCCGGCGCCGACCCCGAGAAGGCCTATAACGACTGCCTCGACCTCATGGCCGACCTCAACGCCACCGACGAGCAGCTCGAGTTCGCCATGGAGCACGTCGTGTACGCCTCCGCGGTCAACGGCTTCGCCCGTCTGGACCCCAACGACGGCAACGACAACATGTACCCGCTGCTCGACATGATCGTCGACGACATGCCCGCCCCCGACGTGAACCCCGACGGCCCGCTGGCCCTCCAGTGCGTGACCATCGACCACTCCGATTACGTCGGCCGCATCGGCATCGGCCGCATCTACTCCGGTACCATCCACGACGGCGACAAGATCCTCGTCGTGAAGAACGACGGTTCCCGCGCCATGAGCCAGGTCAAGCAGCTCTACACCTTCGACTACCTGGGCCGCAAGGAGTGCACCGAGGCCGTGGCCGGCGACATCGCCGCCGTCGTGGGCGTCGACTCGACCGACATCGGCGACGTCTACACCGACCCGGAGAACCCCGTCGAGCTCGAGCCCATCGAGATCGACCCGCCGACCCTCTCCATCGTGTTCGAGGCCTCGACCTCCCCGCTCGTGGGCCGCGAGGGCGACATCGTCGGCGGCCGCCAGCTCAAGGAGCGCCTGTTCCAGGAGCGCGAGAACAACGTGACCATGAAGATCGAGGAGCTGCCCGACAAGACCGGCATCGAGGTCTCCGGCCGCGGCATCCTGCACCTCTCGGTCCTTATGGAGTCCATGCGCCGCGAGGGCTTCGAGTTCCAGGTCGGTCGCCCGCGCGTCCTGTTCAAGAAGGACGAGCACGGCCACACCGTCGAGCCGGTCGAGCAGGCCGTCGTCGAGTGCCCGGGCGAGTACTCCGGCAAGGTCATCGAGGTCTTCGGCAACGCCGGCGGCACGATGTCCAGCATGGACACCGGCACCACCCAGACCCACCTCGAGTTCAAGATCCCGACCCGCGGCATCATGGGCCTGAAGAACCGCATCCTCAACGTCACCCACGGCGAGGGCGTCTTCTACCACACGTTCCTCGAGTACGGCCCCTACGCCGGCGAGATCGGCGTCCGCCAGAACGGCGCCATGATCTCGATGAGCACCGACAAGGCGGTCGCCTACGCGCTCGGCACCCTGCAGGAGCGCGGCCAGCTCTTCGTCGGCCCCGGCGACGAGTGCTACGAGGGCATGCTCGTCGGCGAGCGCTCCAAGCCCGGCGACATGGTCGTCAACATCGCGCGCACCAAGTCCCTCGGCAACCAGCGCAGCTCCACCGCCGACATCGCCGTGCAGCTCACCCCGCCCAAGTCCTTCACGCTCGAGGAAGCCCTCGAGTACATCATGGACGACGAGCTCGTCGAGGTCACGCCGAAGAGCATCCGCATGCGCAAGCGCATCCTCAACGAGACCGAGCGCCGCAAGTGGGCCGTCCGCAACGGCAAGGTAAAGAAGTAGTCCACAGCCATCGGCTGTTATAGGTGCCCGGAGCTTTGGCTCCGGGCACTTTTTTGTGCATAGCGTGACGAGCGGGGAATCGCATGCATTGGTCAGATGAACAGTCTGGTGATTTGTGCGGAGCGTAATCCGTACCCTAATTTTTCCGAATGTTGCACAACATTACAAAGAAAACCGGAATTATGCTTACAGAGACTGCCTCTGCTGATGGATATTCGAATCATCGCCGGAGGTTGTCCGACCAACAGAGAACGGCAACGACGATTCAAGAAAAGAGGCATCGCAGCCATGCGTACGTATGTTGAGTGATCCGTCTTGACGCGCGGCCCCGCTATCTGCTGCTCTGCCGCCTAACTCCATGAACCGATTTCTTGCCTTGCTTGGTCGTTTGGCCATCGAGGCTCTGAGTCCTGCGCCGCGTGACGGCGAGGGCTTCATTTGTATCTAAGTTCCAAAGGAGGTATCGGACCACAATGAGAAACACCAGACAGAGGGGCAAGAAGCTGCTCTCCATCCTGCTCAGTGCAGTGATGGTGACGCAGATGTACGCCATGCCCGTCCAGAGCGCGTTCGCCGCCGACGGTGCGGACGAGCAACAGGCATCGACCGTCGAGGCGCGAGCCGGCGACGAGTCGACGCCTGACGACGACTCACAGAACGCCGATGACCAGGCGGTTGTTGAGCCGGCGCCATCAACGGACGATCAGCAAGGGGACGCTGCTCCCGCGGAGGAGCAGAAGTCCGACGAGCCCGCGGACGAGCAACAGGGCGAGAAGCCGGAGTCCAAGGCGCCGCAGGCGGCTCCTGCAGATGAGGCTCCTTCCGCTGCTACCGAGCCCACGCCCCAAAACGCTGCCCCTTCCGCGAAGGAAAGCGGCGAGTACAACGGGGACGCCGACCACAAGGAAGCCACCAGGGGTATCTCGGTCACTGTCTACAAAGACAAGGACTGCTCCCAGGAGCTCGGCGGCGAGGCAGTCTCCGGCGACACCCCTCTGTACGGAAAGGTGAATATCGATTTCGCGACCGAAGAGCAGCCAGCGCTCGCTCAACCGAACGTCAAGTACACCTTCCCGAAGAACGTGTCCTTCAGCGATCAGTCGACCCAGACGCTCTACGACGGGAACAACCAGGTCGCGGGTACGTGGTACATCAAAGACGGCGTCGCCTACCTCCACTACAACGAGGACTGGCTACGCAAGGAACACTCGAACGTGAGCGCCCACGTCAACTTCCAGTTCAACCTGAACTCCAACGAGACGGGCGACGACAAACAAGTGACGGTGAACTTCCCGGGCACCGCTACCTCTACGGTGATCAACACCAAAGACGGGAACGTTTCGGGCAATAAGTTCGGTACCGACTTCAACAATGAATGGAGTGCCCCGAAGTTCGACGCTTCCGACAACTCCTATACCTGGACGGTCAAGGTTTCCCCTTCGACGACCGCTACCGATCTGAAGATCGAGGACGTCATCGGCTCGAATCTCGACTTCGTCTCCGACTCCTTCAAACTCGTGGACAAAAGCGGCCATCCTGTTGCAGGCAAGTGCGACGTGAATCTGGACGGCCAGAAAGCGACGATTTCCCTTGGAACGCTTTCGAAGGGCGACTATTACGTCCAGTACAAGACCACGGTGAAGCAGTCCGCCCTCGACTCGCTCAAGGACGGCGAGGAGATCTCCGGAGTGGGCAACACGGCGACGTGGAAGTGGGGCAGCAAGGGCGAGAACAATGGCACCTCCGGTCCGAAGGACCCGGAGAAGGTCAAGTATCAGATGGTCCAGAAGTCTGCGGACTCCGACAGCACCAACGACAACAT
The DNA here is from genome assembly GCA_003150175.1 of Coriobacteriia bacterium. Lineage (GTDB taxonomy): Bacteria > Actinomycetota > Coriobacteriia > Coriobacteriales > Atopobiaceae > Paratractidigestivibacter. Next base: position 71,267 of record QAKZ01000080.1, read on the forward strand.
CAAGTGGACCGTCAAGCTGAACTCGGGAAGCATCAAGGCCGATATGTCCGGATATAAGTTCAGCGACAAACTGAGTGACGGCCAGAAATTCAAGGCCGGCACGAGCTATGTGGTGACGGATGCCTCGGGCAAACAGGTCGCCACGGGCACCGTCGACCCGAACAGCGATGAGCTCAACTTCACGCTTCCCGCCAGCGCGGGTAAGCAGGACCTCACCGTTACCTACGTCACTGCCATGAACGACACCAGCTCCACCAAGCCGGTCTCGAATACTACCCAAGTGACCCCTCCGAACGGCGAGGGTGTCCCGGGCAAGGCGGATGCAAGCTATCGACCTACCGATGATCGCACGTATGTGACCAAGAGACTCGTCGATAGCAGCACCGTCGAAACCGATGGCAAGGCATCGTGGAAGTCGGTCATCAAGTTCTCTGCGATGGACACCGACACCGTCGCGAGCAAAGTTTTGTTCAGCGACAGGATCGACAAGAACGGCGGCAGCTTTGAGCACATGAAGTTCAGCAACATCGTGCTAAAGGTTGTCGGGTCCGATGCGGTGCTGACGCAGGGCGCCGACTATACCGTCGAAGGTGGGGACTACAGCAGCTTCACCGTTAGGTTCCTCGGCTCCGAGACGATGAAGAGCCTGATCGGCCAGAACGATGTCGTCGTGACCTACGACACGACGTGCAGCGGAGCGAACGCAACCTACACCAATACCTCGACGGTCAAGATCGACAATGTGGACAAGGGCAGCGCAACGGATTCCTATGTGATCAACAAGGACCTTGTCCCTGCGGTCTCGAAGAACTCGAGCGGCGAAGCTCAGTGGAAGGCCGACTACACGTGGCCCGATGGGACCAAAGGCGCGTGGATTACCGACTGGGAAGTCCACGTGAACTGCGACGAACCGAACACCTGGACGCATCGTGGCGCTGCCGACCTCAAGGGCGACGATGTCGTCGTGAAGGACACCCTCGGCGACGACATGACCTACGTCGCGGATTCTTCTCGCTATTGGCTGATAGGTAACGAGTCAGAGGGCTACAAAAAATTCGGCGATTGGCCGAAGCTTCAAGCTGAGCCCACCGATTCGAACGGCATGGCGGTGTTCACCATCCCGACCAAGTATGCGGTGAACCAGGACGGTTCTTGGAGGGGCTACATCAAGCTGACCTACCAGACCGCGACCAAGCAGTCCGCCGTCGACGCCGGCGGATCCAAGGAGCTCACCAACACCGCCGAGGCGAGCTCGGGCAGCACGAGCTTCCCCGCCGGTACCGGGAAGGTCACCATCAACAACAAGGTCCTGGACAAGCAGGCCGTCCGCGCGACCGACAACTCCCACGTCACCTATACCATCAAGGTGAACCCGAACGCGCAGAAGCTCACTACTTCCGGCTCGCTTACCCTGACCGATACGATGAACGCCGGGGCGAGCTTCACCACCGGTACCCTCAAGGTCAAGGACGCGAGCGGCAAAAAGGTGACCGAGGGCGTCTCTTACTCGCTGAAGAACCAGCCGAACACCGACGGCAGCACGTCCACGGTGCTCACGATCACCGTTCCCGACGCCCAGGCGCTCACGATTACCTATGACGTCGCTCCTCAGGGTGCCCTCAATACCGAGGTGTGGATCAAGAACGATGTGTCCATGCAGGGTTTCTCTTCCGCCAAGGCCAGCCATGGCCAAAACTGGGTGGTGCAGAAGTCCAACGCGGGCACCGATGCCACGAGCTACGGCATCACCGTCGTCAAGACCGACGAGACCGGCAAGGAGGCTCTCGAGGGCGCCGAGTTCACCCTTTACAAGGTCGATCTCGATAAGTCCACGCCGGACAACATCGTGAGGTCGAAGGTGGACATCGTCGGGGACAACCCCAAGGCGACCGACAAATCCGGCACGGCAAAGTTCGGCGACAAAGAGCACCCGCTCGACGCCGCGACTCTTTACTGCTACGAGGAGACCAAGGCGCCCGCGGGCTACAAGATTACCAACACCGCCCCGACGTACGTGATGTTCAGCGGCTCGAGCGATCAGGCGAAGGCCGATTACACTGCTGCGTTCGCAAAGGCTCGGCAGCTTGGGATCAAGCCTAACAGCGGCACGGCCTACAACGTCTTCGACGAGAAGGCGACCGAGCCGACCGGCTCCGCGACGCTCAACGTGGCAAAGCAGGTCAACGGCTCCGACCCCGCGGCCGACCAGAGCTTCGAGTTCTCCATCGCGGGCAACGATGATGCCTCCAAGGCAAAGATTCCCGAGAACGCCACGGCGACAACGACGGGTGCCAAGGTTGCTTCCTTCGGCTCGATCAACTTCGCTAAGGAAGACATCGGACAGACCTATACCTACACCATCCACGAGACCTCGCCCGCGCCCAACGACGGCAACGTGTGGACCATGGCGAGCGATGTGACCGCGACGGTCAAGGTCGGGACGCCGACCGACGATGCGCCCACGGTCATCCCCGTGACGGTCGAGTACAGCAACGCGAACACTGACGGCAACGCCGCACTGTTCAACAACACCTGGGCGAAGCCCGGTTCTGCCAGCACGACGCTCTCGGTCCACAAGTCCGTCGACGCCGCCGCCGGTGCGAACGTGAGCGCGGACGAAGAGTTCACCTTCGAGCTCTACAAGGCCGACGCCCAGGGCAACAAGACCGACGAGAAGCTTGGCGACGCCATCTCCGTAAAGAAGGACGGGACCGCTAAGTTCGGTGAGCTCACCTTCGACGACGACGGCACCTACAACTATGTGATTCACGAGACCGGTCACGACGGCAACGGCTGGACCCCTGCCGCCGACGTGAAGGCCCAGATTGTCGTGAAGAAGTCCGACGACGGCAAGTTGTTCGTCGTGGACAGCGTTACCTATGACGGCAAGCGCGCCGATTGCGCCAACTTCGTCGACAAGTACGAGGCCGCGAAGGCCAGCGCCTCCCTCGCCGCGAGGAAGTCCCTTGAGGGCGCCGAGCTCGAGGCCGGCCAGTTCTCCTTCCAGCTCAAGGCCAAGGGCGCCGAGGTCCTGCAGACCAAGCCCAACGACGCCGAGGGCGGCGTCGCCTTCGACGCGATCGAGTACACGGCGCCCGGCACCTACGAGTACGAGATCTCCGAGGCCAAGGGCTCCGAGCTCGGCGTCACCTACGACGGGGCGACGCACACCGCCGAGGTCGTCGTGACCGACGACGGCCAGGGCCAGCTGCACGCCGCCGTGACCTACGACGACGGCGGCGCCGACGCCCCCGAGTTCAAGAACACCTACACCCAGGCCACCGGCGAGTTCCAGCTCGGCCTGCTGAAGACCGTCAACGGTCGGGCGCCCAGGGCGGGCGAGTCCTTCGAGTTCTCCGCCACCGCCGAGGGCGAGAACGCTGCCGACGCGCCCAAGCTCGCCGATGCCGCGACCGGCGCCGACGGCTCCGCGGCCTTCGGGGTCGCCGGGCTCGCCGACAAGGACGCCGGCAGGACCTACACCTACCGCATCCACGAGGAGGGCCAGGACGGCGACGGCTGGGCCCTCGACAAGGACACCAAGGTCACCGTGACGGTCGCCGAGAACGCCGACCGCTCCCTTGCCGCCGCGGTCTCCTATGACCGCAAGGCCGACGGCGCCGACGCGGCCGAGTTCACCAACGCCTATGCCGCCGACGGATCCGCGACCGTGATGGTCAAGAAGACCGTCAACGGCGAGGCCCCCGAGCAGAACAAGCAGTTCACCTTCCAGCTCAAGGACGAGGCCGGCAACGTCCTCTCCGAGGCGATCACGACGGGCAACGCCGCTGCCCAGTTCGCCCCGATCAAGTACACGCTCGCCGACGCAGGCAAGACCTTCAGCTACACCGTCCACGAGTCGACCCCTGCGGCCGCGGGCTACACGAACGCCGCGGACAAGGCCGTGACCGTCGAGGTCTCTGCGGACAACGGCACCGGCAAGCTTAAGACTACGGTCGCCTACGATGGCCAGGGCGAGGAGGACCAGGCGTCCGCGACGATGAACAACACCTACGTCGCGGCATCCGGCGAGTTCCAGCTCGGCCTGGTGAAGACCGTCAACGGCGGCGCGCCCCTTCCCGGCGAGCGCTTCGAGTTCTCCGCGACGTCCGCCGACGAGGGCGCCCCTGCGCTCGCCAACGCCGCGACCGGCGCCGACGGCTCCGCGGCCTTCGAGGCCGCCAAGCTCTCCGACAAGGACCTCGGCAAGACCTACACCTACACGATCCACGAGGTCACCGACCTCGGCGACGGCTGGGCCAAGGCCGCCGACGTGACGGCTGAGGTCAAGGTCCCCGCCGAGCGCGACGCCGAGGGCAAGGTCGTCCCGACGGTCACCTACAACGGCGACGCGAAGCTGACCGCCGCCAAGTTCGACAACTCCTACCAGGCGAAGCCCGCCTCCGCGTCCCTCTCTGTCGACAAGACCGTCAACGGGGCGAAGAACGACGCCGTGAAGAACGAGTTCACGTTCGGCCTCTCCGCCGTGACCGACGGCGCGCCGCTGCCGGCCGCCGGCGGCGACGCCGCGACCGTCAAGGGCACCTCGGGCGCGAGCTTCGGCCAGATCTCCTTCGACAAGGCCGGCGAGTATAAGTACGCCATCACCGAGACGTCCGACCTCGGCCGCGGCTGGACCAACGACGCCGCCGCCACGGCGACCGTCACGGTCGGCTATGCCCAGAACGGCCGCGACCTCGTGGTCGAGGGCATCAAGTACTCGCGCGCGACCGCCGACGGCTCCGCAGCCCAGTTCGACAACAAGTACTCCGCCACCGGCGCGGCGACCATCGTGGTGGCCAAGACCGTCAACGGCGGCACCGCCGCCAAGGACGGCGAGGAGTTCGAGTTCGAGCTTCTCGACAAGGACGGCCAGAAGGTCGAGGGAGTCGAGAACGTCAAGGTCAAGGCTGGCAAGACCGCTGAGTTCAAGGCCCTGGGCTACACGCTCGCCGACGCGGACAAGACCTTCGACTACACGGTGCACGAGATCGCGCCCGCGACAGCCGGCTGGACCGCCGCCAACGACGTGAACGTTCAGGTCAAGGTCACCGACAACGGCGACGGCACGCTCAACTGCGCCGTCTCTTACCTCGGTCAGGACAAGGCCGACCAAGCTGCGGCCGCGTTCGACAACACCTACGCCGCCGCGCCCGCGACCGCCGCGCCTACGGTCCAGAAGACCGTGAAGACCAACGACGGCCGCGTGTGGGAGATGAAGGCCGGCCAGTTCTCCTTCCAGCTCAAGGACAGCGCCGGCACCGTTCTCCAGACCAAGGCGGTCGACGTGAACGGCCACGTCGCCTTCGACAAGCTCAGCTTCGACAAGGCCGGTCGCTACACCTACACGATCTCTGAGGCCCCGGTCGACGCCACCAAGGCACCGAACGTCAAGCGTGACCCCACGGTCTACTCCGCGACCTACGTCGTCGACGAGAAGAACGACGGCACGCTGAACGCCCGTGACCTCGAGGTCAAGTCCGTGACCGTCAAGTCCTCCAAGGCTGTCAATAAGCCCATCCAGGGCGACGACGCGGACCAGAACCTCCCGTTCGTGAACTCCGAGACTCCGAGGACCCCGGAGACCCCCAAGACCCCGAAGTCCCCGAAGACGCCCAAGGCGCCCAAGTCCGGCAAGACCCCCAAGACCGGCGACGTGACCAGCAACACGTTCGCCGTGGTCGCGGGTACTGCGGGCCTCGTGCTCGTGGCGACGACGCTCCACCGTCGCCGCAGGGAGGACTAGTTCCTGCCGAATGAGCGAGGATGCCGAGCGCCTAGCCGGCATCCGAGCGAGCACCACAAGGCCGCCCGACGCGCTCGCGCCGGGCGGCCTTCTTTGTGGCCCTTCGATTTGTTGAAGGCCCGCTCTGGGGGTGCCGAAATGGGCAGCAGATAGAGGCTGCCCGCTGTGGGCGTTAATACGGGCGAGACCATGGGCTCGTTGACCGTTCCGCAGCCCTTCTTACTTCCTGTGCCGCCCCATCGCGCGCTTGATCGCGGGGGTGAGGTCATGGGAGGAAGGCGTCGTCGCGTCGTGCGAGAGCGACCAGCGGCGCAGCCCCACCGTCACCGCCATGAGGGCGACCGCGGCGATGTACTTATCGATGCCGATCCACTTGACCAGCGCATAGTAGGTCGTGCTGCCGGCCAGGGCGCACACAGCGTAGTAGTTGCTCGGCTTGAAGATCCGCGGCACGTCCCCGAGGAAGACGTCCCTCAGCATGCCGCCGCCCACGCCTGTGAGGGTGCCCATGAGGATCGCGGAGACGGGCAGGAGGCCATGCACGATGGCTTTGTCCGTCCCGCCCAGGGCAAATAGCCCGACCGATATGATGTCGACCCATTCCAGCAGATTGGGGACCTTCTCGAACATCCGGGCAAAGAAGAACACTGCGAGCCCGATGGCGGCCGTGGCGGGGATGGCGTAGGGGTTGTCGAGCATGTAGACGCTGCCGACCTGCATGGCCATGTCGCGGATGAGGCCGCCGCCCAGCCCGCACAGCATCGAGAGACCGACGAAGCCGATGGGGTCGAGATCGCGTTCCTTCGCCACGAGCGCGCCGGAGATGCCGCCGACGGCGACCGAGGCGAGGTCGAGCCACGCCGGCAAGCTGACGGCGATGTGGGTGCTGGTCTGGGCAAATACGGTGAACATCGGGCTCCTGGAGGGCTGTTTGGGAAGATTTCTCAACAATCCTAGCAAGTTACGCAAAATTAAGGTGGCGTAGCGGCGAAACTTCCGTTACAATAACCCCCGCACCACTTCAACTGGAGAGTTGTCCGAGTGGCCGAAGGAGCACGATTGGAAATCGTGTATACGCTAACCGCGTATCCTGGGTTCAAATCCCAGACTCTCCGCCAGTAACTTCACGGGGGCCTACGGGCCCCCGTCGCCCTACGGAGGGGTGGCAGAGTGGTTGAATGCGGCGGTCTCGAAAACCGTTTACCCTTCGGGGTACGAGGGTTCGAATCCCTCCTCCTCCGCCATTGATTGAATAGCCCCGGCGTTCGCGCCGGGGCTTTTTTGTGCAAATAAGGGCCCGTCTCGCTGCTTTCCGCGTCTCAACCGAGCCGTCGCAATCGTATGTTGCGGTGGCGCGCATGCCGTAACCAGCATGTTCTGGTCAGGTTTCAGGTTCGTGGGGTATACTCTGTGTAACCTCTGCAGATGGGAGAATCATGTCTAACGAAGCCAACCTCAGCGGGTTCCAGAAGGACCGCTACTTTAGCCGTGCTTGGGCAATGCTCACTCAAGAGAAGGGCTGGTGGAAACCGGTCGCCCTGTGCGCGCTCGCCTCGCTCGTGCCCATCGTGGGTCCGCTTGCCGTGTTCGGGTACTGCCTCGAGTGGGCACGCCGGGTGGCTTGGGGCTCGACCGAGGCCCCTTCCCGTCACGTGAAGGTCGGCCAGCTCATTAAATCCGGCTGGCGCGGCGCGGTCGTCTTTGTGGGCTGGAACATCGTCGCCGCGTTCGTGGGCGGGATCCTCGGCAACCTCCCGTGGGTCGGCGAGCTCCTGAGCTTCGCGTGGGGCGTCTTTATGATCTTCGTCGGCATGCTCGTCATGGTCGCGGCCGTTCGCGCCACGGTGTACCAGAACTTCAAGGCCGGCTACCGTGCCCCGACCCTGTGGCAGATGGGCTCCCACGACCCGTGGGGGCTTCTGCGCGTGTGGCTGATCAGCCTCGTCGTCGGCGTCATCGTCGTGGTGGTCGCGCTCTTCCTCTTTGTGCCCGCCGCGATCGGCTCCATCGGCTTCTTTATGGACCTCGGCGACTACGTGAGCGGCGGCTACGGTTATTACATGACCGAGGCAGAGGAGGCCCGACTCGCGCTCGAGGTCGTAGGCTATCTCTTCCAGCAGTTCGGGCCCGCGATCCTGATCACGGCGGTGCTCGCGCTCGTCTCGGGCGTCTTTGTGAACCTGCTGAGCTATTGCGGCGTCGCACTGTGGCTGCGCCAGTTCAACGTGCCCGCTTGGGGTAGGGACGAGGACCCGCTGCCCGAGCCGGTCGTTCCCGAGGCGCCCGCGGCAGACGTTCCTGTGCCGCCGGTGGCGGGGATGCCCACGCCGCTCGCGTGCCCGAGCTGCGGCGCCGAGGTTCCGTCCGCGTCGAGGTTCTGCCCCAACTGCGGAGCCCCGATGCGCAAGGACGGCGGGAACGGATGCGCCGCCGATGCCGCCTCCGGTCAGGAGAATGAATCGGATGCCGCCCCTGACCTGCGGGATGATGAAAACTCTGACGATGGCATCATCGAGGTGACGCCTGTCGCGGCGGCTCCTGTCGAGGAGCTTCCGAATGAGGGCGACCAGGAGCCTTCCGCCGACGAAAACGACCCGCTCGCCTAGGCGGTCGTGGAGAAACAATGAGCGAGCCCCCAAGGCCCCCGGAGCTGACCGAACAGCACCGGGGGCCTTGGCCTTTAGATTGTAGAAAACCCTGTTAACCAGCGGAAAGACATCCGAAAGGTTCACGGAAGGCACGGGAAGGATTGCTGTCCCGCGGCTCTGCTACGCTCGTCTCGTCTATAAAGAAGGGCGGCGTGGAGGCCGAATTCGAGGAAAAACGAAGCATTAGCAGGTTCTTTGCGAGAAATCGCGCCGGCGTGTGTTAACATCCTCCTTCGGAACTTTCCTGCTCTGGGTGCACCTTCACTTCCCGGAGCCATCAGCCCAGAGGAGGTGACCACATGAAGGCTTATGAACTGCTGTATTTTGTCGATCCCGCGTCCAACGAGGAGCAGCGCGCCGGCGCTATGAAGCGCATCGAGGTTGCTGTGACGACCGACGGCGGCACCATCGACAACGTCGAGGACTGGGGCAAGCGCAAGCTCGCCTTTGAGATCGACGACCTCACCGAGGGTGACTACACTCTCATCAACTTCCACGCAGACCCCACGCAGATCGCCGAGCTCGACCGAGTTCTGCGCATCAACGACGCTGTCAAGCGCCACATGATCGTGCGCCGCGAGGACAGGGACTAAGCATGGAGGCGCAGGCCGAGGCCTGCACGAAGAGGGAGTGAGTCAAATGAGCATCAACAAGGTGATGATCACGGGCAACCTCACGAGGGACCCCGAGCTCCGCGCCACGACGAACGGCACGCAGATCCTGCACTTCGGGGTCGCCGTCAACGACCGTAGGCGTAACCAGCAGACCGGCGATTGGGAGGACTACCCGAACTTCGTCGACTGCGTCGTCTTCGGCGCCCGCGCCGAACCGCTTTCGCGCTTCCTCTCCAAGGGCTCCAAGGTCGCCATCGAGGGCAAGCTCCGCTACTCGTCCTGGGAGAAGGACGGGCAGAAGCGCAGCAAGCTGGAGGTCGTCGTCGATGACCTCGACTTCCTCTCCTCGAGGAACGGCCAGCAGCAGGGTCAGGGCTATCAGGCCCCCGCTCCGCAGCAATACGCCCAGGTCAACCAGGGCTACCAGGCCTCGGCTCCCGCGTATGCGGCGCCTGCGCCGGCTGCCCGTCCCGTCCAGACCCCGCCTCCGGCGGACGTCTACGACGAGGACATCCCGTTCTAAACACCGGCGACCTACGGTCGCCATACGAAAGGCAACATAGACATGGCTCAGCAGAAGCAAGATTTTTCGCGCCAGCCGCGTCGCAAGTTCTGCCAGTTCTGCAAGGAGGAGACTGCGTTCATCGATTACAAGGACACGCAGCTTCTTCGTAAGTACATGACCGATCGCGGCAAGATCAAGCCGCGCCGCGTCACTGGCGCTTGCACGCAGCACCAGAGGGACATCGCCAACGCGATTAAGCGCGCCCGCGAGATGGCCCTTCTGCCCTACACCGTCCCCGTGGTCTCCAGCCGCGGCGGCCGTAACCGCGGTTAGTAATCGGAACCGCTTCGAGAAAGGGCGTTTGAGCTTGGGTTTCTCGCACGACAACGGGCTTCCCCCCGTTCCCGAGGGGATGCACGGGGCAGGAGAACCCCAGCAGGGGGGCGGGCTTACGCTCTGGAAGGACCAGCGCCAAAACGGTCCCAAGGAGACGCCGTTCGTCCTCGCATGCGTCCTTTGCGTCGCAGGGGCTTTATCGGCGGCAAGCGTGCCGTCGTTGGCTTGCCTGCTCATGGGGTTCGGTGCCCTGTGCGCAGGCGCCGGCAGGGGTAGGGGCGCTCATGCCCTCATCGCCGCCGGCACGCTCGTTGCCTGCGGCATCGGCGGCGCCTTCATTGGCGCCGGCGCGGTGCCGGACGCGCTGATCGTCGGCGCGCTCTCGCTCGGATCGGCCCTCGCGGTCGAGAAGGGCCGGATGCGCCCGGGGGTCGCGTGCGCGATCGTCGCGATCACGGCGGCGGCCCAGATCGGGTCGGCGGCCGCATCGGCGATGATGGCGGGCACGAGGGTGGGCGACTCGTTCATCGAGGTGCTTGTGAGCAACTTGCAGGCCCTCGAGGCTGCCGGCGTCGACGCCTCCAGCCGATCGCTCGTGGAGTGGGCGGTGCGGACCTTCTGGCCCGCGGCGTTCTCGACCGAGTCGATGCTCGAGTTCCTCTGCGCGTTCGCAGGCACAGGGCTCGCCGCCCGCCGCCTGCGCAGCCGTAGGGTCGAGTGTCCGGACTTCGGTCTCTTCGACCTGCCGCTTTGGGTCGTCGCGGTCTTCGTCGCGGCCCTCGCCGGATGCGTGGCCTGGTACACCCACCAGGACACCTTCGGCAACGTCGTCCTCATGGTCTCGGGCAATGCCCTGCTGACCGTGCGGTACGCGCTGGCGGCGCAGGGCCTCGCGGTCCTCGTGTGGCACATGCGGAATCGCAAGACCCCCGCATTCGCCGCTCGGCTCGCGATCCTGGCGGCCTTGTATCTCGAGGTGCAATTCATCGTAATGAGCGTCGTGGGACTCCTGGATATCTGGAGCAACTTCCGCCGGCTTCCGCGCGGTGAGCAGCGCCATGCGATCCAGGACGAACCGAAGCAGGATTAAGGGTCGGCGAGAGCCGACCGACGAAGGAGTATCCCATGAAAGTCATCCTCCTGGAGGAGCTTCGGGGTAAGGGCGGCGAGGGCGACATCGTAGAGGTCGCTCAGGGCTTCGCGGAGAACTTCCTGTTCCCCAACCAGAAGGCCCAGCCCGCCACCCCGGGCAACATCAAGCAGCTCGAGCAGCGCCGCAAGAACATCGAGAAGCGCGAGGCCGAGCGTATTGCCAAGGCGGAGGCCCTCAAGGCCGCCATCGACGGCAAGTCCGTGACCGTCGACGCCAAGATCGGCGAGGAGGGCCAGCTCTTCGGCTCCGTCACCGCCGCCATGGTCGCCGACGCGATCGAGGCTCAGCTCGGCACCGAGGTCGACCGCAAGCGCGTCGGCCGCGGCAACGGCATCAAGAGCGTCGGCGCCCACAAGGTCCCGGTCAACTTCTACCGCGACATCACCGCCGAGGTCACCGTCCTCGTCGGCGTCACGGCCGAGGAGGCCAAGGCTGAGGAGGCTGCCGAGGAGACCGAGGCCGACGAGGCCGAGGCTTCCGAGGAGACCGCTGAGGTCGCCGAGTAGCCACTGTTTACACGGCTCGGCATCTAGCTGGGGTTTTCTACAAAACCCGCAGGTAAGCGCCTAGCTTACATAGAAGTCGAGGTCGGGTGGCATAGCGCACATGAGCCCCGGAGGACCAAGTGGTCTTCTGGGGCTTTCTTTTGCGAAGCGCAAACTCAAGCCGTCTACCTGCGGTTTTGCATCAGTGGTCACATCTGTGCGGGAAGGTGAACGGATGCTCAGGCTTCTTAGCTGGGGATATGCCGAATGTCGAAAACATGTTGAAAACTGTGGTTCTGTAAGCCGCGGATTAATGTTGAAAACGTTGAAAACTGGAATAACCCCCGCTTAAACCCTCGAGCACGTGTTGAAACTCCTCGGAACACGCCGCTGCGGCGGAAGACAACCTCCCCATACGCAATCGGTAGAATAAGGCTCACGCAAACGACGAAAGGTAGACGGTGGCTGACGACTACGGAATCAACCCGACGAAGATGACGATGGAGGAGGGGCGCGACATGCCCCAGGACCTCGAGGCGGAGTCCTCGGTCCTCTCGGCCATGATGATCAGCGCCGAGGCGCTGCAGGAGTGCCTGATCGGCCTGACGCCGGACGATTTCTTCCACCCGTCGAATCGCATCGTGTTCGTCGCCATGCGCGAGATGTTCGACAAGAACCGCCCCATCGACGCCATCAGCCTCGCCGACCAGCTGCGCACCCAGGGCGACCTCGAGCGCATCGGCGGCCGATCGTTCCTCCTCGGCCTGGGCAACAACTCGCTCGCCCTCGTCGGCTGGCGCCGCTACATCGAGATGCTCCACCGCGACACCACGCTGCGCAAGATGATCCAGGCCTCGGCCCAGATCACAGCGCTGGCCTTCGACGCCCCCGAGGACACCAAGGAGGTCGTCGACCGCGCCGAGAAGCTCCTGCTCGACGTTACCAACCGCGACGTGCGCCAAAGTGAGCAGTCGCTCGAGGAGATCATGGGCGAGCTCTACGAGGAGCTCGAGGAGCAGTCGATGGCCGGCGAGAAGACCCTCGGCGTCCAGACCGGCTTCCCGAAGATCGACGAGTGCCTGCTCGGCCTGCGCCCCGGCCAGATGATCGTCCTCGGCGCCCGACCGGGCGTCGGCAAGACCTCCTTCGCCCTGAACCTCGCGACGAACGCCGCCTACCACGGGGCCTCCGTCGCGTTCTTCTCGCTCGAGATGTCCAAGGCCGAGATCGCGCAGCGCCTGCTCGCCGCCGAGGCGCGCATCGGGCTGCAGGAGATCCGCTCCGCCCGCATCCGCGACGACCAGTGGCCGCAGATCCTCGAGGCGGTCAACCAGCTGAGCCAGCTCGACATCGTCATCGACGACACCCCCGGCACCACGGTGACCGAGGTGCGAGCCAAGGCTCGTCGCATGCTCCGCGGAAAGAAGCTCGGCATCGTGGTCCTCGACTACCTGCAGCTCGTCTCGCCGCCGCAGGGCGGGCACCGCGCCGACTCGCGCGCCACCGAGGTCGGCGAGATGTCGCGAGGCATCAAGATCATGGCCAAGGACCTCGGCGTCCCCGTGGTCGCGCTGTCGCAGCTCAACCGTACCGTCGAGAACCGAACCGGTAAGCGCCCGCAGCTCTCGGACCTGCGCGAGTCCGGCTCCATCGAGCAGGACGCCGACATCGTCTGCTTCCTCGACCGCTCCATGAACGAGGAAGAGGCTGCCCGTGAGGACCGTCCCGCCGTCGGCGAGACGACCTTCATCATCGCCAAGAACCGCTCCGGCTCGCTCGCGGACGTGCCGCTGACCTTCCTCGCCAGCTCCACCAAGTTCGTCGAGATCGACAACCACTACGAGGACTAGACGCCGTCCAGCGGCGGGCGCTGCTATAATCAGCCTGTATGTCTCAATTCAAAGAGAGGATGCACATGTCCGCAACAGTGCTTGTGGGTGCCCAGTGGGGCGACGAGGGCAAGGGAAAGATCACCGACCTCATCTCCGGTGACTTCGACGTGGTCTGCCGCTACGGCGGCGGCGCGAACGCCGGCCACTCCGTCGTCGCGAACGGCCATCACCTCGCCCTTCACCAGATTCCGTCGGGCATCGTCCACAAGGACGTCCTCTCCGTCATCGGCAACGGCTGCATCGTCGACCCGACCGTCATCCTCGAGGAGATCGACCACCTCAAGGCCGAGGGCCTCGACTGCGCCGGCCTGCGCATCTCGGGCAACGCGCACATCGTCATGCCTTGGCACAAAGACCTCGACGGCGCGCACGAGAAGAACCTCGGCAAGAACCTCATCGGCACCACGAAGCGCGGCATCGGCCCCTGCTACATGGACAAGATGAACCGCACTGGCCTGCGCATGCAGGACATGCTCGACCCCGCCCGCTTCCGCGAGAAGGTCGAGGCGTCCCTCGCTTACCAGAACCCCATCCTCGAGAAGGTCTACGGCCTGCCGACCTACTCCGTCGACGCCGTCTGCGAGGAGTTCGCCGCCTACGCCGAGCGCCTGAACCCGTACATCGTCGAGAGCGGCAAGCTGCTCAACGAGGAGCTCGCCCAGGGCAAGAGCATCCTCTTTGAGGGCGCCCAGGCCACGATGCTCGACATCGACCACGGCACCTACCCGTTCGTGACCTCCTCCAACTGCACCGCCGGCGGCGCCGTCACCGGCTCGGGCGTCGGCCCCACCAACATCGACCGCGTCCTCGGCGTGGCGAAGGCCTACCTCACCCGCGTCGGCTCCGGCCCCTTCCCGACCGAGCTCGACCTCGACGAGGGCGTGGGCAAGTTCCTGCTCGAGACCGGCCATGAGTACGGCGTGACCACGGGCCGCAAGCGCCGCTGCGGATGGTACGACGCCGTCGTCACCAAGTTCGCCGCGCAGGTCAACGGCCTCACCGATCTCGCCATCACCAAGCTCGACGTGCTCACGGGCCTCGACACCATCAAGGTCTGCACCGCCTACGACTGCGACGGCGTCGAGTATACGACCGTCCCCGAGCACCGCGCCCTCTTTGACGCGGCCAAGCCCAAGTACATCGAGGTCCCCGGCTGGACCGAGGACATCACCGGCTGCAAGTCCTTCGACGAGCTCCCGAAGAACGCCCAGGACTACATCAAGCTCATCGAGGAGCTCAGCGGCGTCAAGGTCTCGTTCGTCGCCGTCGGCCCCGACCGCGAGCAGACCATCAACCGTTTCTGGAAGTAAGAGGCACCGCTCACCCGTGACGCGCAAATCCTTCGCCATAGTCTGCGACAGCACCTGCGACCTCCCGCCCGAGATCCTCTCGAGGCTGGAGGTCGTGTGTGTCCCGCTGGGCATCGAGGCCGGCGGCCGCGTCCTCATGGACGATGCCGACCGCGACGAGGCTACGGCGCTGATCACGCGGCACAAGTCCGCCGAGGTCCAGAAGCTCTCCAAAGAGCGCATCCTCGGTGTTTACCGGCGGCTCATCGACGAGGGCTACGATCACATCGCGACCGTGTGCACCTCGCTTTCGGGCACGGGCAGCTGGGGAGCCGCCGAGCAGGCCATCGCCGAGCTCGGGGGAGGTCCCTGCGTGCTGCGCACCGTCGACGCGGGCGTCGCGTCGGTCGGCCTCGGCATGGTCGTCGAGCGCCTGGCCATGGCGCGCGCGGCAGGCGTCGAGTTCGAGGAGGCGGTCGCCCGCGCCCGCGCCCTCGCGCGCGAGGTCAGGTTCCTCTTCATCCCCTCGTCGTCGGCGTCGTTCGTCCGCGGCGAGCTGCGCGGCCGTAAGAACGGCCTCATGGCGCGGGCTTCTTCCCTGCGCCTGCGCGTCATCGGGGAGCGGACGCTGTATCTGCTCACCCGCGGCGAGGCGACCGCGATCGCGCGCTCGACGGACCTCTCGAACCTGTGCGGCCGCGCTGCGCACGCCATGAGCTCCATCGCCGCGCAGGAGGGCGATCTCGTCTACGCCGTCATGGGCATGGACGGCTCGAAGACCCTCCGTACGCTCGAGAAGCCGCTCGACACCAACGAGTTCTGCTCCATGCGCCTCGGCCGCGGCCGGACGGCGCCCTCGATTCTGGTCAACACGGGCGCGGATGTGGCCGGCGTCGCCTTCGCCCCGTACAAGCGATACCTGGAGGCGGGCGCCGGTGGTCCTCTTCCCAAGGGGATCATCTACCCGGAGCTCGCGCCCAAGTAAACCGACTAGCTGCATTTCGTTCAATTGGAGGCATCCATGAGCACTTCCCAGAAGGTCGATATCCTGCTGTTGGGCGCCGGTGGGCGCGAGCACGCCATCCTGGCCAAGCTCGCCGAGTCTCCGCGCGCGGGCAAGCTCTACGTGGCCCCCGGAAACGGCGGCATGTACGGGCTGGCGACCAAGGTGGAGCTCGACGCGGAGGACCCCGTCGCCGTGGCCGGCTGGGCGCGCGAGCACGCGATCGGGCTCGTCGTCATCGGCCCGGAAGCCCCGCTCGTGGCGGGCGTCGCCGATGCGGTGCGCTCCGCGGGAATCCCGTGCTTCGGCCCCAATGGTGAGGCCGCCCAGATGGAGGGCAGCAAGAAGTTCGCCAAGCAGGTCATGGCCCGCGCCGGCGTGCCCACCGCCGCCTACCGCAGCTTCACCGACGAGGACGAGTGCGCGGCTTACGTCCGCCAGGTCGGCGGCCCCATCGTCGTCAAGGCCGACGGGCTGGCGGCCGGCAAGGGCGTTATCGTGGCGCAGACCACCGAGGAGGCTCTCGAGGGCGTCCACGAGTGCTTCGGCGGCACCTTCGGCGCCGCGGGCGCGACCGTCGTGGTCGAGGAGATGATGGAAGGCCCCGAGTGCTCGCTTTTGGCCCTCACCGACGGAAAGACGCTCGTTCCCCTGGCCACCTCGCAGGACCACAAGCGCGCACTCGACGGCGACCGCGGCCCGAACACCGGTGGCATGGGCGTCTACAGCCCGGTCCCCATGGTCACCGACGAGGAGCTCGCGACCATGGTCGACATCGAGAAGCGCGTCGTCGCCGAGCTCGCGGCCGAGGGCATCACCTACTCGGGCTGCCTCTACGGCGGCTTCATGCTGACCAAGGACGGCCCGAAGGTCCTCGAGTTCAACGCCCGCTTCGGCGACCCGGAGACCCAGGTCGTGCTGCCGCGCATGAAGGCGGACCTCGTGGACGTCTTTTTGGCCTGCGACGACGGTACGCTCGACGCGGGCGACGTGCGCTGGGACGACGACTGGGCTGTGTCCGTCGTGCTGACCTCGGCGGGCTACCCCGGCTCCTACGAGAAGGGCAAGGTCATCACCGGCATCGAGGACGCCGAGGCTATGGACGGCGTGACCGTCTACCACGCCGGCACCAGGCTCGACGACGAGGGCCGCGTGCTCACCAACGGCGGCCGTGTGCTCGACGTGACCGCGGTCGCGCCGACCTTCGAGAAGGCCCGCGAGCTCGCGTACGCCGCCTGTCAGAAGATCGACTTCGACGGAAAGACCTACCGCTCGGACATCGGCCTGCGCTGCATCCAGGGCCGCTAGGGAGAATCGAATGGCTGAGGAAGAGAACAACAACCAAGAGCTCACGGGCGCCGTCGACGAGATGCGTGACTCCGTGGCCGCCTTCACCTACGACGGGGACCGCTCCGCGCACGACCATGTGTCGGGCGCTCCCGAGGAGCGCGAGCTCGTGCTCGGCGACGACGACCCGCGCGACGCGGGCCTCGCGGAGAAGCCCCTGACCGAGGACGTGGCCTGGACCGGCCGCATCTTCAACGTGAACCGCCTGCAGGTCGAGCTGCCCGACGGCCGCCGTGCCTTGCGCGACGTCGTGCGCCACCCGGGCTATCTCTTATACACATCTACCTACCGCATCCACGAGGAGGGCCAGGACGGCGACGGCTGGGCCCTCGACAAGGACACCAAGGTCACCGTGACGGTCGCCGAGAACGCCGACCGCTCCCTTGCCGCCGCGGTCTCCTATGACCGCAAGGCCGACGGCGCCGACGCGGCCGAGTTCACCAACGCCTATGCCGCCGACGGATCCGCGACCGTGATGGTCAAGAAGACCGTCAACGGCGAGGCCCCCGAGCAGAACAAGCAGTTCACCTTCCAGCTCAAGGACGAGGCCGGCAACGTCCTCTCCGAGGCGATCACGACGGGCAACGCCGCTGCCCAGTTCGCCCCGATCAAGTACACGCTCGCCGACGCAGGCAAGACCTTCAGCTACACCGTCCACGAGTCGACCCCTGCGGCCGCGGGCTACACGAACGCCGCGGACAAGGCCGTGACCGTCGAGGTCTCTGCGGACAACGGCACCGGCAAGCTTAAGACTACGGTCGCCTACGATGGCCAGGGCGAGGAGGACCAGGCGTCCGCGACGATGAACAACACCTACGTCGCGGCATCCGGCGAGTTCCAGCTCGGCCTGGTGAAGACCGTCAACGGCGGCGCGCCCCTTCCCGGCGAGCG
>QAKZ01000005.1 GCA_003150175.1 Coriobacteriia bacterium
GAGAGAGTCGAACTCCCGTTGACGGAACCAGAATCCGCTGTCCTACCACTAGACGAAGTCCCAATTTGCTACTTCAGCGCGCCTTTGCGCGAGAAATTACTATACGGGAGCGTTGCGGACTTTGCAAGCGTCAATTGGAAAAAATTTTCCGACGCTTGGAATTTATCGGCACGACGCCCGTGGCTCGCGCCTCTGCCCGCCGCGCGACGCATCCCTACCGGTACCGAAGCTCAGCAAGAAGCGCCTCCCGGTCGTTCGGCAGCTCGTCGGCGAGCACCGCGTCGAGGAGCGATCGCAGCACCATGCCCACCCCCGGGCCGGGCTCGATCCCCCGCTCGCGCATGACGTCGGCGCCGTTGACCTTGAGGTCGCCGATCGCGCAGACGGCGCCGCGGGCGATCTCTGCCCTGAGCACGCGCTCCATGGCGTCGAGCTCGGCCGCGTAGCCCATGCACTTGGGCGCTTTGCCCACCGCGTCGGAGCGCTTGAGGTCGATGAGCGCGTGGGCGAGCGCTTCTCCCCTGCCGGGGCAGGCGCCCTCGAGCTTGGCGAGCATGCGGCGGATGGAGCGGACGGTCGGGTGGATGGGCAGGTCGTGCAGGCGGATGATCGCCTGGGCCTCCCGGACCGTCGAGCGCTCGATGGCCAGGCGCCCCATGACCTCGCCCGCCATGCGCGCGCCCTCCTCGGGGTGGCCGAAGAAGTGCCCGCGCCCGCCCTCGTCCACGCTCCAGCAGGCGGGCTTTGCCACGTCGTGGAGAAGCGCGGCCCAGCGCAGGGGCCGCAGCGCGAAGCCGCCCGTGAACTCCTCGGCGCCGGCGCAGACGCGCGCGGTGTGCTCGAGCACGTCGTAGGCGTGGTAGGGGCTCTTTTGGTCGAAGCCGCGCATGGGCGCGAGCTCGGGGATCGCGGCGGCGAGGACTTCGAACTCGTGGCGCAGGGCCCATGCCACGCGGCCCGAGGCGAGAATCCCGTCAATTTCCTGGCCGATTCGCTCGTGCGCGATGCCCGCGAGCTCGGGCGCGCAGGCGACGAGCGCCTCCTGCGTAGCGGGCTCGATGGTAAAGCCGAGCCGGCACGCGAAGCGCACCGCACGCAACACGCGCAGCGCGTCCTCCTCGAAGCGTCGGCGGGGCTCCCCCACCGCGCGGATGACGCCGCGGCCGAGGTCTTCTTGGCCGCCATAGGGGTCCAGAAGCCCGCGCTCGGGATGGTAGGCCATCGCGTTCACGGTGAAGTCGCGCCGGGCGAGGTCCTCGCGGACGTCCTCGACGAAGCGCACCACGTCGGGATGGCGCATGTCCGAGTAGGCGCCCTCGACGCGGTAGGTGGTCGTCTCCACGGGCAGGCCATCGACGACGGCCGTCACCGTGCCGTGCTGGGCACCCGTCTCGTGGACCTCGATGCCGGCGGCACGCAGCACGCGGGCGGTCTGTTGCCAAGGTGCCGAGGTCGTCACGTCCACATCGTGGCCGGCCCCGCCCATGAGCGCGTCGCGCACGAAGCCTCCGACGACCCAGGCCTCGAACCCGGCGCCCTCGAGCGCGCGGACGACGCGCAGTGCGTAAGCGGGCACCTCAATGTGTACAGGTTTGGTGACGGCCACGTGCTTCTCCTCGGCTCGGTTGCCAGTCGAGTATAGCCCGCGAACCCCATGTGTGTCCCAAAAGTGCTGCTCCTGGTAACTGTCACCCGGTAATGGGTGTCCCCGGATAATGGGTGTCACAGAAAGCTGCACGCAATGACTGTCACCCAGTGATGGGCGCCCCAGGGACGAGCGAGCATCAGCGCTGCGCGTAGCGGCGTTCCTTCTCGGCATACATGCGCTGGTCGGCGAGGACGCGCACGCCCTCGAGCGTGTCTGCCTCCTCGGGGAAGGCGGCGAACCCGCAGCTCGCCCCGACCTCGATGCGCAAACCGTCGATGATGTACGGCTTGGCAATGGACCCCTCCAGGCGGCCCTTGAGCATCGCCGCGCCCTCGGGGTCTGCGTTCATGCACGCCGCGACGACGAACTCGTCGCCGCCGATGCGGAAGGCGTAGTCGCTCGAGCGGATACACCCGCGGAGCCTCTCGGCGACGGCCATGAGCAGCTTGTCGCCCACGTCGTGGCCGTACTCGTCGTTCACGGGCTTGAATCGGTCGAGGTCGAGGAAATACAGCGTAAAGGGCTCGCGGCGCCTTTTTTTGTCGTGGAGAACCTCGCTCATGCACCGTCCGTTGAAGAGCCCCGTGAGGCCGTCGGTGTTCGCGATGTTGCGCAGCTCGACCTTCTGGCCGATGTCCTGCACGGCGAGCATGACCTTGCTCACCAGCCCGTCGTCGCCCCACTCGACGGGGATGACGTTCATGACCTTATAGACGTTCTCGGTCCGGCCGCAGTACTCGATCTTGAGGAAATCGCCGTCGTGACCGAGCTCGCGCCTAATGCGCCCCGGCGAGAGGAGCGCGCCCATCTTCACCTCCCCGTCGCCGTTCAAGACCATGTATCTACGCGACACCTCGGCAAGAAGCGCGCGGTGTTTTCCGCGCTCGGGGTACAGGTCCTCCCCCAGCTGCTGCTCGCGATACTCATAAGTGTCGTTCACGAGGTCGACCAGGGCGAGCCGGTCGATAATTTGCGCCACCCCGTTGAAGAGCAGCCGGTTGAGCGCGCCCTTCTCCTCCGCCGCGCGGCGCGCCTCGACCTCGTGGGCAAGGCGGCGATGGCTGACGAGGACGATGATCGCCACGACCATGCAGGTGATCAAACAACCGATTCCCAGCATCGACAGGATCGAGACGGACTGAAGGCGCTTCGCCCCGGCTTCGACAACGTCACGGCGCACGATGCCGACGACCGAGTACCCGTCGACTCCAGAGGGCAGATACGCGAGGTACTCCTCACGGCCTCCGCTCGAGACGAGCGCGACGCCCTGCCCGCCCCCGGCGATCCCCGCGCGCACCGACTCGGCGTCCCCGTACACAAACTCCGTGTGTGCCCTCAGATATTCCGGGAGGTTCACGAACGAATCGGTCAGCTCCGTCTTTTCTTGGAGCGAGATCGCCACATCGCCCGAGGGCGTCACCACAAATGCATCGGAGCAGCCATCGTAGATCTTTGCCGAGACGAGCTCCTGGACGACGCTCGCCTTGTAGCTGACCGCGACGCCGGTGTAAGAGGTACCGTTGATCTCGACGGAATTGGAAAGCGGGACGGCGAAGGCGATCATCTGCTGGCCGGTGCTCGACAAGTATGTGCGCACCGTGCT
This sequence comes from Coriobacteriia bacterium, assembly GCA_003150175.1. Lineage (GTDB taxonomy): Bacteria > Actinomycetota > Coriobacteriia > Coriobacteriales > Atopobiaceae > Paratractidigestivibacter. Next base: position 3,252 of record QAKZ01000005.1, read on the forward strand.
CGTGTTCTTGGCGTACATCTCGTTGAAGACGCCCGAGATCGAGCTCGCCACGCCGCTTCTGTCGGAGGCGGTAAGAAACTCGTCCGCGCCGTTGAAGAGGTAGAAATCGTTGTAGCGCCAGTCGGTCCTCGTGTTGGCGAAGTTGGCGAACTTGTCGAACAGGTCCGGGTTCTCCGCGTTGTGCTGCAGAAACACGTCATAGTCGGACAAATAATTCCAGTTACGCTGGCAGAACAGCGAAAATGTCGAGTCGACCTGCTCATAGGTGGAGAGCACCGACTGAGAGCTATCGGAATATATCTGCTCGCGGGCAAACCTGAAGTACCAGACGGCGCCGGCCACAACAACGGAGACCGCCGCGATTATGGTGGCGAACATGCGCCAGCGCATTCGTGTGCGTTCGAGCATGACGCCACCCTATGTCGTGTTCCTAATAAGCCCGATTGTACGGCGCAGGCGGCGAGGTTGTCGACACAGCGTCACAAAGAAACCCTCAGTCGGACACACACGACGGGACGATGCAAAAAAGAGACCCGCCCGTGGGCAGGTCCCTTCTCAGCTCATATAGAAATAAGGACTTAGAGCTTGTGGACGTTGGAAGCCTGGAGCTTGCCGTTCTGGCCGGTCGTGATCTCGAACTCGACAGCCTGGCCCTCGTCCAGGGTCTTGAAGCCGTCCATCTGAATCTCGGAGTAGTGGACAAACAGGTCGTCGCCATCCTCGCGAGAGATGAAGCCGTAGCCCTTGTCCGGGTTGAACCACTTAACAGTACCCTGTGCCATGTCGTGCCTTTCGTTCTTAGCCCCGCGGGGCCAAATGCTGCGCCCGGGTAGGACGCGATACCTTGCGGCGGAATCGCCACTTGTTTATGGTACCCCGAAACTGCCGCGATTTAGCCGACAATCCGCTCGGGGGCGTTTTGGGCCCGATGGGCCAGGAGCGTGAATGCGCAAAGGGCGAGAAGGGCAGAGGACGCCGTTTCCGCCACACCGGCTAGGCGTGCGAGGGCTCCGTGGGCTTAACGGCACGCTTGACGCGCTTGACGAACTTGACGGGGCCCTCCTGCGTGATCGAGGAGCCGGTCATCTTGATCAGGTGCGCCCACCAGACAGGATAGTTGATCTTCGGCTTGGGCAGCCCCATGACGTCGCAGTAGAACTTCTTTCTGTGCGGGGCGATGTCGTCGAGCGAGAGCACGAGCTCGGGGTCCATCTCGTGGAAGCACTTGGTCACGCGCTCACGGACGTGCGGGTTGTCCCAGCCGTCGTCGTGGATGGCGCCGAAGCTGTAGTTGATGCCGCGCTTGCAGTGGGCGCGCAGGATGCGCTTGTCGGTGATGCCGAGGCGCTCGATGATGGCGAGCATGTCCTCCCAGCGGTCGAACGGGCGCACGACGGCCTCGACCGTCTTGTGGTGGAGCGTGGAGTCCTTGAGGTCGCAGCGGTAGTTGTAGTACGCGTTGTCCAGATAGACGATGGCCTTGGCCTGGCACATGGTCTCGATGAGGAAGGGGTTGTCCGCCCAGCCGGCGCCGGGGTACTCGGGGAAGCGGATGGACTTCTCGTCGAGGAAGCCCTTGCGGTAGACGGCCGACCAGATCGAAGGGTGCATGGAGATCAGGTCGGGCTCCTCCCCCACCGTGAACGGGCGGGTCGAGGTCTTGATGTTGCCCTTCATGGTGGAGGGGAACGGCGCCTGCTTGGCCGGGTCGTCCCAGTCGCGGATGTCGGTCCAGGGCGTCTTCACGATGTCGATCTGCTCGGGGAAGGAATCGGCGAAGGCCAGCATGTCCGCGTACATCGTGGGCTCGATCCAGTCGTCGGGCTCGACGATGGAGATCCAGTCGCCCTTGGCCATGCGCAGGCCCATGTTGCAGCCCTGGCCGTAGCCGCCGTTGGCCTTGTCGACCATGACGACGCGGGGGTCGGCGGCCGCATGGGCGCGGATGATGTCGGGGCTGCCGTCGGTGGAGCCATCGTTGATGCACAGGACCTCAATGTTCTTGTGCGTCTGGGCCTCGATGGAGTCGAGGCACTGGTCGAGGAACTTCTCGACGTTGTAGATAGGTACGATGACCGAGACGAGTGACTTGGAGTCGCCGTGCATACTATGACCTCCGTTAACGCAATAAGAAGAAAACGCGGGCAGCACCGCGAGTTTGCTCAGCCCTTTGATGATAGCCGATATGCGTCCCTCACGGCGACGCCGCCAAGAGGGCCAACGCGAGCCTGGGAGCTGGTGGACGGGCGCAGCCTCATCCGAAGCCCGGCGATCAGAACTCCGCGAAGACCGGCTCGCCGACGCGGCAGAGCTCCTCCCCGCAGGCGAGCTCGCGCACGGCATCCACGAACGGGGCCTCGTCGCCCGACCTGAACGCGACCGTGAGCTGCACGTCCTCGAGGAACAGCTGGTCTATAACCTTGCCGCCGGCGTCGGCCGCGAGCCTGCCGACACGGTCGTAGAGCGCGTACGGGAGCTGGACGACGACCTTGGTGACGAGCGTCATCTCGGCGATGCCGCCGGCGTCGCGCGCCGCCGCCACAGCTTCCTGAGCCGCCGCCGTGTACGCGCGCACAAGGCCGCCGGGACCCAGGAGCGTACCTCCGAAATAGCGCGTGACCACGCAACAGACGTCCTTCAGCCCTTCTCCGCGCAGGACCTCGAGCACCGGCATGCCGGACGTGCGGCTCGGCTCGCCGTCGTCGGAGCAGCGCTCGCACCCGTCGCAGAGTATCCAGGCCGGGACGTTGTGCCGCGCGTCGTGGTGCCTCGAGCGAACCTCGGCGATGAACTCGTCGGCCTCCGCCTCGCCGGCCACGTGGCACAGCTGCGCGATGAAGCGGCTCCGCCGGTCCTCGAACTCGCCCGAGAACTCCCGGCCCGCGCGCAGCGTAAGGTAAGAATCCATGCCCATGCTCAACGCGCCGCCTTAAGCCGGAGCAGGGCCTCGCCCGCCCGCACGCTGCCGGCGCGCGTGGGCTCGACCCCTCCGAGCTCACGCGCGTTGGTCACGGTGACGATCACCGTGTCGTCGAGCTCCGAGCCGCGGATGAGCTCGCGATCGAACCAGATGAGCGCGTCGCCCGCGCCCACTCGGTCGCCCTTCCCCACGAAGTCGCGGAACCCGCGGCCGCGGAGGTTGACGGTGTCGATGCCCACGTGCAGGAGCACCTGCGCCCCGTTGTCCGCATCGATGGCGAGCGCGTGCTTGCTGCCCACAACCTCGGCCACGGTACCCGAGACGGGCGCGTACGCGACGTCGCCATCCGGCACAAGGGCGGTCCCTTCCCCGAGCATGCCCGACGAGAACGCCGGGTCGTCGACCTGGGAAAGCCCGATCACCCGGCCGGAGACCGGCGCGCAGATCAAGTCCGCCGCCCCGTTGGCAGCGATCGCCCTCGGGCGACGGCTGATGGGGAACACGTCTTCGAATAGGCTCACGTTCGCGACCTTTCGGCGAGGCGGCGGCGCGCGCCGCCGGGGCTGTAACCTGGTTATTGTAGCAATTCTGTGTCCCGCACCCGGACCACCGCGGCGCCCGGGTCGCGCGTTTGAGCGGCAGATGCTAAAATTCTCCCTTGCGAGGTGGGCCAGGCGACCGCGGGCGCGAGCAATCGCGCATGAGGAAAGTCCGGGCTCCACAGGGCAGGATGCTGGCTAACGACCAGGCGGGGTAACCCGACGGAAAGCGCCGCAGAAAAGAAGACTCCCGCTGGCGCCGCGAGGCGTTGAGAGAAAAGCTGAAACGGTGGTGTAAGAGACCACCAGCGTCGTGGCAACACGGCGGCTTGGCAAGCCCCATCCGGAGCAAACGCAAATAGGAGCGCTATGGTGTTGCCCGCACCGCGCTCGGGTTGCGCGCTAGAGGGCAGCGGCAACGCTGTTCGTAGATAAATGGCCGTCCACGACAGAACCCGGCTCATAGGCCCACCTCGCGTTTTTTGATTCCCCTGCTTACAATCCCATAGCTCAAAGCTCGCCATAGCCGCAGGCTCGCCGTGCGCGGGCAAAGAACCACACAGGCGGCTGAAGGTCCTTCTCCCCGCATAACAAAGCGGCCCGTCCCCTTCAGAGGACGGGCCGCTTACGTAAACAGGAAATCTATGGGCGTCGACGGCTCGTCTAGTCGAGGTCGCCGAAGTCGCCGAGACCTGAGACAGTGCCCTGCGCCGGGGCAGTGACGGGGGCGGGAGCCGCGACCGGAGCGGACGCCGCCACGGAGGCGATGTCGGAGGTCACATCGTTGTGCGTGGTGCCCTTGGAGCCGGAAAGACCGGTGCCCAGGCCCTGCGCCGGAAAAACGCTCTCGGCGTCGTCCATGAAGTGCTGCAGGAGCTTCTTGTACTCGGCGCGGAACTCCTCGCGGGAAGACTTGAGGCGGTCGATCTCGTCGAGCTCGTTCTGCTTCTCGGCCAGGGCCTGACGAATAACCTCGCGGGCCTTCTGGTCGGCGTCGTTGCGGATGCTCTCGGCGTTGGCGCGGGCATCGGCGACGAGCTTGTCGGCGGACTGCTGGGCCACGATGAGGACCTGCGAGATCTGGCGCTCAGAGGCCTGGAGCGTGTCCACCGGCTCAGGCGCGGGAGCGGGGGCCGGGGCGACGACGGTGGCCGCGGGGGCGGAAGCTGCGTCGGCGAGGCGATCCTCGAGGCTTGCGACCTGCGCCTGGGATGCGGCGAGCTGGGACTCGGTGTTGTTCAGGCGACCTTTGAGGTCGGCGATCTTCTGGAGCATCGCGTCGACCTCGGCGGAGAGCTGCTCGAGGAAGGCGTCGACCTCCTCGGTGTCATAGCCGTGTTTGGAGGGAGAGAAGGTCTGCTGCTCGATGTCTGCTGGTGTGATTGCCATTCTGGATCCCTTTCGTCTTTAAAGGGCGCCGCTCGGGCGCCGCATACACTTATAGAATAATAGTAAAAACGAGCCGCTCGATGATGCTGAGGACGAAGATCGCAATAATCGGCGAAAAATCAATGCCGCCGAAAGGCGGGATGAGGCGCCGGAAGAAGCCGAGGTAGGGCTCCACGAGCATCCCGAGCGCGTCGCGGAAGTCGTCCACGGCGCCCTTGCCTATGCCCCGGGGCACCCAGCTCATGAGGCACCACACCACGATGAGGAACTCGTAGACGTTGAAGAGCCTGGCGATGAGGCTCGCGATCGTGTACAAACCCATGCCGTCCCTTACTTGCTTCCCGCGAGCTCGGCCGAACGGGCGAGCGCCGCGTCAACCGCGGCGAAGGAGCCCTCGAACAGGAGGGGCTCGAGCTCATAGAGGCCGCACGCGGTGGTGCCGCCGGGGCTCGTGACCTTCTCGGCATAGGCGCGCGGGTGCTCGCCGGAGTCCAGCAGCTGCTCGGCGCAGCCTCGCATCGTGGCGAGCAGGAGCTCGCGCGCCGCGGCGGACGGCATTCCGGCCTTGACGGCGGCGCGGGTGAGCGTGTCCACAAACACCGAGAAGTACGCCGGGGCGGTCCCCACGACGGCTCCCTCGACCTCGAGCTGGTCCTCGCGCATGACGGAGGCACGCCCAAGGGCGCCGAAGACCTCCGAGGCGAGCTCGACGTCTGCGGCGGTCGCGGACGCGCCGCCGGCAACGGCCGATGCCCCCGAGAGGACCTGGACGCACAGGTTGGGCATCACACGGACGACGCGCGCGCCGGGCAGCGCGGCCTCGATGGCGGCGATCGGCACGCCGGCGGCGATGGAGATGACGAGCTTGCCGGCAAGTGCGCCCGCGCACTCCCCCATGACAGCGGGGAGGACCTGGGGCTTAACCGCGAGGATCGCCGCGTCGGGTCCGCACGCGAGCATCTGCTCCGCCCCGTCGAATGTGCGGATGCCGAGCTCTGCCAGCGGCTTGCAGCCGTGGCCGTTATGGCCGGCCACGAGAATCGACGAGGCCTCCCAGGCCCCCGCCGCCACGAGGCCAGACGCGATCGCCGAGCCCATTGAGCCGGCGCCGACGATGCCGATCTTGAGGTCGTTTCTGGGCAAGGGGACTCCTAGCGGTCGAGGTCGCCGTCGGCGACGAGCTTATTGATGTCGGTCGCGGTCAGCTTGGCGCCCTGCGGCAGCACGGCGAAGCAGCGGTCGCCGAGCTCAGAGACCTCGCCCTCGATGCCCATGGAGAACCCGAAGCTGAAGTCGAGGATGCGCTTGGCCACCTCGATGTTCGTGTTCTTGAACACGAGGACGACCGGCTGGTTCGTGCGCACGCGGCGCACGACGGTCTGCACGTCGTCGTAGCTGACGGGGCGCAGGACGTACGGAGGCAGCTGGCTGGAGATCGCCGGGCGCTGGCGCGCGGCGCCGCCGAACTCGGGGGCAGGCGCAGGGGCCGAGGGGCTCGCGTACCCGCGGGCCATGGAGCTCGTCTCCTGGGTGTCGTAGCTCGTGCGCGCGGGCGACGGGATGCTCGTGGGCACCTGAGAGGCTACGGGGCGGCCGGAGCGTGTGTAGACCGAGACGCTCTCCGCCTCGGGGCGCGGGGTGTTGCCGAGCAGGCGCGGCGAGCTGCCGGGGTCGCGGCGGGCAGGCTCGGGGGCGTAGCCGGCGGAGTCGTCGTAGTACTCATCGTCGTCGTAGTAGTCGTCGCCCCCGTTGTTGGAGAAGCGGTCCCTCAGCGAATCGAGAAATCCCATGTCCATCTCTCTTTCTAGCGGCGCCGGCGAATCGGCGCGTCCGTCAATACCTAATGATGCCCGCTCACAAAAGCTCGTATGCGGGGTCGAACGTTACCCTTCCCAGGCGCACGAGGGTCGAGCCCTCCTCCACCGCGATGGCGAAGTCGTCGCTCATCCCGCACGAGAGGGTCGGCAGCGGAAGGCCGGTCCTGGCCCTGAGCTCGCAGGCGAGCTCGCGGGCGCCGGAAAACGTGCGCCGCGCAGCATCCGCGTCCGCCCGCGGGGCCATGGTCATGATGCCCTCGAGCCGGATGCCGGGAAGCGCGGCCAGCGCCTCGACGGCCTCGCGCGCCTCGGCAGGCGAGAAGCCCGACTTGCTCTGCTCGCCCGAGACGTTGACCTCGAGGAGCACGGGCTGGACGATGCCGTGCGCGCAACAGCGCTTGGAGACGGCACAGGCGAGCTCGGATGAGCTGATCGAGTGCAGCAGCGCCACACGGCCGATGACCTGGTTGATCTTATTCTTCTGGAGATTGCCGATGGCATCGAAGCGCGCCTCGGCCATCTCGGGCTCGGTCGCGGCGAACTCGAGCTTGCGGCTGAGCTCCTGGGGGCGGTTCTCGGCAAAGGCACGCCACCCGGCTCGCCAAGCGAGCAGGCACGCCTCGGGCTCGACCGTCTTCGACACGGCGAGGGCGAGCACCTCGGAAGCGTCGCGGCCGGCGCGCGAGCAGGCAGCGGACACGCGATCGAGGATCTGCCGCCTACGGTCGGCGAGAAACGCCTGGTACGCGTCATCGAGCTCTATGTCCAGCTTCGGGGTAGCCATCGAGCACCTGCCTTTCTCGTTAATCCAGGGGCTCCCATGCGGGGGTAGTGCCCGTGCGCATGACGGCGAGCGCCGCGTGGCGCCCGCAGTTGCCCGCCTCTGCGCGGTACGAGAAGAACCGGTCCGTCGCGGTCGCGGTCGAGACGCGGCACACGGCGAGGTTCTCCCGCAGCACGCCCGCGTCGGTGAGGGCGCAGGCGACGGCGTAGCCAAGGTCGAGTTTGCGCCTCGACGCAACGCCCACGTGCACGCCCTCTCCGAACTCGGCGGTGAAGTCGCGGATCATCTGGGCGGACACCTCGTAGTCGACGCCCCCGATATGGGGGCCGACGTACGCCTTGAGGTCCGCGGCCGCGCAGCCGGTCTCGTCCATGAGGACGCGGGCGGTCTTCTGCGCGATGCGGGCGATGGTGCCGCGCCAGCCGGAGTGGGCGACGGCGAATCCGCCGGGAGCGCAGATAACCGCGGGGACGCAGTCGGCGAAGCACAGGAGGACGGGCACGTCGGGGGCCGTGCAGACGACGGCGTCCGCGCCGGAGCGCGCCTGCGCGGCGGCCTCGTCGTGCGCGGGGCCCGCCGCCTGCCGGACGACGACCACGCGGTCGCCATGGACCTGGTGCGGCGTCACGAGGGCGCCGGCGCAGTCCGCGGCCCCGATGGCCGTAAGCGCGCGCCGGCGGTTCTCCGCAACGGCCGCAGGCGCGTCGCCGCAGCTGTCGCCGAGGTTCAGGGAGGCGAAGGGCTCCGCGCTCACGCCGCCGGTCCGCTCAGTGAACGCGAACGTGACCCCGCACCCGGACTCGGTGTCCGAGAGAAGGGCCACGTCGCCCGCCTTGTATCTGCGCAGGCTGGTCAAAACAGGCCTAGATCCTGCTGCGCTTGAGGAAGTCGGGGATGTCGAAGTCGTTGCTGGAGCTCGACTGCGGGCGGCTCACGTTGATCGGCATCGACGGTGCGGGCGCAGGAGCGGGCGCAGGGGCAGGAGCGGACGCCGCGGGGCGAGCAGCGGGGCGCGGGCTCGCCGGGCGGCTGGACGGCATGGTCATCGTGGGCAGCGGCTGCTGGACGTTGGCGTCGTTGAAGCCGGTGGCGATGACGGTCACGCGCACCTGGTCGCCCAGGGACTCGTCGACGACGGTGCCGAAGATGATGGTCGCGTCGGGGTCGACGTTCTGGGCCACGAGGTCGGCGGCGTCGTTGATCTCCTGGATGCCGAGGTCCTTGTTGCCCGCGATGGACAGCAGGACGCGCGTCGCGCCGTCGATGGTGCCCTCGAGCAGGCGGCTCGAGATGGCCTCGGAGGCGGCGTCGGTCGCGCGGTTGTCGCCGGAGGCGGTGCCGATGCCCATCATCGCGGTGCCGGAGGCCTTCATGATGGTGCAGACGTCGGCGAAGTCGAGGTTGATGAGGCCCGGGACCGTAATGAGGTCGGTGATGCCTTGGGTGCCCTGGCACAGAACGTCATCGGCCATGCGGAAGGCCTCGAGCATCGTGGTCTTCTTCTCGGAGAGGTCGAGCAGGCGGTCGTTCGGGATGACGATGAGGGTGTCGACCATCTCGGAGAGGTTCTTGATACCGTCGACGGCGGAGCTGGAACGACGACGTCCCTCGAAGGTGAAGGGCTTGGTGACGACGCCGACGGTCAGGGCGCCCACGTCGTTCTTGGCGATGTCGGCCACGACGGGAGCGGCTCCCGTGCCGGTGCCGCCGCCCTCGCCCGCGGTGATGAAGACCATGTCCGCCCCGGCGAGCGCGGCCTTGATCTCGTCGCGGGAATCCTCTGCGGCCTCCTTGCCGACCTCGGGGTTGGCGCCGGCGCCCAGGCCCTTGGTGATGTCGGAGCCGATGTGCACCTTGATGTCGGCGTCGGAGATGGCGAGCGCCTGCGCATCGGTGTTCACGGCCACGAACTCGACGCCACGGATGCCTTCCTCGATCATGCGGTTGACGGCGTTGTTGCCGCCGCCGCCCACGCCGACGACCTTGATGACGGCGAGGTAGTTGTTGAGGGTGTCGGTGTCCTTGATCATCGTTTCCTCCTCTTTGGCCGCGGGCCCTTCGGGGCGACGAGCCGGTTGCTTGAAAGCCCTGCGGGCCTTTGCTGACATCTTTGCCATCGTGTGTCCTTGCGGTCGCTTGTTGGCGTGCTTGGAAGAGGCGATGAGAAACCCTAAACCTCGAGTTAAACCTTAGGCCTCGGTCAAAGCGAGGTAGTTTTGCACATCGAGGCGCATCGAGTCAAACAGCGTGGAGAAACCATGGAGGAAAGCCCGCAAACGCAGCTTAAGCGGGCCATGAGCGCGCAAAGAAAGAGCTTCTACCAACCTTAAAGCACAAAGGCGCGGAAGTGCTCTTCCGCGCCTCGCAGGTCATCCCTCGCTAGAGTAGGAGTCCGCCGAGGAGGCGGAGGACTGCCCCCCGGCACCGGCGGCTTGGCCATCGGCGCCGCTACCCTGTGTCACGTCCTCGGACCCCACGCGGCGCACCGATGCGCTGGAGGGGTTTCGGACGTTGATGTAGGTGATCTGCCCGGGGTACTTGTCCAGCAGCGCCTGGGCGACCTGCTCCTTAGCCGAGATGTTGGTAGCCGACCCGAGCGAGATCTGGACGCCGTTCTCCAGGATGCAGGAGATCGCGTCCGCGCTCGAGGCGTCGTAGCTCACGATCATCGACGAGAAATCTGACGAGAAACCGTTCCGGAAATCATCGACGGCCGCGAGGACATCATCGGTAGCTGCGCAGCCCGCCTGGGGATCGACCGTCGCGGGGACGCCCGTGATCAACAGAACGCCCTCCGAGCGGGCCTTCTGGAGCGCTGCGTCGTTGATGGACTGCCCGTCGGCAACTGCGATCTTCGCGGGCTCGATCCAGGAACCGCCGCTGCCGAGGTACCACCCGAGCGAGCCCGAGCTCATGACCACGAACGCCTCCAGCTCCTGCTCCTTGATGGTCAGGCGCAGGGTATGGGGGAACTCACGCGTCAGCTCGAGCGACTCCACCCACGGATCGCGCTTGATCTGCGACTCCAGGTTCGCGAGGTCGACGTTGAGCAACGTGGTGCCGTCCGGGACCGTGAGGAGATTGGAGATGTCAGCATCGGACACGTGCGTCGACGGCTCGATGATCACGTTGTCGGCCGAGAAGAGTGCCGAGTCGCGCAGAGCGAAGAACGCCACAAGCGCAGCTAGGCCGAGGACGCAGATGAGGACGGCGACGCCCCCCACGAGCTTGATGCGTCCTTCCTTCTGGTGCTGCTCTCGGGCCGCGGCGCCGCTGCCGATGGGAGCTCCGCCGCGGTTGAGAAAGCCGGGCGCAGAGCCTTGGGCCCCTCCCGCGGCGGGTTTGGAGGAGGGCTTCTTTGCGCCGATGCCGACGAACGGGTTCTTGAGCTCGAGCTTGGGCGAGCCCGAGGCCGGCTTGCGCGCAGCGGAACGGCGGTTGGGGTGCTGGGAGGCGATGGGCTTTCTCGGCTTCGCCCCTTGACGCGGGTGCGCGGCGGAAGGGTGCGCACCGGCAGGGCGGGCCATCGGCCGAGCCGCGGCCTTCGGGGCCGGGGTCCTCTTCACGGCAAGCGACGGCTTGCGCGCAGGGGCAGAGGGCTTCTTTGCGGAGAGCCGGGGTTTGCCCGAGGGTCCCGCAGGCCCGCGCCCGAGAGACGCACCGCCGCGGGGCATCGACATGCTGCGGCCGCCGCGCGCCGGGCTCGGCGCAGACAACCGGTGCGTCCCTTTTCGGGGCGTGCCTTTTTTCCTCTGGTCTGCCATGAAACGCTACTCGCCGAATCCCAGGAGCTTGACCTCGCAGCGGAGGTCGACCCCGCTGCTGGCGAGCACGGAGTCGTGCATAAGCTGGATCAACGAGAGGACGTCGGAGGCGGTGGCGCCACCGTTGTTCACGATGAAGTTGGCGTGCTCGGTCGAGACCTGGGCGCGCCCGGAGCTCAGCCCCTTGCAGCCGGAGGCCTCGATGAGCTGGCCCGCGGAACCGTCGAGCGGGTTGCGGAAGACCGAGCCGCAAGTCGGCTTGCCCATGGGCTGGGTCCGGCGTCGGCGCGAGAGGCGCGACTCCATGTCGGCCGAGATCTTGGCTTTCTGCCCATGCCCGAGCGCGAGCGTGGCCTCGAGGATGATCTCGCTCGTGGGGATCGAGGTGCAGCGGTAGCCCCACTCGATCTCGTGACCCTCGTAACGGTGCAGGCCCTCGCCCGGGCGGTACACCACGAAGTCGCGGACGCAGCGGCCGATCCACTCGCGCCTCGTGCCCGCGTCCATCGAGACGGCCCCGCCCACGGTGCCAGGGATGCCGACGCAGAACTCGAGCCCGGTGAGCTCGGCCTTCGCGGCCTCGGCCACGACCTTGGAAAGAAGCGCGCCCGCGCCCGCGGTGACGATGCCCTGCTCGGCGTCCACGCTCACGCGCGCGAACTCGTCATCGAGCACGATGACGGCGCCGTCGTAGCCGGCGTCGGAGGCGAGCACGTTGGAGCCCTTGCCCAGGATGACCCAGTCGACGTGCTCCTCTGCGAGCACGTCGACGACCTTGCCGAGGGCGGCGAAGCTGTGAACGAGGACGAGCAGGCGGGCAGGACCGCCGATACGGTACGACGTGCGGCGCGAGAGCTTCTCGTCGCGCAGAACGTCGGCGTCGGTGGCGCCCGAAAGGCTCATGTAGGCGTTGAAGACGCTCACCTGGGCTACTCCTTCGCCTCGCGCTCGCGCATCGCCTCGATGAAGAGGGGGCCGATCTGGGTGACGTCGCCGGCGCCCTGAGTGATGAGCAGGTCCCCCGGGCGCACGATGCTCACGAGGTTGTTCACGAGCTCGCGGCGGTTGGGGATGTACTCGACGTCGACGACCTCGCCGGTGGCGGCGACGCCGTTGGCGATGGTCTTGCCGGAGACGCCGGGGATGGGCATCTCGCCGGCCGAGAAGACGTCCATCACGCGAAGGACATCGACATCCTTGAAGGCGTGGGCGAACTTGTCCGCCAGCGCCTGGGTGCGGCTGTAGCGGTGCGGCTGGAAAACGCAGACGATGCGGGAGAACTGCAGGTCCTTCGCCGCAGCGAGGGTGGCCGCGACCTCGGTGGGGTGGTGGCCGTAGTCGTCGACCACGGTGACGCCCGCGATGTCGCCCACGTGCGTGAAGCGGCGGCGCGCGCCCTTGAACTGCGAGAGCGCCGCGACGGCGTCGTTGACGTCCTTGCCGAGGACGTCGGCCACGGCAAGGGCCGCGGTGGCGTTGGCCATGTTGTGGCGGCCGGGGTTGGCGGCGATGGTCACGTGGACGTCGCCGTGCGACGGGGTGGAGACGCTGAAGTTGCTCTCGATCTTGTGATGGGTGTCCTCGGGATGGCACACGTAGTCGCACGACTCGTCGAAGCCGTAGGTGAGCACGCGGCGGCCCGTGGAGCGGGCGAGCTCGACGTAGTGGGGCACGTCGCCGTTGATGATGACGGTGCCGTCCTCCCCCACGAGGCTCATGAACTTGCAGAAGGTCTTCTCGATGTTCTCGAGCGTGCCGTAGTGGTCGAGATGGTCGGCCTCGATGTTAGTGACCACGACGACGTTCGGGTTGAGGTAGAGGAAGGAGCCGTCGGACTCGTCCGCCTCGCAGACGAAGTAGCCGCCGTCGCCGTTCTTGCCGTTGGTGTCGTAGCCCTCGACGACGCCGCCGATGAGGAAGGACGGGTCGAGGCCGAGCTTGTCGAGCATCGTGGCGACCATGGAGGACGTAGTCGTCTTTCCGTGGGTGCCGGCGACGGCGACCGTCGTGGCGTTGTTGGAGAGATAGGAGAGCATCTTTGCGCGAGGCCAGATGGGGATGCCCAGCTCGCGGGCGCGCAGGACCTCGGGGTTGGTCTCGGGGATGGCGGTAGAGATCACGACGACCTGCGGCATGGCGGCGTCGATGGTGGCCGCCTCATGGCCCACGTGGACCTCGATGCCGGCGTCCTCGAGCTCGCGGACATAATGGGATGCCTTAAGGTCGCTGCCGGTGACCTTGCAGCCGCGCTCGTGCAGCACCAGGGCGATGCCGCTCATCCCCGTTCCGCCGATACCGATGAAGTGCGCGCTCTCGATCTTCGCGTTGGACGAGACCTCGGTCATGAATGCCCCTCTCGAAATTGCGTAACCTGCCGGCGGGCGGCCCCTGCAGCGACCCAGCCTAACCATCTACTTTATCGCAAACCCCGGGCGCGCCTAGCCTCGGGCAGAGCTCTCCACTTGGTCTGCGAGAGCCGCGGCAGCGGAATCCTGGCCAAGGCCCTTCGCGGCGGCTCGCATCGCGGCGCGGCGTGAGGAGTCCTCGAGGAGCCCCACGAGGGCATCGCCGAACGCAGGCTCCTTGACCTCGTCGTCCTTGAAGAGGACGGCGGCGCCGGCGTCGGTGAGGTATCGCGCGTTCGTGGTCTGGTGGTCGGCCGTCGCGAAGGGGTACGGCACGAGCACGGACGGGACGCCCAGGGCCGCGATCTCGGCGATCGAAGAGGCCCCGGCGCGCGAGAGCACGAGGTCGGCGGCCGCGAGGACATCGCCCATGTTGTCGATGTAGGGGCGCAGGTCCCAGCGCGCGGCCTCGGCATAGGTGAGCGAGAGCGCGGAGGCGGCCTCGTCGTAGCCGCCCTTGCCCGTAGACTGCACGACGCGCAGGCCGTCGATGGAAAGAAGACGGCCCTTGAGGGCGGCCATGCCCTCGTTGAGGGTGCGGGCGCCGAGGCTCCCGCCGAACACGAGCAAAAGCGTCGCGTCGTCGGACACGCCGAGCGCGGCGCGGCCGCGGGCGCGGTCGCCGGCGATCACGGAGCGGCGCACGGGGTTGCCGGTGAGGACCACATGGTCGGGATCGCCCTCGCGCTCGAAGACCGAGCGCGCCGCAGGGACCGAGATGCAGACCCTGGAGGCTGCGGGCGCCATCATCTTGTTGGCGAGGCCGGGCACGGAGTTTTGCTCGTGGATGAGGTAGGGCACGTGGTTCTCTTTGCACCAGCCGAGCAACGGGACCTCGACGTAGGCGCCGAAGCCGATGGCGGCGTCGGGCGCGCCCTCCTGCTTGAAGCGGCGCTCGAGATCGCGCTTGGCGGCCCAGACGCGGTAGAGCGAGGTGAGCGCGGTCCAGGGGCGCGAGCGGTCGAAGCCGGTGACCTCGACGTCGACGAGCGAGAACCCCGCCTGTGGGACGAGCGTGCCCTCGAGCTTGGACGGGCGGCCAAAGAACGTGACCTCGTGGCCGCGGTCGCGAAGCTTCTCGGCGAGCGCGAGCGCGGGGTTGATGTGTCCGGCGGTGCCGCCGGCGGCTATGGCGATCCTCATGCGTCCTTCTCCTTCGCGTGAGCAGGTTTTTCCGCTCTATCCTACGCCGACACGAGAATCCGAGGCGCGGCGGAATCGGAATCGTTGAAACGTGCGCCGCGCAGAATTCCCTGCTTCCAACTCCGCCGAAGGGCTGGGCGTTGCGTATTTTGCGCGGACGGAACCGTTTTCGAGCTGGGCATCGGAGATTCTGCGCGTCGCAAGGCGACGCAAGGCTGGAAGTCGGGGTTTCTGCGCGGGGTGGGGCAACACAGGGCTGAACGTTGAGGTTTCTGCGCGCCACGGAGCTTGAAGCCGAGGTTTCTGTGCGCCACGGGGCAACCTGGATCTGGAGGCAGGGGTTTCTGCGCGCCGCCGAGCAGGACGTTGAGGTTTCTGCGCGTCGTGGTGCAACTTGGAGCTGGGAATCGAGGTTTCTGTGCACAGCAGGGAAACGCGGGGCTCGAACCGGAGAGCTTTGCGCGGACGGGCGATCTTCGCCGTACGAACACAGGTCTCCCCCGCGCCTTCAGGCGCCATGTGAAAGTACGGTCGCCCCATTTACCTGCCAATTGTCGATAAACTCTCTCAAAGAATCGGCAAATCCGCGCCAACGGCAACATCGCTGCCCAGCCCGGTTCCAAGCTCCCCGATGAACGGCGCAATTCAGCGGCGAACGGCGATGACTGTGGATGTTCGATGGGGCTCTCCCCCGCATTATGCCGACCGCGAAAGGACGATACATCACAGCCCAGATCGCTGTACCTCGAGTTGGTTACCCATTGAAGTGCCACCCGCTCAATACCCGGAAGCCATCCGCAAGATAGCGGGAAGATACGGGAAGACACCGAACCCGCCCGAGCGTCTACCATCCTTCCCACCATGATCAACGTCATCTCACATACTTCGGCCCTCGAGGCCATGCGGCTCGTGGACTTTCCGAAAGCCCTTGTGTCCGCCGAAGTCCTCAGCGAGATCCCCGCGCAGGCTCTCACCAAGGCAGAAGCGGAGCGTTGGGCATCTTCGGACCCCCTGCTCCGCGGCCTCGCGCGCCCGATCGAGCTCCTTGTCGCCGATCCAGGCGGCGCGAGGTCAAACGAGGTGTTTCGTTCCCATGCGCTGTCTGTGAAGCTCCCCGCAGGCGCCGCGCTCCGATTGTCAGAGACGGTCGCCATAGTCAGGCCCGAGCTCATGATTTATCAAATAGCGCGAAGAGCAACGACGCTCGAGTTGGTGATGCTCATTGACGAGATCTGCGGTCTGTATGCAGCGCATCCTTCATTCCCTGCGGGAACGCTTCAACGCAAAGCGCCTCTTTCCACGCTAGATGAAATAAGGGCCTTTGCCGACGCACTGCCGAGAGCAGCAGGAACGGCGAAGGTCAGGGCGGCATGCGGGCTTGCGGTCGCTCGCTCCGGCTCGCCGATGGAAAGCCGCCTCGCGGCCAGAATATCGTGGAGCAGGCTGCGAGGCGGCTACGGGTTATCGATCCTCTCGATGAACGAGGAGCTCGTGGTCGACCGTATATCGCGCAGGCTCGACGCGGCGCACGTCAGGAAACCAGATATCCTCTTCTCGCTGCCGAGCGACGGAGAGTTTGGATACTGCCTCGACTATCATGGCTGGATACACGACGAGAACGGCCGCGCGGAAGCGGATTCCTTAAGGGCCAATGAGCTGCTCGCCTTCGGGCTGCAGCCGTTTTCGATCTGGCGATCCCAATACGAGAGCACCTCATACATGGACGGCTTGATCGACGGCATCATCCGGCCAAGACTCGGGCTCGGTGCGCATCGGCCACGGCTGGAGCGCAGGTCACTCGAGCTCGCACGGCGAGAAGCGCTTCTTTCCGAGCTCGACGCCATCGATGGACTGAGCTGGGGCGTTTCCGAAAGAGCACCACGGGTAATTAAGGCCCAAGAAGACGTCGAAGAGGCAAAGGAACGCCTGGCCTGGGCGGAGCGTCACCTGAAGAGATCATCGAGATAGCGGTGGTGTTTACCAAGGCAGCAGGCAGGGTGGCGAGCAAGACAAGAAGTGCGAGTCTGTCGCCGGGCGCGAAAGCAATCCCATAGCTTTTGCGCCCGGCAACTTCGCGGACCCTTGGCACGGCCGAGGTTGCTTCAGTTGCGCAGAAATCGCCGCGCCCAGCTTTGGGGAGGGCCTCGCTGCGCAGAAATCGACATGCCCAGCTCCGGGGGCGCAGAAATCGCCGCGCCCAGCCCAAGTTAATGAGCTGGGCTCTGGGCTTTCTGCGCGGTTAGTCAAATTGGTGAGCTGAGCATAGGGATTTCTGCGCGACGAAAATCGGTGGCAGGTCTTCTAGAGCTGGTAGCAAGTAATTCTGCGCAGATGAGCTGAGAAAAACCCTAATAAAGCCCCCAAACCCCCGACGGTCATCTGCGCCGTAAGTGCTCGCGCCCCGCGCACGCCTATGAGAGCAAGAAGCCCGCGATCCCCGCTGTCTCACGGCGCCGATCAGCAGTCCCGCGGCGTGCAGTTTGCGGCCACGCGCGCGGCTAGCGGCCGCGGCGCTCCGGACGTCCGCCTCGGCCGCGGTCGGTGCGGAGGCGTGCCGCGGGGTCGTCGTTGAGATTGATCCGCTCATAGCCGCCGGCGGGGTGGCCGTAGCCACCTGAGTTCCGCGAGCCAGTGCTCGTCCGGTGGCCATAGCCGCCCGACGGCCTCCTGTCGTCGCGGCCCCGCTGCCGCGAGGTCTGGCGACCGCCGCCGACCACCGTGAAGCCCCCGCGCGACCCAGAACCGTCGCCGCCGAGACCCCGGTCTCCGCGTGCCCCCTGCCAGCCGTCGAAGCCCTGGCCGCCGTCGCCCATCGCGCCGCCGCGCGCCGCGCGACCGCCCATGCGCTCGGAGCGCGGCGTGACCTCGCCGACGAACGAGAGACCCGGGTCGCCTTCGCCGCCGTCGCGCATGCGCCAGCCGCGCCTGCGCTCGTCGTGCTCGGTCTCGGGCAGCCTCGAGCTCCTCGACACGGACACCAGCACGCCCACGATCATGATGCAGCTCATGATCGAGGAGCCTCCGTAGCTCAAGAACGGCAGGGGCTTGCCCGACAGCGGCACCAGGCCGATAACGCCGCAGATGTTGACGAGCAGCTGGAAGATGATGAGCGACGTGCACCCGCAGGCGATGAGCCTGCCGGCGAGATCGGGGGCGTAGCGCGCGATGCGGAAGCCGGCCCATGCGAACACCGCGAAGCCGACGAGCACGCCGACGGTGCCCACAAGCCCGCACTCCTCGCCGATGACGGCGAAGATGAAGTCGTTGTGGGCCATCGGCAAATAGGCGTACTTCTGCTTCGAGAAGCCGATACCCACGCCGAACAGGCCGCCGGACCCGAAAGCATAGAAGCCCTGGATGATCTGATAGGACTCGCCGAGCTCGTCTTGCCAAGGATCGAGGAAGGTCGTGATGCGCGAGAGCGAGTAGTCCTGCGAGACCGAGAGCACCAAGAAGAACACGCCAACGACGGCGATGCTCACCAGCAGCACTTTCCAGTTGAAGCCCGCGACGAAGAGCATCGCGACGAGCGCGACGAGGATGATGAGGGTGGAGCCCTTGTCGGGTTGCTTGATGATGAGCGCCAGCGGAACGACGATGCCGACCAGGACGAGCTTGGCGAGCTCGATCGAGTCGACGTCGCGGTCGACATAGTAGCGCTGCATGAGCGCGGCGCCGACGACGATCAACGCGATCTTGGCGAACTCCGAGGGCTGGAGCTGGAAGCTCCCGAGCTTGATCCAGCGGGAGGCTCCAAGAGCGCTGCCCGAAAATCCCGGGACGAACACCAGGATGAGCAAGATGATGACGACCGCCTCGAGCGCCACGAGGTGATCGCGAGAAAGCAGGTGGTAGTCCATGCGCGCGATGACCACAGCGAGGCCCACCCCGATGGCAGCGAAGAGGAGCTGCCTTTTGAGGTAGAACGCGGCATCGTAGTCGCAGCTCTTGTCCGCAAGAGCGGTGACCGACGACGCCGAGTAGATCATGAGCATGCCGAAGCACACGAGGATCGCGGTCACGGCGAGCAGCACGATACGCGGCTTCATGAAGCGCTCGGGCACGCCGAAGATCTGCTTGTCGCGGCCGGCCTCGCGGCGGCGCTCCGCGCGAACGGCGGCAGACGACCCCATCTGACGGGCCGGCCCCCCAAAGAGGAAGTCGGGCAGCTGGGCGCGCACGGGCTACTCCCCCCTCGCGGCCAGTTCGGCCACGAGGGACTTGAAGAGGCGGCCGCGCTCGGCCATGTTCTTGAACTCGTCGAACGACGAGCACGCAGGCGAGAGGAGCACGGTGTTGCCGGGCACGGCCGCCGCCACGGCGGCATCAAAGGCGTCGCGCAGGTGGTCGGCACGAACAACGCGCAGGTCAGAGGAAGTCTTCTTTGTCTCGGCCTCGAGCGCGTCGGCGATGCGCGGACCCGCCGCGCCGAAGCAGACGGCGACGCGGGCCTCACGGCAGCAGGCCTCGGCGAGGCTCGTGAGATCAGTGCCCTTGTCGTGGCCGCCGAGCATCACGACGATGGACTTGGGCGCGAAGGCGGTGAGGGCCTTCTCGACCGAGTCGGTGTTCGTGGCCTTGGAGTCGTTGACGAAGTGCACGCCCGCGACCTCGCCACAGGGCTCGATGCGGTGCTCGATGGGGTTGAACCCCGTGAGCCCGCGCGCCACGACGGCCTCGTCGACCCCCACGAACAGCGCGAGCGCGGAGGCCGCGAGGGCGTTCTCCCAGTTGTGGCTTCCGCGAATCCTCAGGTTGTCGACGCAGCCGAGGTCGTGCTCGACGCCGCCTAGGCGGACGACGAGCTCGCCGCCGCGGACAAACGCCGCGTCGGGGCCGCCCAGCTCGCGCTCGATGGAGAGCTCGCACACACGCAGGCCGCGCCCCGAGCAGCGGACCGCGACGTCGCGGCACCAGTCGTCGTCCATGGACACGACGGCGAGGTCGCCCGCCCCCATATTGGCGAAGATCTTTTCCTTTGCGGCGGCGTAGGCCTCCATGGAGCCGTGCCACTCGATGTGGTCGGACGTGATGTTAAGCAAGACCGCTGCGCGCGGGTGAAGCCGCGAGGTCTCCGCGAGCTGGAAGCTCGAGAGCTCCGCCACGAGCCAGCCGCCCTCGGGGCGGCCCGCCACCTCGCCGATGCAGAGGACGCCGATGTTGCCCACGGACTCGGCGACGCGGCCGTCCTCGTGGAGCAGGTGCGTGGTGAGGGAGGTCGTGGTGGTCTTGCCGTTCGTCCCCGTCACGGCGAGCCACCTCTGAGGGCTCTCCCGGAACGCGAGCTCCGGCTCGCCGATGATCTCGTCACTCGCCGCCGCAGCGGAGGCGAAGAAGGCGCTCGGCTCAGGGATCCCAGGCGAGGCGATGGCGAGATCGTAGTGTCCCTCGACCTCTTCGGTCCCCAGGACGCAGCGGACGCCCGCCTCCTCGAGGGCGCGGGTGGCGTCGCTCCGTTCGGAACGCGCTCCGCCGTAGAGCGTGACGGAGTCGACGCGGCCGGCGGGCAGGCCCGTGAGGTAACGGCAGATCCCCTCCCCCGTCTTTCCGATGCCGAGGACGAGGACGTCGCCGAGTTTGTCCGTGTTCTTGCAGGTCATGCTCTTGAGCTTTCTCTTGCCATGCGTTGCGGTGCGGTTGGTGCGATGGAGGAGCTGCGAGAGGCTAAGCGGCGAGGCCCCCCGCTTAGCCCCCGGGCCCTAGCCGAGCTGGAAGTAAAGCGCGAAGCCGAGGGTCGCGAAGGCCGCCGAGACGATCCAAAAGCGGGTGACGACCTTGTTCTCCGCCCAGCCCTTCTTCTCGAAGTGGTGATGGATCGGGCTCATGAGGAACACGCGCTTGCCCGTGGTCTTGAAGCTCGCGACCTGGATGATGACGCTCAGGGCCTCGCAGACGAAGAGCCCGCCCATGATGAGCGAGGTGATCTCGGTCTTGGTGAGGATGGCCAGGGCCGCGAGGGCGGCGCCCAGGGCCAGCGAGCCGGTGTCGCCCATGAAGATAGACGCCGGGTTGCAGTTGTGCCAGAGGAAGCCGACGCAGGCGCCCGCGATGGAGGCGGCGAAGATGGCGAGGTTAATCTCGTCGTAGCGGTAGGCGACCATGGCCATCATGAGCATGACGACCATGACGCAGCCGCCCGCAAGTCCGTCGAGGCCGTCGGTGAGGTTGACCGAGTTCGAGAGGCCCGCCATGAGGAAGAACACGAACACGAGGTAGAGCCAAGGGATCTGGATCCCGCCGGCGATGGGCAGCGTCGTGGTGAGGACGCCGAGGTCGATGGCGGCGCCTCCCGGGAAGCGCACGACGGCGTCGATGCCGACCCAGTTGACGGCCGCCAGGCAGAACACGACCGAGATCGTGATCAGCCCCGCCATCTTCTGCGACGGGGTGAGGCCGAGCGAGCGCTTGTGGGCGACCGACTCGATATCGTCGAGGAGCCCCAGCGAGCCCGTGACGAGCATGGCCAGCACGGCGAGGATCAGGTCGGGCGTCCACTTGGCGAAGAGCGCGACCGTGATGACCACGCCGGCCAGCATGATGACGCCGCCCATGGTGGGCGTACCCTGCTTGACGAGGTGGCTCTGCGGGCCGTCGGCGCGGATCTGCTGGCCGATGCCGTCCTTCTTCATGAGGCGGATAAAGAAGGGCATGGCGAGGCATGTGATTGCCGCGGCCACGGCGATGGAAAGGAACACCTGGTAGGTTGGGTAAGCGGGATTGCCGATCATTTAAGCCAGAACCTCCTTGGCAAAGCGGTCGAGGCCCTCGGAGCGCGAGGCCTTGACGAGGACGAGATCACCGGCGGCGAGCACCGGCTTGAGCGCCGCGACGGCGTCGTCGACCGTGGCGAAGCGGTGGACGGCGTCCTCCGAGGCGCCCATCGTGCAGGCAGCCTCGGCCATGACGTCGGCGAGGTGCCCTCCGATGAAGACGAGCATGTCGAGCCCCTTGGCCGCGGCGTAGGCGCCGGTATAGCCGTGGAGCTTCTCCTCCTCGGCGCCGAGCTCGCCCATCTGGCCGAGGACGGCGACGCGGCGGCCGTCGCAGGCCATCGTCGCGAGGATGTCGAGCGAGGACGCCATCGAGTTCGGCGCGGCGTTGTAGGAGTCGTCGATCACGCGGACCCCGCGGGAAGAAGCGCGCACGTCGAGGCGAAGCGCAGTGTGCTCCATGCGCTCGATGGCCTCCGCGGCGGCGTCGCGGTCGGCGCCCGCGCGCCAGATCAGCGCGAGCGCGATGAGGAAGTCGTCGACCACCTTGCGGCCCGGGAGGTTCAGCTTGACCTCGCGGGCCCAGCCGTCGGCGCAGCGGACGGTGAAGGAGGGCAGGCCCTCGGAGTCCAGACTCAAGCCCTCGGCGCGGACGGCATCGCCCTCTCGGCCGCCCACAAGCTCGACTGCGACGCCCGCGGGGCGCGCGAAGCCGTCGGCGATGAAGGCCGTGAGGTCGCAGGCGGACGGCATGACGAGCGTCCGCTCGACGCCGCCCGCAGCCGTCGAGGCGTCGCGCATCTGCGCGCAGACCTCGGCCTTGGCGCGCGCGATGTTCTCTCGGCTGCCGAGGATCCCGATGTGGGAGGTGCCGATGGTGGTCGCGCAGGCGAGCGCCGGTGAGCACGCGCCCGCCAGGCGGCTGATCTCGCCGGGGTGGTTCATGCCGAGCTCGCAGACGACGACCTCGGAGTCCTCCGGGGCGGCGAGCAGCGTGAGCGGCATGCCGATGAGGTTGTTGAGGTTGCCGGCGGTGGCATGGGTCCGCCGGGTGGCGCCGAAGCCGGCGCGCAGCATGTCCTTCGTGGTGGTCTTGCCCACCGAGCCCGTGACGCCGACGACGAGCCACTCGGGATGGCGGCGGCGCTGCTCGGCGGCGAGGGCGAGGAGGAACGCCTCGCAGTCGTCGTCCTTCGCGCGCAGCACGGAGGCGCCGGCGCGGGCGCAGGCGTCGAGCACGTCAGGCTCGACCTCTGCGGAAGCGACCACGGCAGCAGCGCCGGCCTCGGCCGCGCGGGCAAGGTAGGCGTTGCCGTCGACCTTCTCGCCGGCGAAGGCGACGAAGACGGCGCCCTCCTTCGCTCGCCGCGAGTCGATCACGACGTCGCCGGCGACGGCGCGGTCCCCCTCCGAAAGAAGCGCCGCGCCCGTGGCGGCGGCCATGTCTGTGGGGTTGATGCGGATCATGCCACTCCTAACTAGCGCTGGGCGCGATGCCCAGGATGGTGACGGACTGCTCCATGACGTCGCGGAACACGTTCGCGGCGGAGTCTGACGCGAGGTACGGGATGCCGTTCAGGCCCACGTAGACGAGCACCTGCGGATCTTCGGCGTTCGCGAATCCGCACAACGAGGCGACGAAGTGGGCCTCTTTGTAGCCGCCGTTCTCGTCGGCCTGCTCACCGGTGCCGGTCTTGCCGGCGATGTCGTAGCCCCCGATGGCGCCGTTGACGCCGGTGCCGTCGGTCATGACGGCGCGCATCATCTCGGTCTCCGTGTCGGCGGTCTGCTTGCTTATGATGCGTTCGCCAACCGGCCAGTCGACCTCATCGCCGCCCTTGGACACAAGGAAATGCGGCGTTGTGGGGACTCCGTCGTTGGCGACGGCGCCGAACGCGCGGACGATCTGGACGAGCGGGATGGCGAGCGACTGGCCGAACGCCATGGAGCCCGCGGTCGAGCCGTCGTAGTCGTCGTAGCCCCTGACGATTCCCGCCGCCTCGCCGGGGAAGTCGATGCCCGTTTTTTGGCCGATGCCGAATTTCTGGACCCCGTCGGCGAAATTCTTCGAGCCGATGACGTTCTGCACGTAGTAGGCCATGGCGACGTTGGAGGACTTGGCCAGCGCCTGCTCAACCGTCATGTCCTCGGAGTAGTCGCGGTTGTCGTCGTCGTGCACGACGTCGTCGCCGACGAGGACCTCGGCGGGGATGTTGAAGGTGATGTCCTTGGTGAGGGTCCCGGTCTCGAGGCCGATGGAGGTCGTGAGGACCTTGAAGACCGAGCCGGGCTCGAACGAGTCGCTCACGAGCTTGAGGTTGAGCGCCGAGGCGTCGGTGAGGTTCGAGAAGTCGGGCAGCGGGGTCGAGGCGGCGGCGTAGACCTCGCCGGTCTTCGGGTCGGTAACCATGACCGAGCCCGACTCCGCCTCGTAGGTCTTGGCCCCCTCCGAGATGATGGACTCGCACTCCTCCTGCAGGTCGATGTCGATGGAGAGCACGATGTCGGTGCCGTTGCGCGCCGCGATGGTGTCCGACACGCCGCCGGCGATGGGCGTGCCGTTGCGGCTCGCCTCGTAGACGCGCTGGCCATCACTGCCCTTGAGGACGTCGTCGTAGTAGTACTCGAGGCCCGAGAGCGCGGCGCCGTCTTGGTTCACATAACCGAGGATCTGGGCGCAGGTCGTCCCGTAGGGGTAGACGCGCTTGGTGTTCGACTCGTAGTAGACGCCCGAGAG
This sequence comes from Coriobacteriia bacterium, assembly GCA_003150175.1. GTDB lineage: Bacteria > Actinomycetota > Coriobacteriia > Coriobacteriales > Atopobiaceae > Paratractidigestivibacter. The sequence goes on from QAKZ01000005.1 coordinate 27,460, forward strand.
GCCCTTGTCCGAGAGCTCCTGCGCCACCTGGTCAGCCTTCGAGACGTCGACGCGCTTCGAGAGGTACGCGTAGCGGGTGCCCATGCGGGTCAGCGCCTCCAGATAGGTATCGCGGTCGCCGCCGAGGACCTCGACGAGCACGTCCGCGATGTCGTCCGCGGCGCCGTCGGTCGTCTGGGAGGTCTTGCCCTTCTCGTTCTTGACGGTCTTCATGACCGTCGTCGGGTCGCAGACGATGTCCTTGCAGTCGACGCTGATGGCAAGGACGTTGCCGTTGCGGTCGTAGATGGTGCCGCGCTTGGCGTTCAGGGTGACGACGTTCGTCCGGCGGTCCTCGGCACGCTTGGCGAGCCTGGGCCCGTCGACGACCTGGATGTAGACGAGCCGGAGGAACACGATGACGAAGGCCGCGGCGGCCAGGGCGATGAGTATGCGCATCCTCCCCTCGCCCGTCCCCATATTGGGGCCGTCCGAGGTTCTTCTGCCGTAACGCGAACGCGAGGCCTCGTCATACGAGGCCTCGGGGGCGCGCGACCCGCTTTCGCGGCGATATGAACCGTTATCTCTTCTCACAAGGAAGAAGTCTACGACAGGGAACCGTCCGCGACGGCCGCGTCCGCAGACTGCGCAGCATCACCAAAAGCCGTCGCGGCCTGCTGGGAGCCGTCGGCGGAGCCGAGGGCCGCCTCGATCGCGGACGCGATCCCGGAGGCGTCGGTGTCGTTGGGGTCGCCGGAACGCTCCGCCGCGGCGGAGGCCTCCTGCTGCTGGGCGGCGGCTGCCGCCGACTCGGCCTGGGCCTGCTGCTCGGCTGCGGCCTGGGCGGCCTGAGCGGCCTCCTGCTCGGCGCGCTCGGCCTCCGCCGCGGCTCCGACCTTGACGGTCATCGCGTCGTTGGAGAGCGACATCCCGTAGTTCTGGGTGGCGATGCGCGAGATCCGGGAGTTGCTGGAAAGAACGGCGCGCTCGATCTTGAGGTCGTCGTTCAGGTTCTTGGCGTCGGTGACCTCCGAGCGCAGGCTGGAGTTGGCTGCCAGCGCGGAGACCGCGGCGGAGCTCAGGCCCACGCGGACGAGGCCGAGGGTGATGATGGCCGCGGCGACGATGAGCACATGACAGACGCTCGCCACGAACTCGTGGGAAACCCCGCGGCGGGCGCGGGCGTCGAGGCCTCCGCCGGGAAGCACCTCGAACGAGGTCTCCCGCGACCGCTCCTCGAGGGCCCCCGCCCCCGCGTAGTTCATGTTGAGAGCCTCGGAGCCCTGGTACCTCATGACGTCCTCGTGACAATCTGCGGAAGATCCGCTGCGCATCCAATAGTGGGCAGGAAGCTGGGAACTTGAGGGTCACCTGACGGTTGACCCTCAAGTTCAGATTGAGCGTTCCTTAAGAATTGGCTAATAGTTGGTTGATAGTGCGTTGGTGCTTCATTGGTGGTGCGTTTAAGCTGCGTTTTTGGTTCGTTCTTGCTTCGTTTGTGGTATGCATGCGGCCTTGCGGCCGGGTGCGCCTTGGTTGTCTCCCCCCCGTTTACGCGACGTCGAGCTTGACCGCCACGCGCGTGAGGGCGCTTCGCGACCTTGGGTTGGCCGCGACCTCCTCGTCCGAGGCGACGAGGGGCTTGCGGGTCCTGACCTTGAGTATCGGCACGTTCCCGCAGACACAGACGGGGAGATCGGGAGGGCAGGTGCAACCCCTCGAGAGCTCTGTGAATATGTGCTTGACGATGCGGTCCTCAAGCGAGTGGTAGGCGATGACGCAGATCCGGCCGCCCGGGTTCGCCCACCGGACCGCCGCCCGAAGGCCGCGGTCGAGGACGTCGAGCTCGTGGTTGACCTCGATGCGCAGGGCCTGGAAGGTCTTGCGCGCGGGATGCCCGCCGGAGCGCCTGGCCGCGGCGGGGATGCCGCGCTTGATGACCTCCACGAGCTGGAGGGTGGTCTCGATGGGGGCCTTGGCCCTCTCTTCCACCACCTTCCGGGCGATGCGGGCGGCGTACTTCTCGTCGCCGTACAGGCGCAGGATTCGGGTGAGGTCGGCTTCGTTGTAGTGGTTTATGACCTCGGCTGCGGTTAGGGTGTTGTTCCCCGGATCCATGCGCATATCTAAGGGGGCGTCCTCGTGATACGAGAAACCCCGCTCGGGAATATCGAGTTGCGGGCTGCTCACGCCCAAGTCAAAGAGGAAGCAGTCGACCCCGGGCACCTCCGCC
>QAKZ01000088.1 GCA_003150175.1 Coriobacteriia bacterium
TAGTATTTGCCGTCGACGCCGAGCGTGCTCGTGCGCGGCATCTGGAGGTCGTCGGTCAGGCCATCCTTTTCGGCAACCGTGTCGGTACCGGAGTACTTGATGTTGTCGTAAGCAAACGCCGCGTCGACCTTCTCCTGCAGCGCCTTCTTGTCGGCAGCAACCTTCTCGGGGTCGCCCTTGACGGTCACGGTGAAGTCGTGCGTGCCCTCAACGCCAGACGGGCCGCCGCTCACGAACGAGACCGTCGCGGTCAGCGTAACATCGCGATCGCTCGACGCGCGCGTCACCTTGCCGGTGTAGTCGCTCCAACCATAGCCGGAAGGCCAAATGGCATCGCCGTCGGAGCTCTTCCATTCAACCTCGAACTTGCTCTTGGAGCCCGCGCGGTACGGAAGCGTGAGGTTGGACGTGACGGACTCGGCCGAATCGCCCGAAGCGTAGCCTATGGCAATTTGCTCGGCGGCATCGTCGAGCATCTGCTGAACGCGAGCCTCGTCCCAAGCCACCTGAACCGTCTTGTTGGGCCGGTAATACTCGGTCTTGCCGTCACGCGACAGCTCAAACACGACGTCGGCGCTGCGCAGACCGTCGATGTTGTAGCCGGTGTACTCGTTGGGATCGATGTAGAAGAACGTCACATCGCCATTGGTCTCGTCCTGGGCGTCGGAGATGCCGATCGTCGCCTTGGCATCCTCGGCCTTAAAGAGCACGCCGCCCTCGGAGACCTTAACGTCAATGTCATCGAAACCAAGCTCAGCGAGTTGCGCCTTCAGGACATCGTTGACGTTGCCGCCATCGGCGCTGTAATCAACTGCGATTTGCTTGTTGGCGTCGTTAAGTTTCTGGACCGCGGCCTCGAGCGAACCGGCGGCAATAACGGGATTGGCAGAGACGAGCTCGACCGTCGAGCTCCCGCTCGTGGCAACAGCCTTGAGATACTTACCGGCGGCAGAAGCAGAGACTGTTGCCGTGACGCCCGACATATCGGGTAGAGGCGTCCAGTCGGCCGCGGGAGCCTTCGCATCGTCAGCTGCATACCAGGCAACAGTCGCTTGGTCGGTGACATCAATACCGTTGGTGGTCGAGCCGTCAGCGCGCTTGGCCTGCGCCGTCGCCTTGACGCTGTCGCCCGAAACCAGGTGGGTCGAGTCGCTGTTGATCTGCGGGGTGGTAGTCACGCGCAGCAGGTTATACTCCCCCGCCGCGGTAACGCTGTCCGACGAAACCCACTCAACCGTGTTGTCGAGAGCGCTCGCGGTGAGCTTGATGCGCTTTCCGACGAGAGAATCGTTGAGCGTCAGCGCGCCGGTCTCGGCGTCAATACCGTTGCTGACTTCGACCCAATCCGAATCGTCCTCACCCTTGGCATACCAAGCGAGCGTGAGCTTAGCGTCCTCGGGCAGATCGGAATCGGACCAGCTCGAGGAGCCGGGAATCTTCACGCGCGGGGTGAGCACCGCGCCAACGGAGAGGGTCGTCGAAGACGCCTCGTTGGGGGCAACGAACTTGAGCTTGTACTGACCGGCAGGCGTCACGGGGCCAACGGGGTCGACGGACTGCGTACCGCCGTAGGTGCTCTTCTTCTCGGTGCTCTTCACCGAGTTCTTGCTCGTGGCGATCACACGAATGTACTTGCCCACCATATCGGCCGTGGGCGCATACGTTGCAGAGTCGGTCGCATCGGGAATGTTGACGAAGTGGCTGTCGTAGGAGCTCTTGTCGTTGGAGTACTGCCACTGATAGTGGACCGTGTCCGTCGCGGAGACGTCAGTGTAGGAGTTGCCCTTGGTCGCCTTCGCGGTCAGAGCCTTACCTGCAGCAATCTGTCCGGATGCCAGAGCGCCCGTGACCGTCACGCCGTAGAGATCGACCGCTCCAGCCTCCACGACGGGCAGGGTGCTCGACTGCTCGTCACCGAAGCCGCCGTTGGCGCGTGCTTGGACGTATTTGTTCGCCAGCGCCGCGTCGGGCGTGAACGAGTTGGTGTCCGCCCCTTCAATCTTCGTGTTACAGGTACTCGGGGAGTCCCCGTAGTACCAAGACCAGATAACCTTGGGGTTCGAGGTCACGTCATCGGAGCCCGACTTCGCGGTGGCGGTGATCTTCTCGCCGACTTTCGCCTCGACGGTGCGGTCGAGGGCGATCTTCGTGATGTTGACGGAGCCAGAAGCGCCGATGAGGCTCGTGCCCTTGGTGGTGTAGTCGCTGCTGCCGATCTTTGCGGTTATATGGCAACGGACCGATTTGCTCTCGTAAGCCATGAGCTCGAGAGTGTTCGACGTCGCGCCCTCGATGTCGGTATAGGTACCGCCCTTGGCATCCGCGATCTGCCACTGATAGCTCAGCTTGGACGCATCGATGTAATCGGAAGCGCCCTTCTCTTTGGCAAGGGCTTGGACGGTGTCGTCAACGGTATAGACATAGGTACCGGAGGTGGAGCCTTCGGGGGCCAGGATGGCGGAGTAGATGTCCACGGCGCCGGCTTGCTTGAAGGGACCCACGTAGCCGGTCGGCCAGCCGCCAAATGAGACATCGTTCGCGCCCGCATTGGCGGACACTGATACGTAGCAGCCCTCAAGGTCGTCGGCCACCGTAAGCGTAGGACCGGACTCCCCCTCGATGGTCTCCCACTTTGTGGAGCTGCTGGGGGCTGACGTGCCCTTGAACTTCTTCCAGGTGTAGGTGACCTTAGAGTTATCGACGTAGGTGGGGCTGTAACTCGAGCCGGTGTACGCCTTAGCCGTGAGGGTCGCGCCGATCTCCGTGGAGGAAGCGGAGAGCTCGACGCCTGCGAGCTTGACCGCGCCGGCCTTGAGCACAGCATCGCTCGTCGTGGCCTCGACGTCGTTTACCCCGGCGTTTGCCTTGACCTTGACGTACTTGCCCTCAAGAGCGTCGGTTAGCGTGAGAGAGGCGGTCGCCGCGCCTTCAATCTCGGTCCAGCCGGAGTATTTGTTGGTCGACTCGTACCAGGTGTAGGTCACCGTGGTGTCGCGCGCGGCGGGCGTGTTGTACGCGGTATACGGCGTAGCGGTCAGCGTGTCGCCCACAGCGGGAGACGAGCTGCTCAGCTTAACGGAGTAGAGGCTTGCCTGCCCGGCGCCCAGCACCGGACCGGGAATGTAATTGGCATTGATGCCCGAGCCGTAAGAAACGGAGGGGCCGTAATAGTCCTTGCCACCCGCAGTTACCTTGCAGATGAAGTACTTGCCCACCATCGCATCGGTGATGGTAAGCGACTGCTCGTGGCCCACGACCTCGGTATAGTCGGCGACGTTGTTGCTCGCCTTAGTCGTGCCGGCGAGCCACGTGTAAGTCCAGGTGCCGGGGTTGGTGACGGAGCTGTAGCCCTCGTACACATTTGCCCAAAGCGTCTCGCCAGCCTTGAGCGCGCCATACTTTGTGGAATAGGAGTTGTCTTTATCCTTGGAGTCCTGGATATAGACCTTGGCCTCGGAGGTCAGCGTGTCGGCAGAGGCGACTGCGGAGGCATCGGCCTTTCCCGCAGTGACAACCGCAGTAGGCGCGACGGCCGCAGGCTGCTCGACAGCAGCGTCGGCTTCGGGCGCGGCCTCCTCGGCCGGCTCCTCGCCGGCGGCAGGCTCCTGCTCGGCGTCGGCTGCTGCGTCAGCTGCGACGCCGTTGGCCGCGGGCGCGTCCTCGGCAGGCTGCTCCTCGGCAGCGGCCTCGGCCTGCGGCGTCGCCGCGAGCTCATCGACTGCCTCGGCGAGCGCGGGCACCGGCACGAGGGCCGTCACCGTAACGAGCGCGAGCAGCAGCGCGAGCACGCGCTCTGTCAGCGGTTTTTTGGGTTTCATATACCCCGCCTCCCCCCTTTCGGGGTCCAGGAGGGCAGGTAGGATCGGCAGGGTGCGCCCCCGTCATTCGCCCCTCGCAACGCGCGGACGCGCGCCGCCGCGAGCAGGCGAGCCTTGAACACAGTCTTTCAACTGATCCGGAGTCGAACCGGAATCCTTTTTTCTCTACTAGGCGTAGCAGCTGTTCGAACCGTGCCCTCAATTATTCAGATGGAACACAGTTTAGCAGCACGGCAGGATCGCAGGACGTTGACGGCGCATTGCTTTTGCCCGCCCGAAATAGACCATGAGCAGGAGGGCGATACGGCGATAACCTAGCCAGAGGACGTGAAGGCCACCTCTTTGGCCGTCCTCGGCGGACGGCTCATCACATACCAGCGGCTCGTGTCCCACCACAGGTACGTCTGGTAGCCGCCGAACCACACGGTAAAGCGGGTGCCGCGGCCGGTGCCCAGGCACGGCCAGCTCTCGCGGCGGCTCACCTTGGTGATCTCGTAGGCGCGGCCGGGGCACCACAGCACGGCGATCGGCGTGAGGCTGCCGTCCGCGTCGATCTCGCAGCGCACACGGACATAGCGCCGTGAGCGCTTTTCGAGCCCTTGCGACATTCGGCCGCCTCGCCTCCCCTCGTCCTCTTTGCCCCGTCGGTTCAATAACGCACACATGTTCTCACAAACATCTGTTTGAGTATGCCACGAGTACGGGACAAGAACGCTGTCGCGACCAAGCGGCGGGTATACTGTCCGCTAGCAGCAACAACGTCACCCACAGAAAGCAGGCGCCATGTCCAGCAACCGCAAAATGCTCAAGATCTTGAGCCTCCTCCAGTTCGCCCTGTCCATCGTCGTCATCGTCCTCGCCGTCGTCGCGAAGGTCGGCGGGCAGGCCGCCGCGGGGCAGGGCCAGCTCGACGCGATGCGCCCTTACCTCGACCTGCCCGCGGCGCTGGCCCTCGGCGCGCTCTCCGTCGCCTCGTCCGTCATGGGCATCCGCGGCGCCAACCGCCCGAGCGCGCTCGGCAGCCACCGCGTGCTCTGCGTCCTCGCCGTGGTCCTTGGCGTCGTGGCCGCGGTCTTCGCCGGCAGCGTGGCCGTGCTCGCGGTCTCTGCCATCACCGCAGTGGACGGCCTCGGCGCCGCCGTGTACGACGGCAAGGTCCAGAAGGAGCTCGAGGAGCGCAGGTAGCGCCGGCGGCGAGCGCCCTTCTTGCTAAGAAATCGCGACCCCTGGGCGGCGGGACGGGCGTTGCGTTAAGAAACGCCGGCCTCTGGGCACGCGAGGAGTTAACGCGCTAAGAAAAGGCCACCTCTGGGCAACGCATGAACTGCCTCCCATTTCTTGGACACGAGAAATGGGAGGCAGTTCAGCCGAAGCTGCGGCGGGTTTGTTATTTGCTCGGTTGCGGGCGCTGGGCCCGTTGGGTTTTATTGCCCCGCGTGGACGCGGGGCGTTACGGTGGGTGTCGGCGCTGAAACGCTGCCGACATAAATACTAGAAGGGAATATCCTCGTCGTACACGTCGGCCGGGGCGGCGTCTGTTGTCTCGACGAGGGCGCCGGGGCGGCGTAGACGGGCTGCGCGGAGGTCTGCTGCGAGCCGCCGCGGGCGAAAGACTCGGCATAGGGCTCGGTCTCGTGGCCGCCGTTCCTCACGGGGTCGTGGGCGGGGTCCGTCGCCTGCGCGCTTCCGCCGGAGGACCCGAACGCGCCGCGCGGGCTCATGAGCTCGACGCCGTCGGCGACGACGCGAAGGCGGCTGCGGTGGGTTCCGTCGGACGCCTGCCAAGACTCGTGGCGGAGCTTCCCCTCGACCGCGACTTTAGGCCCTTTTAATATCAATCTGTTAAGCGCCGCGGCGCTGGCGCCGAAGACGGCGCGGCTGTGGCGGCGAGGATTGGGGGAAGACTTCGGCGGTTGACCTCAGCGGCTATCACGCCGCCCTCGACGCTGCCAAGGCGAAGGCTCGCGAGAAAGCCGACTTGGTTGAGATGTGCGCTATGCGCGAGTGCAGGCTCGCGCATGTGAGGTCTGACGATGCGGCTGCTAACCGACGGGCTCCCGGTCTTCGTCCTCCCTGCGTATGCTAGCGAGCACGATGTCGTGATAGATCAGCCGGTGTCGGTCATCGCGCCACCCGTCGTCGTGGTAGTGGCCGAAGAACCACGTCTTGAAGTCGAGCTGGTGGTCGATCTCGCCTAGGAAATTTTGCAGTTGGTCGTCGTCAAAGGGGCGGTTGCGCTCCCAGCACAGGGTGTCTGCCAAGACTGCCGGCGCCTCGTGCGTCACCACGTAATCGACATTCCAGCCCGCGCGGTCGAGAGAACGCCGGCATCGGTCCATCTCGGCGGCGTTAGGCATCTCCTCAGGTCACCAGGACTTCCCCTCCTCGCGCCATTCCCTGTCATGGCTCGCCGCCCCGCCCATGGCGAGAACGGTCGTGCCGTCGATATCGAATACCTCACCGCGCATCAAATGCAGGATGTTTGGGCGCACAATATGGACGTGCCCGCCGCACCACTCGGTCTCGGGGAGTTCTGCCAGCATGCGATGGTTCTCGTGGTTCCCGTCAACGAAGCATGTGGTCCAGGGCTTGGACTCGAACCAATCGAGCCAGTAGCGGTCCGTGCTTGAGCCGTCCCACATGGCTCAAGTCGCAGGTCGCCAACGAACCGCAGCTCCTGAAGGCGTTCTTCTCGATGAGCTTGACGGAGCCGGGAAGCTCCACGGAGGAAAGAAGCGAATCGCCGATGAGGGAGCGCGTGGGAACGCGATCGACGCCCTCGCCGATGCGCACAGATTCGAGTCGCTCGCAGGAGCTGAAGACGTAGTCGCCCCAATCCGCGACCGTGCCCGGAACGGCGATCGAGGCCAAGGACGCGCAGCCGCAGAACGCGCCGTCGCCGATGGAAGCGAGCCCATAGGGAAGCTCGATGCTCTCCAGGCGGCTGCACGAGTAAAACGCCGAGTCACCGATGGACGAGAGCGAGGCAGGCAGCTCAACGGAGGTGAGCTTGACGCAATCGTTGAAGGCCTCGTTCCCAACGCTCAAGACGCCCTCGGGAATCGAGACCTCGGTGATGCTCGTGTTGAGGGAGAAGGCCCCGTCCGCAACGGACGTCACGGGGAGGCCCTCAAGCTGCGCGGGGATCTCTACGCGGCCGCCCGCCCCCTCGTAGCCGGTGACGGCCACGGTTCCCGGCTCTCGCTGCTCGTAGACGATGCCGTCGGAGGTCGTTGCCGCGACCGCGACCTGGGCGGGAAGCCCCAGGGGCATCGGTGCGCCAAGGACGACCGCCAGGGCAACGAGCTGAGCCGCGAGAATCCATCGCAGGCGTCCAAGAAGAGACGGTCGGCTCTTGAGGCTGGCGGGTTCGTGCGATCGGTCATGGCCGCTCCGCCCATGCGGGGGGTTTGGGAAAGGCGACCTTATTGGTAGAGGGGCTTCTTAGCCCTCAAGCGCGGCGATCATGGCAGCGTCGAACGCCTCGAGATCCGCCGGACGGCGCGAGGTGATGAGCCTCCAGCCGTTCGCGTCGTCCACGTGGCACTCCTCATCGAGCCAGGTCGCGCCCGCGTGCTCAAGGTCGACGCGGATGTAGCGGCAGCTCGTCATCGTCTTGCCCTGGAGCACGTCGGCGTTCACGAGGACCCAGGGGCCATGGCACACCGCCGCGATCGGCTTGCCGGCCGCGGCGAAATCCTGCGCCAGCTTGTGGGCCTCGGGGCGCACGCGCAGGCGGTCGACGTTCACGGTGCCCCCGGGGATCACAAGGAGGTCGAAGTCGCGGGCGTCCACGTCCTCGAGTCCGCAATCGGGCGCGTAGTGAATGCCCTCATGCTGGTCGTGGACCACGCAGTCCGCCGGATCGGGGTAGCTCGCGCCCGCCACGGTCACCTGGACCCCGGCGGCGCGAAGGTCCTCGACGGGACGGGTAAGCTCGGGTTCCTCGATGCCAAAAGAGGCGATGATCACGAGGGCGCGCTTCTGAGAGAGGCCCTTCTTTGCGGGGGCCTGACCAGAGACCTGCCGTGCGGAATCTGACATATGGATGCTCCTTATATGACGGGACGGACGCTCCGGGCGAGGATCCGCAAGCGGCGGCGAGCCTGGAACGGATTTATTTCCTTGCAGCTTAGCACTGTACCAGCAAGTCCAGTAACCGTGTCACCTGACTCGCGACCCGGCCGCCCGCGAAGTCGGGGGGCGACGGCTGGGAGTGCGTCATGGAAGCGCCCCGCGACGGCGCCGAGGGCTGAGCCCGACGGCAGCAGGCCGGGCGTCGGGCACGGCGGCGAATGCCTTGATCGGTCGCCGCCCTCGCACTTCGGCGGGCGTCGAAGCACTCGGCGGCGTGGCCCACCGAGGGCGGCGCGAGGTTCGCGAGCACAGGGCGCGCCAAGGCCGGGACGGTTGCCGACGCGTGCGCGTTAGGCGGCGAAGAGGTTAAGGATTAGATGCGCTAACAAGAACAAACCCGTCGCGGGGTGGACTGCGCCCCAAAACTTGGACGGCTTAAATAAGAACTACGCCGCAAGGGGCCGGCTCCGGAACTCCTCCGGGGTCAGCCCCTTCAGCTTAACCTGCCTTCGCCTCGTGTTCCAATGGGCGACGTACGCGTCCAGGTCCGCCTTGAAGGACTCGAAGTCGGGCCA
>QAKZ01000053.1 GCA_003150175.1 Coriobacteriia bacterium
CGGGTGATGCAGATGGAGCCGCCGCCGATGCCGACCTTGATGAAGTCCGCGCCGCAGTCGGCGAGGAAGCGGAAGCCCTCGGCGTCGACAACGTTACCGGCGCCGACCTTGACGTCGTCGCCGTAGTTGTCGCGGATCCACTCGATGGTGCGCTTCTGCCACTCGCTGAAGCCCTCGGAGGAGTCGATGCAGAGCACGTCGGCGCCCGCGTCGATGAGCTTGGGCACGCGGTCGGCGTAGTCGCGGGTGTTGATGCCGGCGCCAACGAGGTAGCGCTTGGAGGAGTCGAGCAGCTCGTTCGGGCGGCTCTTGTGGGAGTCGTAGTCCTTGCGGAAGACGAGCGCGACGAGGTGACCGTCCTTGCTCACGATGGGCAGAGTGTTGAGCTTGTGCTCCCAGATGAGGTCGTTGGCGACCTTGAGGGAGGTGCCGTCCTCGGCGCAGACGACTTTATCTGCCGGGGTCATGAACTCCTTGACCTTACGGTCGCGGGAATCGCGCGAGACGCGGTAGTCGCGCGAGGTGACGATGCCGCAAAACTTGCCGTGGGGCGAGCCGTCCTCGGTGACGGGCATCGTGGAGTGGCCGGTCTTGTCCAGGAGCTCGAGGACCTCGGCGAGCGTCATGTCCGGGGTGAGCGTGGAGTCGGACACGACGAAGCCGGCCTTATAGGCCTTCACCTCGCGGACCATGGCGGCCTCGGACTCGGCGGTCTGGGAGCCGTAGATAAACGAGATGCCGCCTTCCTGGGCCAGCGCGATGGCGAGCTTGGGGCCGGAGACCGACTGCATGATGGCGGACACCATGGGGACGTTCAGGGTGATCGGGGACTCCTCGCCGCGCTTGAACTTGCACAGCGGGGTCTTCAGCGAGACGTTGGCGGGGATGTTCTCCGCCGAGGAATAACCGGGGACGAGCAGGTACTCAGAGAAGGTGTGCGATTCTCCCTCGAAGAACGTTGCCATACGGTTCTTTCTCCCTTCGCCTGCGTCGCGCAGGCCCCAGATGCGGCCATATTGCACGGTATTGTAGCATCGACGGCTCGGGCGCGACAGCTGTCAAGAAATACCCATTGAGCAGCTGATATGTTAGGTCACCAAACGAACTGTCAGCATACGGGGGCGGCCGACGCTTAGTTTGCTGCTCGGGCAGTCCTCTTCGCACGGAGGCCACTTAATGTGGCCTCTGTGCGAAGAGGACTGTCCGTAGCTCAAAGGGAAGGACCGAAGGGGCGCGGCGGAGCGAGGGGCTGGGGGTTACTTCGCGCCCTCGGACATGACCTCGTCGAAGTTGACGGCGATGTCGTGCTTGGTGGGGACCCACTCGACCTTCTTGAAGAGCGCAGCGACCGTGATGGGGATGTAGGTCATCATGAAGATCGGGAACGTGAAGAGGTTCGTGAAGATGCGCCACTTCTTCTTTGCGTGGATGTGCTTGCGCTCCGAGATCGTGGTGATCACGGCGAGCAGGAAGAACACGACGTACATCGAGGCGAAGGTCATGATGAGCGAGCCGACGCACATGGAGAGCTCGCCCTCGGTCGCGATGAAGCCGTGGGAAAGCGAGCCCACGATGAGGTAGACGGCGTTCACGAAGAACGAGAGCAGCGTCAAGATCATGCCGGGGGCGATGGTCATCAGCATGTCGTAGGAGGCGAACTGACCCTTGCGAATACCCTTGAGCAGGTCGCGGTTGTACGAGAAGAAGACCTGGTAGAAGCCCTTGGTCCAGCGCATGCGCTGCGTCCAAGAGGCCTTGAAGGTCAGCGGCTGCTCGTCGAAGAACTCGGCGGGCGCGAAGCCGATCTGGATGTTGTGCGCGCAGCAGAAGGTGGAGAACTGGATGTCCTCGGTGAGGGTGTGGAAGTCCCAGCCGTGCATGCCGCGGACTATCTTCTCGGAGACCATCCAGCCGGAGCCGGAGATGGCGCAGCTCGTGCCGACCATCATGCGGGCGTTGTTGAGGAACTTGGCCTCGCGCAGGAACCAGGTGGCGTAGGCGGAGCTGATCCAGCTGGAGTCGAAGTTCTTCGAATTGCGGTAGCTCGTGCAGACGAGGTAGCCGGCGTCGAAGGCCTGGTTCATGATCTTGAGGTAGTCGGGCGCGATGATGTTGTCGGCGTCCATGACGATGAAGGCCTCGTACTTATCGCCGTACTCGTTGAGGATGCGGTCGAAGCCATAGTCCATGACCCAGCTCTTGCCCTTGCGCGCGAGGTCGTTGCGGTCCCAGGTGATGGCGCCGGCGGCCTCCGCCTCGGCGTGGGTGTTGTCGGTGCAGGAGTCGCAGACGACGAAGCAGTCGACGAGCTCGCGCGGGTAGTCCTGCGAGAGGATGGAGCGCACGAGGTTGCCGATGACCGGCTCCTCGTTGTGGGCGGCGATGAAGAACGCGTAGCGGTGGTTCTTCTTTGCCTCGGGGAGCTTCACCGTGCCGCGCATGAGCACGCGGATGATGTAGACCATCTGATAGAAGTACGCGAGCGTGAAGAAGAGCCAGATGATCAGGTTGAAGATCACGATCGGCGTGAGGCCGAGCCTTGCGAAGTCCATATGCGAGCGCTCCTCGGACGGCGACGTTTACGTTCCCTCAAGGAGGGCTCAGTCGTCGCAGCCGAGCAGCGGGCAGATCTGCTCGCCGGCCTCGGTGCGCCCCATCGAGCGCTCCTTTATCTGTTCAAGTATAGCGAGTAGGTCCTCGGGAAGGCGGTCGCGACGCTCGATTCGCTCGCCGGTCGCGGGATGGTCGAAGCCGATGGTCCAAGAGTGGAGGAATTGACGGCGCAGCCCGAGGTTGGCACGGTCGTCCCCGCGGCCGTAGAGCTGATCGCCGACGAGCTGGTGGCCGACGTGGCGCATGTGGACGCGGATCTGGTGGGTGCGCCCGGTGTAGAGGTGGCACTCGATGAGGCTGTAGCCCTCGTCGCGACGCCCCGCCTCGAAGCGCTCGAGCGTCCGGTAGGTGGTGATGGCCTCGCGCGCGCCGGGCGCGTCGGAGACCGTCATGCGCAGGCGGTCGCGCGTGGAGCGGGCGATGCCCGTGACAATGGTGTCCTCGTCGCGGGCCATGTAGCCCTGGACGAGCGTGATGTAGCGGCGGTCGAGCACACGCATGCGGATGAGGTCCTGGAGCGCCTTCTGGGTCTCGTCGTCCTTCGCGGCGACCATGAGCCCGGAGGTGTCCATGTCGAGGCGGTGCACGATGCCGGGGCGCTCCTCCCCCTGGAGCATGCCGAGGTGCCCGTAGCCGCAATGGGCCACGAGGGCGTTCGCCAGGGTGTCGTCGATGTGCCCCGGGCTGGGGTGGCAGACGAGCCCCGCCTGCTTCGAGATGACGAGCAGATGCTCATCCTCAAAGCGGATGTCCAGCGGGATGTAGGGGTTGGGGGCCAAAAGGCCGGGCGCCTCGGCCGCGTCGGGCTCGTCTACCTCGGCGCGCACCCGGTCGCCGAGCAGGACCTTCTCGGACTTGGAGGTAGCGGGGCAGGTGTTGATCTGGACGGCGCCGTTCTCGACGAGCTTCGCGCAGGCGGAGCGCGAGGGCATGCCGTCGGCCGTGGCGAGGAAGGCGTCCAGGCGCATGCCGTCGGACTCGGGCCCCACGAGCAGGTTCACGATGCGCGCGGCCATCTATGCCTCCGCTTGGGCGGATTCCGCCGCCTCGCGGGCGCGGTCCCAGCGGCACCACAGCACGAAGGCGACGAGGACGCCGCAGGTGATGAAGATGTCCGCCACGTTGAACACGGCGAAGTCCATGAACGTGGTGGCAAAGAAGTCCGTGACGCGGCCGGCGACGACGCGGTCGATCGCGTTGCCGATGCCGCCGCCGGCAACGCAGCCGAGCGTGGCCGCGAGCGGTAACGGGAGGGTATCTTCCTTGTACGCGAGGACGGCGCAACCGGCGGCGATGGCGACGGCGATGAGCACGAAGAGCAGCCCCTTGCCCTCCCCCATCGAGAAGGCCGCGCCCGTGTTGTACACGAGGCTCAAGTCCATCACGTGCGGGATGAGCGTCACGGGGCTGCCGAGGACGAGAGACGCGCGCGCCCACACCTTGACGAGCTGGTCGAGCGCGACCACGAGGGCCGCCGCCCCGGCGAGGGTGCCGAGGCGGCGGGAGACGGGCGTGGTTTTGAGCGGCGCGGCCAAGCGGCTACTCCTGGGCGACCACGGCGTCGTGGCAGCGGCAGCACAGGCCGTCGGCGCCGAGCTGGCGGTAGTTCCAGCAGCGCGGGCACTTCTGGCCGTCGGCGGGAGCGACGGAGCAGGCGAGCTCGTCGCCCACGGAGACCTCGACGGCGGAGCAGACGAAGACCTCGGCGAGGTCGACGCCCGCGAGCGCCTGGGCGGCGTCGGCGGTGAGGGTCAGCGCCGCGCGCGCGGCCTGGCTCGTGTTCTCGGTGACGGCGCCGGACTCCTTGGCCTCCTCGAAGGCCTTGGTGAATGCGTCGCGGGCGGCCGTGAGCTGCTCGTAAGCCGCGAGCTTCTGGGCGGCCTCGTCGGTGGTCCAGGGAGCCTGGTACCAGTCGAGCAGCGCCGCGCGCTCCTGGCCGTCGCGCATGGAGGCGGGCAGGAAGGCCATGGCCTCGTCGCAGGTGAAGGCGAGGATCGGCTGGAGGTCGTGGACGAGCATGCTCAGGATCTGCGCCCAGACGGTGAGCGCGCTGCGGCGCTCGAAGCCGTCATTCTGGCCGCAGTAGACGCGGTCCTTGGTGGCGTTGAGGTAGCCGTTGGAGAGCTCGGTCACGTAGTCGTAGAGGTTGCGGTAGACAACGTTGAAGCGGTAGCCGTCGTAGGCCTCGGTCACGGTCTGGTGGACCTGGCACATGCGGGCGAGCGTGAGCTGGTCGTAGGCCGTGAGCTCGTCGAGGGCCACGGCGTCGGTCGCGGGGTCGAACTGGCCCTCGATCTCGCCGAGAAGGAAGCGCAGGGTGTTGCGGATCTTGCGGTAGGCCTCGCCGACGTGCGCGAGGATCGTGTCGTCGCAGGGGACGTCGTTGGAGGTGTCGACGGAGGCGACCCACAGGCGCATGACGTCGGCGCCGCGGGTGTCGCACTCGGCGTTCGGGTCGATGACGTTTCCGAGGGACTTGGACATCTTGCGGCCCTGGCCGTCCAGGGTGAAGCCCTGGGAGACCACGGACTTGTACGGTGCCGTGCCGTAGGCGCCCACCGAGGTCATGAGCGAGCTCATGAACCAGCCGCGGTGCTGGTCGGAGCCCTCGAGGTACATGTCGGCCGGGAAAGCGAGGTAGTCGCGGTGCTTGCACACGGCGGTGTGCGAGACGCCGGAGTCCCACCAGACGTCGAGGATGTCCTTGTTGGCCTTGAGGTGGTGCCCGCCGCACTTCGGGCAGACGCAGGCGTCGCCCAGATAGCTCTCGGGCGCGTCGGTGAACCAGGCGTCGGAGCCCTTCTCGCGGAAGAGCTCGATGACCTTATCGAGCGTGTCGTCGTTCATGACGGTCTCGCCGCAGTCCTGGCAGGTGTAGGCCGGGATCGGCACGCCCCAGTTGCGCTGGCGGGAGATGCACCAGTCGGGACGGCCCTCGACCATGGAGCCGATGCGCTTGATGGCGTGCGCCGGGTAGAAGTCGACGTGCGAGAGCGCCTCGGTGGCCTCCTCGCGCAGCGAGCGGCCGTCGGTCATGGGCTTGTCCATCGAGACGAACCACTGGCTCGTCGCGCGGAAGATGACCGGCTGCTTGCAGCGCCAGCAGTGCGGGTAGCTGTGGTTGATGTCCTCGTGGAGGATCAGCGTGCCGCGCTCGCGCAGCCACTCGATGATCTTCGGGTTGGCCTCGTTGACCTCCATGCCGGACCAGGGGCCGCCGGTGCCCATGCCGTCGCCCTTGTAGAAGCGGCCGTCGTCGTCGACGGGCATGACCACGGGGATGTTGAACTTCATGCCGGCGAGGTAGTCGTCGACGCCGTGGCCGGGCGCGGTGTGGACGACGCCGGTGCCGTCCTCGAGGGTGACGTAGTCGGCGTAGATGAACTCGCCCTCGACTCCCTGGTCGCCGAAGATCGGCTGCTTGTACTTGTTGTGGCACAGCTCGGTGCCCGTCATGCGCCAGGGCTCGCCGTCGGCGCCGCGGACGAGCTCGACCTCGCCGTAGCCGAACTTGGCGCAGTCCTTCTCCACGAGGGCCTCGGCCATGATCTCGGCGTGGCCGTCGTGGACGATGGCCACGTAGGTCGCCTCGGGGTGCAGGATGACGGCGTCGTCGGCCGGAAGCGTCCACGGCGTCGTGGTCCAGATGTCGACCCAGAGCTTGCCGGCCCAGGCCTCGAGGCCGGCCGGGACGGTCGTCATCTCGAAGCGGACGAAGATGGCGGGGCTGACCTCGTCGCCGTACTCGATCTCGGCCTCGGCGAGCGCCGTGTGGCAGTGGGAGCACCAGTGGACCGGCTTGCGTCCGCGGTAGATGGCGCCGCGGTCGAAGATTGCCTTGAAGATCTCGACGTCGGTGGCGTCGTAGTCGTTGACGTAGGTCAGGTAGGGGTTGTCCCACTCGGCCAGCACGCCCAGGCGCTTGAAGCCCTGGCGCTGGGTGTCGACCTGCTCGACGGCCATCTTGCGGCAGAGCTCGCGGATCTTCTCGGTGGGAAGCTGGTTGAACTTCTCGGTCCCGAGGATGGTCTCGACCTTGTGCTCGATGGGCTGGCCGTGGCAGTCCCAGCCGGGGACGTACGGCGTCTGGAAGCCCTGCATGGACTTATAGCGGTTGATGATGTCCTTAGAGATCTTGTTCTGCGCGTGGCCGAGGTGGATCGGGCCGTTGGCGTACGGGGGGCCGTCGTGCAGGACGAACTTCTTGTGGCCCTCGTTCTTCTTGAGCAGCTGGGAGTAGACGTCGTCGTCCTCCCACTGCTTGAGCCGCTTGGGCTCGTTCTGGGCGAGGCTCGCGCGCATCGGGAAGCCCGTCTGCGGGAGATTCGTCGTCTTCTTGTACTGGTTCGCCACTTGCGTGACCCCTTTCTGGGCACCAAAAAAGCGCCCGTCCCGACTGCTGGGACGAAGCGCTCACGTCACACTTCGTTTAAGACCACCCAGCGTGCGGATCCACCGCGTTACTCGGCTGGCCCATGACGGAGACCAATCCCGGCGACGCCTACTCGACGGCAAGAAACGCGGACGCGGGGTCCTCCTGCCGGCTTTGGGGCCGCGGCTCGGGGGTGATCTTCTCCGGGACGCGGTCGCGGGATCCCAGCACCCCCGCTCTCTTGTGGCCGCGCGACCCCGGGTACTCTCCCCGTCATCGCCTGTGGTCAAAGATGGTAGCACGAACGGCCGGGCGCGTGGTAAGGTAAATGCCGCAAAAGCGAATAGGAACCATCTCTTCGGCCCGCGGAGCTGAGCTGCGCGGGGCCGCGTGCACGAGGTACGCGCGACGAGGGATGGGCGCGCGAAGCAGGCAAGCCGCCCCTTGCCCGCTTCGCGCGTTTCTTTTTTGCTTTGCCCCGGTACCGAGGCGGGCCGAGCGCCCGCGACGAGAGGAGCCATCATGGCGGAAGAGAAGAAGTCGAGCTGGGACGAGCCGCGCCGCGCGACGTTCACGCACGAGGAGGACGTGGCGTTTTTGCGCCGCGCCATCGAGGTCTCGAGGAGGAGCCGTGAGCACGGCAACACGCCCTTCGGCGCGATCCTCGTCGACGAGCACAAGAACGTCGCCCTCGAGCAGGAGAACCGCGAGGTCACCGAGCACATCTGCACCGGCCACGCCGAGACCTCGCTCATGGAGGCCGCGAGCCGCAAATTCGACCACGGCTACCTGTGGCAGTGCACCATCTACACCACCGGCGAGCCCTGCGCCATGTGCTCGGGCGCCATCTACTGGGCCAACGTCGGCCGCGTGGTCTATGCGATGACCGAGCGCGACATCCTCGCGCAGACCGGCGACAACGAGCAGAACCCGACGCTCGACACCCCCTGCCGGCAGATCTTCGGCTCCAGTCAGAAGCAGATCGAGGTCGTCGGCCCCTTCCCCGAGCTCGTCGCCGAGGCCTGCGCAGTCCACGAGGGCTACTGGAACTAACCGAGCCGAGGACCATCACTGGGTGACAGTCATTGGCTGCAGCTTTCTGGGACACCCTCGCGGCTCGGGAAAACCAAAGGACGGGCGCGAACTTTCCGATAACCGCAGAAAGCTCGCGCCCGTCCCTTGTGTACCTTCAGCTGTTGCGACGAGCGGGTTCTTGGGCACAGGCTCCACGCCCGCCTCCCCTGCTTGGCTCGAGGGCTAGTCGGCCATGGCCTCCTCGAAGGCGGCGGAGAAGCGCGGGTCGGACTTGGCCATGCGCGCGTTGGTGGCGATCCAGCCGGCGACGGTGCCCGTGTCGTAACCCTCCTTGGGGTCGATGACGAGGGCGTAGAACTCCTCCTCGGCAAGGCAGCGCTCCATGGCATCGGTGAGCTGGATCTCGTTGCCGGCGCCGGGCTTCTGGGTCTTCAGGAGCTCCATCACGCGCGGCGAGAGCAGGTAGCGGCCGACGATGAAGAGACGAGACGGAGCGAGCGCGGCCTTGGGCTTCTCGACCATGCCGGAGAGCTTCCAGACGGCGCCCTCGTCGTTCTCGCCAGCCTCGGGGAACTCGGCGAT
>QAKZ01000058.1 GCA_003150175.1 Coriobacteriia bacterium
AGGCCGGCGCCGCGCTGGCGGCCGACCGCGTCGATCTCGTCGATGAAGATGATGCAGGGCGCGGCAGCCTTGGCCTGCTTAAAGAGGTCGCGCACGCGGGAAGCGCCCACGCCGACGAACATCTCGACGAAGTCGGAGCCGGAGATCGAGAAGAACGGGACGCCCGCCTCGCCGGCGACGGCCTTGGCCAGCAGCGTCTTGCCCGTGCCCGGAGGGCCGACGAGCAAAAGCCCGTGCGGGATCTTGGCGCCCATCTTGTGGTAGCGCTCGGGATCCTGCAGGAAGTCGCGCACCTCCTGGAGCTCCTCGACGGCCTCGTCGATGCCCGCGACGTCGGAGAACTTGACCTTGGGGCGCTCCTCCTCGGTGGTCTGGGCCTTGGTCTTGCCGAAGGACATCGTGCGGCCGTTCTGCTCGCCGATGCGGCGCATGTAGAACACAAAGACGCCCACGAGCAGAAGCGTCGGCACGACCGAGACGAGCACGGTCTCGAGCAGGGAGCCGTCGGAGGTATCGATGGTAAACTTGATGCCGGAGTGGGAGGCCATGAGCTCGTCGAGCGAATCGGCGCCCACATAGAAGGTCTTGTACTTGACCAGCTTGGAGTCGTCGTTCTTGCCGGACCCCGAGGGCCAGTACTCGCCCGTGGCCGATCCGTCGGAGGTCTTGTAGGTGACCTCGGTCACGCGGTCGTCGTTGACGGCGTTGACGAACTCGTTCGTGGGGAGGGTGTCCACCTGCTGCTGGGCGGCGAAGGGGTTGCCGCCCATGGTGACGATCAGGTAGATCGCGACGGCGATGGCGATGACCAGCGCGATTCCGTAGGGGTTCTTGCCCTCCGGGCCGTCCGGAACGGGCAGCTGCTTGTTCGGTTTCTCGGGCTTGTCAGACAAAAGCAGGGCTCCTTGCTAATTCAGGTAAAAAAGACGAGCGGGCGCGCGACCGACGGATCGGCGCGGCCCGCAGATCGGCGCGGCCGTAGGCTCGATGTGACCAGAGGCGCCCGGCGCCGCCGGCGGTTCAGCGACCGGCAGATCAGCTGTAGACCTCGGGCTTGAGGATGCCGATGTAGGGCAGGTTGCGGTAGCGCTCGGCATAGTCGAGGCCGTAGCCGACGATGAACTCGTCGGGCACGTGCGAGCCGACGTAGTGCGGGTGCACCGCGGGCTTCTTTCCGGCGACGTCCTTGACCAGGAAGGCGGCGACGTTGACGGACTTCGCGCCGCGGGCCTCGAGCATGCGGATCAGGTAGCTCAGCGTGAGGCCGGAGTCGAGGATGTCCTCGACGATGAGCACGTCGCGGCCCTCGATCTTTGTGTCGAGGTCCTTGACGATGCGCACGACGCCGGAGCTCTTCACGCCGTCGCCGTAGCTCGAGACGGCCATGAAGTCGATGGCGATGGGGCAGTCGATGGCGCGCATGATGTCGGCGGTAAAGACGACGGCACCCTTGAGCACGGCCACGACCAGGGGGTTCTTGTCCTTATAGTCGGCGGTGATCTCCTTGCCCATGCGGGCGACGATGTCCTTGATGTCCTGTTCGCTGAGCACGACTTCCGAAACGTCCGGGTGCAGTGCCTCCATGAGCGTCCCCTTCCTGGGATTGTGCGCGAGGGCGGCGCCGAGGCGCGCGGCCCGGCGTCTGCCGATACAGGTCATAAGGATACACCCAGCCCGCGCGAGCTGCGGATTCAAGCAGGCATTTAACGCGAAGACTCGAACGCCAGCTCCAACAAGAAGCGCGTCGCGGCCGTGACGCGGCACCGCTCGTCGGCGCGGACGCCGGCCACCCAGACCACCGGTCCCGACGGCGCGGCGCGAACCACCGGGACGGCGGGCTTCTCGGCCGCGGGGACGCGTGCGGAATTGAGCAGGTCGGAGAGCTTTTTTGACTGGCCGTGCATGCCCAGCGGGCAGAGCACGTCGCCGGGGCGCGGGCCGTCGACCCAGAGCCTGCCGCCCACCGTGGCGTCGATGCCCGCCGCCTCGGCGTCCAGGAGCACCGACTCGCCCGCCCACTCCAGGCCGTGGGCACGGGCGAGCGCGGGCAGGTCGGTCGCTGCAGGCGCCGGACGCAGGCGTGCGCGCAGGACGCGGCCGTCGGCGAGCGCGAGCTCCCCCGCGCCGCCGGGGCGGCGCTGGCCGTCTGTCCCCGCGACCTCGAGCCACGCCGCGACGACGTCGCGCGAGGCGGTACGGCCGCGCAGCACAAGCAGCCCGAAGGCCACGCGCGCGTCGACGCCCATCGGGATGGTCGCAGACCCCTCCCCCGCGGCAACGATCCGCAGCACAGAGGCTATGTGGCGAGCCTCAAGCCTGGCCTCGGGGCAAACCTCGAGGATGGCCGCGCGCACGACGCGCCGCGCGATGGCCACCTCGGTCGCGGCGAGCCGCGCGGCGTCGAGCGCCACGAGGCCCGGGTCCGCGCGGCGCGTGAGGTCGCGCAGCGCGCGGGAGGCCACCGACGTGAGGTAGGCATCCTCGTCCGAGAGGATGTCGCAGGTCGTGGCCAGGCTCGCGGACAGGCGCGGGTTGCGCTCGCGGGCCACCGGCATCACCTCGTGGCGCACAAAGGCGCGCAGGTAGCGGGTGTCCGCGTTGGTCGCGTCCTCCCGCCAGACGATGCCGCGCACGCGCAGCAGCTCACAGAGCTCGTCGTGCGTACGGTCGAGCAGCGGCCGCACGATGCGGTTGCGCCGCCGCGGAATCGACGAGAGCCCGGCCGCCCCCGTGCCGCGGATCGCGTTCATAAAGAAGGTCTCGGCCCGGTCGTCGGCGGTGTGCGCCGTGAGGATCCGCGCCGCCGACCGCGGGCAGCCGACCTCAGCGCAGAGCTCGTTGGCGAGCTCGACGGCGGCGGCGTAGCGCGCAACGCGACCCGCGTTCTCCACGTTGCCGTCGCCCGCCGCGGCGAGCTCGGCCACGTCCACGCGCCGCACGTCGCACGGGATGCCGAAGCGCGCCGACAGCTCGCGGACGGCCTCCTCGTCCTCCTCGGCGTCCAGGCCCCTGAGCTGGTGGTTCACATGGAGCACGTGCAGGCGCTCGCGGGCGATGCGCGCGGTCCCGCGCCCGTCGTCGATGTCGAGCGCGGAGGTCGCGGCGAGCACGAGCAGCGCCGTCGAGTCGGCCCCGCCCGAGACCATGAGCACGACGGGCGCGCGCAGCTCCTCGTCCGCCCGGCCGCTCGGCCGCTCGAACCTCTGGCGCGAGGTGGCGTATCTGCGTGAGACGCTCGGCATTGTTGTCTCCCCCGACGTGTATTGTGTCCATTGGCAGTTTAGCGTGACCGATGGCCCAGAAAGAGGAACTTGATGTACCCGCAGATTCACCTTCATGTGCTCGCGAGCGGATCGAAAGGCAACGCGGCCCTGGTAGAGGGTCCCGACGGCTTCGTGCTCGTGGACTGCGGGATCACGCGCAAGGCGCTCCTCGAGCGCGCAGGAGAGCTCGGGCTCGACCTTGCGCGCGTGGTCGCCGTGCTCCTCACCCACGAGCACGGCGACCACACCCGCGGCCTGCCCGTCGTCTCCAAGCACCTCGACGCGCCGATGTTCGCCACGGCCGGCACCGTGGGAGCGCGCAAGGACCTCTGTGGCCTGCCGTTCGAGATCGTGGGCCACACAGACGAGCTCGACCTCGCCGGCATGCACGTGCGCTGCTTCCCCACGAGCCACGACGTCGCCGACCCGATGTGCTTCCGCTTCGAGACCGACGACGACGCGATCGGCTTCTGCACCGACACCGGCACGCTCACGCCCGGGGCCGCAGACGCGCTCTTTGGCGTGCGGGTCCTCGCGCTCGAGTCCAACCACGACGAGCGCATGCTGGCGACCGGCCCCTACCCCGCCTACCTCAAGGAGCGCGTGGGCGGCGACCGGGGGCACCTCTCGAACGCGCAGGCGGCCGAGGCGCTGCGCGACCTCATCGACGAGGACACCGAGACCGTCGTGGCCATGCACCTCTCGCAGGAGAACAACCGGCCGAGCGTCTGCGTGCGCACGCTCGCCGAGGCCGTCGGCGCCGAGGCGGCCAACGATGCCTGGACCGAGGCCCGCACACCCGACGGGCTGCTGAGCATCTGCGCCGCCGCCCAGGACTGGCCGATGACGGTGTGGTAGCGCGTCTGCGCTCGGCAAGCCCAGCGTCGACACAAAAAGCGGCCGGCCCGGCTCAGCGAGAGTTCTTCTCGCCGGACCGGGCCGACCGCTTTAGTTGGCCGATTGGCCAGCCTCTACGCTAGACGCGGGCAAACGCTAATCGATGGAGACCTTCGTGACGTTGGCGTTCTGGTCCTGCTTGGGGACGTTCACGGTCAGCACGCCGCCCTCGAACTTAGCCGAGAGGCCCTGGGAAGCAGCATCCTTGAGGTAGACGCCGCGCGTGGCGCTCCACTCGCCGGTCTCCTTGTACAGGAAGTTCTTGTTTTTCTGCTCGTCGGACTCCTTCTTGTCCACGCTGATGGACAGACGGCCCTCGTTGAGCTCGACGTCGATCTCCTCGCGCTTCACGCCAGGGAGCTCGGCCGAGACGACGTACTTATCGCCGGCGTCCTCGACGTCCATCTTGAACGCGCCCTCGTTGGAGAGCTGGGCAAGAGGTGCACCGAAGAAATCGTCGAAGCTGTCGAAGGGCCAGGTGCGCAGACCACGGGCGAGACGATCGTAAGGAACCATGCTAGACATAGTAACCACTCCTTTGATTACCTTGTGGGCGTTCTGGTGTTCCGACGCCCCTTGTTACATTGATAGTTATGCCCCGCGGGCCGGCTTCTAAACCGTGAATCTCAAGTTTTCTTAGCGTCATATACTCATCATATCTAAGTGTCATTGACTTAGGTTTAGGGCTGTGAAGAATGACCGCGGGGAAGCCCCCGTCGACCTGCTGCGTTAGAATGAGACGTATTGTTGAGCATCAAAGGCGAAAGACCATCGCAATGGACGAGCAGAACGAGATCAACGACGCGCAGGAAGCGACGAGCGAGCGGCCCGCGCCCAAGCACCAGGCGCCGGCCCCCACACAGCCGCAGGCGCAAGCGCCCTACGTTCGACAGCGCCAGGCTCACCGCAGCGTCGGCACGGTGAGCGACTTCGACTCTTCCGGCGAGGAGTACCCCGCCCAGGTCGCCCACGACTCCGACTTCACCAACCGCGGCCCGCTCGTCGGCGGCAACTCGTACAAACGCTCCCGCTCCGATGCCGAGAAGCTCCGCCGCGATTTGCACTACGGCCAGTACCTCGAGATCCCCAAGGGCCGTCGCGACATCTTCGTCAAGCGCGAGCGCCGCACCAACGTGAAGACGTTCCTCGCCCTCGTGCTCGTGGTCGTCGTCCTCGCTGTCGCGGTTTATTTCCTATGGCAGTATATGCAGACCAACTGGGGCGCCGCGGGCATCCGCTAAATCGCGAAGACCCGTGCGCTGGCTTGCCAAACATGAACGGGCCCGGCATTTCCGAAGCGATGCGGAAATGCCGGGTCCGTTCCACGTCGCGGCCTAAGCCCAAGGGTCGCGCTCAAAGAGCGGCTCGCTCACGGGGCGGCGGTCGGAGTAGGGGTCGTAGCCGTCGTCGTCCTCGTTCTCGGCGCGAATGAACTCGCGCTTCTCTTCCTCGGCGGCACGCGCCGCCTGATCATTACTGGCCTTGCGCGGCTGCGCCGTCTTTGGCTGCTGCATCGGCCGCCTCCTTCTGGACCACCGCGTTCTCGTTGTAGAGACCCGCGTATGCGATGAACTTCGCCGGGCTGTTGCCGTAGGGCGCGAGATCGATGCCGCCGCTGAAGCGCCCCTTGAGGAACGTCATGGCAACGACGTTGACCTGCCCCGCCTGCTTGCCGCCGATGAGGACGGCCCAGGAGTACCCCTGTGCCTCGCCGTACGCGCAGATGAAGTGGCGCCCTTCCGCCGCGAAGCCGAGCTTCTCGAGGTCGGCGGCGGAGCAGGACTCTTTGAGGCCGGTGAAGCCGCACTCCTGCATGACGGCCTTGACGGCAGCGACCGTCTCGGCGTCGGCGCCCGCCGGCGCGGAGCCCTGAGCGAACACGTAGCGCACGCCGCTGATGGGCGCGCCTGCCGCGAGCACGTCGTCGGTCTTGTCGCCGGCATAGGAGCCGACCTCCGGGTTCGCGGTGAAGGTGATCATGTCGCCGGCGGCGCCGGTGTAGACCGCGTGCGCGTCCCCGTTCGAGAAGGTCGCGCCGTAGGTCAGCGCGTACTTCTCGTTGCCGAGGTAGGTCGCCACCTCCTTGGACGTGGCGTCGAGGTACTCTGCGAGCTTGTCGGGCGACTCGGGGAAGGGGCTCGAGACCTTGAGCTCGACGACGTCACCCTCCTGCGCCTGGGTCCCGGCCTCGGGGCTGCACGAGACGACCTCGTTGTGGGGCTTATCGGACTTGATATAGTCCACCTTCGCCTGGAGGCCCGCCTTCTCGACGGCGGCCTTCGCCGCATCGGCGGTGAGACCGACGACGGACGGGACCACGTACGGCGTGGCGACCGAGAGCACGACCTCGTCGGCAGACTTGAACTGAGAACCCTCCGCCGGCTCGACCGAGACGACCGTCCCGGCGCCCGCATCGGAGTTGACGGACTGGATGCGGACGTTCTGGGCGCCGGCATCAAGGAGCGCCTTCTGCGCGTCGTCGACGTTCTGGCCCGTGACCTGCGGGATCGTCCGAGCGATCGCGACGGTGATGGTCGCGCCGCCGGAGGTCTCGGCGCGCTTGCCCGGCTCGGGGTCACACGCGAGGACAGTGCCGATCCCGTCGTCCGCGGCGGACTCCTCGACGGTCACCTTGAAACCCGCGGCCTCGAGCTGCTTTTGCGCCGCGTCGCGCTCGAGCCCCACGACGGACGGGACGGTGTGGCCGCCCCAAAGCTCCTGGTCGTAGGTGTACCAGGCCCCGGCGCCGATCCCCGCGAGCGTCAGGACGACAAAGAGGGCCACCGCCCAGACGGGCAGGCCCTTCTTTTTTGCGCTGCGCACGGGGGAAGCGACCTCGACGGGGCGCCGCGCGAACGTGAGGTCGGCCAGGTCGATGGGCGAGACGCTCGGGTCGTCATCCAAGTCGACCGGCGGCACGCCAGCCCCTTCGCCCGGATCGACCGGCTTGATGTTCGGCTCGTTTATGAGCTGCGTCTTTTCTGGACGTTGAGTATCCATTGCGGTTTCCTGCTGCCTTCGCGGGCGGTTCATGCTGCCCCTCATCATAGCAATAGGGGGCGGGGTCCTACCGTCGGCTCCATGCCGGCGATAAACCCCTGCCCCCTGCTATGCCGCTATGCGATTCGACCAGCCCGCCTCATGCATGCGCGGGCTACTCCACCACGTCGGGCTCCACGGCGTCGCTCGCGTCGTCGTCGCGCATGGCGACGAGCTTGTCGTCCGCGCCGACGTCGACCTTCACGGTGTCGCCCTCGTGGAGCTGGCCGTCGATGATCAGGTTGGCGACGTTATCCACGACCTGGCGCTGGATCAGGCGCTTGAGCGGGCGCGCGCCGTAGACCGGATCGAGGCCGTCCATGGCCAGCGACTGCGTCGCCTCGGGCGTGAGCTCGAGCTTGATGCGGTCGCGGTCGAGGCGCTCGCGGACGTCCTTGAGCTGGATGTCCACGATCTTCTCGATGTCGGAGAGGCCGAGCGGGCTGAAGACCACGATGTCGTCGATGCGGTTGAGGAACTCCGGCTTGAAGCTGCCGCGCAGGGCCTCCATGGCCTTCTTGCGGCCCTCCTCCGCGTCTCCCGAGGCGCTCGCGCCGGCGATGAACTGGCTGCCGACGTTGGACGTCATGATGATGATCGTGTTCTTGAAGCTGACCACGCGGCCCTGGCCGTCGGTCAGGCGGCCGTCGTCGAGCACCTGGAGCAGGATATTGAACACGTCGGGATGCGCCTTCTCCATCTCGTCCATGAGGATGACGGAGTAAGGGTGACGGCGCACGGCCTCGGTGAGCTGGCCGCCCTCGTCGTAGCCCACGTATCCCGGGGGCGCGCCGATGAGGCGCTGGACGCTGAACTTCTCCATGTACTCGGACATGTCGATGCGCAC
>QAKZ01000065.1 GCA_003150175.1 Coriobacteriia bacterium
GCCGAGCGCGCCCGCATCGCGCGCGAGATCCACGACAACGTCGGCCACCAGCTCACGCGCGCCTCGCTGCAGGCGGAGGCGCTGCGCGTGGTGCATGCGGGCGAGCCGGGCGTCGCGGCGGACTTCGCCGACGTCAAGGCAACGGTCGACGACGCGCTCGCGATGGTGCGCTCGAGCGTCCATGCGCTGCGCGACGACTCGGTCGACCTCGGGGCACAGATGCACAAGGTCGCGGGGGAGGTATCCGGCGGGACGCGGCTCGACGTGGAGCTCGACGTGGCGTGCGAGCATGTGCCCGCGAACGTCTCGACCTGCTTCGTCGCGCTGCTGCGCGAATCGCTCGCGAACACGCTGCGCCACTCGGGCGCGACGCGCGCGGAGGTCCGGTGCTTCGAGCATCCGGCCTTCTATCAGCTGGTCATTGTGGACAACGGCGGCGCGGCGGGCGCCGGCGGCAAGAAGGGCGCGGGCGGCGCAGCGGCGGGCGCCGGCCCGGACGGAAAGAAACCCGCCCCCGCCTCCCGCGACGGCATGGGCCTCTCGTCCATGCGCGAGCGCGTCGAGGCCCTCGGCGGCTCCTTCCGAGCGGGCGCCCGCGCGGACGCCCCCGGCTGGCGCGTGTTCGCCTCCATTCCCAAATCATCGAACAAAAGCGAGGCCAAGGCATGAGGATCATCATCGCGGACGACGACAGGCTGGTGTGCGACTCGCTCAAGATCATCCTCGGCGCGCGGGGCATCGAGGTCTGCGGCGTGGGAGCGGACGGCGACCAGGCCGCTCGCCTCTACGAGCAGGAGCGCCCCGACGTCGCGCTCCTGGACATCCAGATGCCGGGTCGCGACGGCCTGTGGGCGGCGGAGCAGATCCTTTCCGAGGACCCGGCGGCGCGCGTGGTCTTCCTGACCACGTTCTCGGACGATGAGTACATCGTCCGGGCGCTCAAGCTGGGTGCCCGCGGCTACCTCATAAAGACGGACGTCGCCGCGATCCCGCCCGCGCTCGCGCAGGTCATGGCCGGCCGGCGCGTGCTCGAGGGCAAGGCGGTGGCCGACGTCGACTTCGCTGCGGCGGGGAAGGGGAGCGCGCTCGCGCGCCCGGCCGCGTTCGCCTGCCTGACCGACCGCGAGTTCGAGGTCGCGCGCCTCGTCGCCGAGGGCCTCGACAACAAAGAGATCGCCGCCGCGGCATACATGGGCGAGGGCACCGTGCGCAACCACATCAGCTCCGTCCTCGCCAAGCTCGGCCTGCGCAACCGCACCCAGATCGCCATCGCCTACCTGCGGGGATAACGCCAGCCTGCGTGCTTCTTGCCGGCGCCGGGAGCGTCAGTACCGCACGCGGAAATCCGTCTCGCTCGCCACGGGCGGCTCGTCGACGCGGTCGGCCACGGTATAGCGGGCGTAGCGGGCAAGTGTCTCGGCCAGGCGCGTGGCGAAGGCGCCGAGCTGGTCTTGGCTGCCCTGGAGCACGAGCGTGACGGACCCGTCGTCCTCGTTTCGCACCCAGCCGGTGAGCCCGAGCTCCTCGGCGATGCGCTGGGAGGTCCAGCGGAAGCCGACGCCCTGCACCTCGCCGACATAGCGGTACCTGCGGCGCAGGATGAGGTTTCCGTCGGCGTCGGTCGTCGGCGCCACGGGCTCCGGCTCGGGCGACCCGCCCCCGCGGGCCTCGCGGATCAGGTCGGCGATCGACTCCGCCGCGGCTGCCTGGCGCCGCTCTCCACGCCTCCAGAACATCTTTGCTCTCCTTCGCCCACGGTTTGCCCATTCGCTGGCTTTACAATACTACGAACTATGCATCTTCCACCCTCCGGGCGAGAGGAACCGAATGTCCGCGATCTGCAACATAATGTGCGACTCCACGTGCGACTTCACCGCCGAGCAGGCGGCCGCGCGCGGCGTCACCATCCTGCCTTTCCACTACGTCGAGGCGGGCAAGCCCGGCGGCGGCCTGTGCGGCGACGACGACCTTTTCCAGTCGCGAAGCGCCCACGAGTTCTACGACGCCATTCGCCACGGCGCCACCCCCATGACCTCGCAGCCCTCCCAGCTCGAGTACGAGGAGGCCTTCCAGGCAGCCTACGAGTCGGGCGTCCCCACCGTCATGTTCTGCATCTCGAGCGGGTTGTCGGGCGGCTACAACGGAGCCGTCATGGCGCTCGACCGCCTGAAGGAGGCCCACCCCGACGAGGAGGTCCGCATCTACGTCGTGGACACCCTCGTGGCCTCCACCGCCCTTACCCTGCTGCTCAACGAGGCGTGCAACAAGCGCGACGCCGGCATGAACGCCGAGCAGCTCGTCATGTGGGCCGAGGAGGCGCGCTTCCGTATACGCACCCTGTTCATGGTCGACAACCTCGATGCCCTTCACCGCGGCGGCCGCCTGCCCAAGGGCGTGGCCGTCCTCGGCGATGCCCTCGATGTCAAGGCCCTTCTGCACTTCAACCTCGACGGCACGCTCGGAATCCGCGCCGTTGCCCGCGGCAGAAAGAAGGGTCTGCGCAAGCTCGTCGACTATTACGCGAAGAACGTCCAGCTCGGCGACGAGGCCAACGTCTGCGGCGTGGGCGACGCCGACGTGGCAGAGGACGGCTTCAACGTGGCCGCCGAGCTCCGCCGTCTCGACGACGGCCTCGAGGTCCTGCGCCCGACCATCGGCCCGACCATCGGCTCGCACGTGGGCCCGGGCATGGTGTCCATCGTGTTCTGGGGCCGCGACCGCCGCAACGACAAAGCGGTGACCAAGGTCAAGGGCGTCCGCCAGTCAAAGTAGGGTGCCCCCCCACGTTCCCGAGCAAAGCAATTCAACCAAGGAGACCACCATGGGCTTCACCAGAAGAGAGTTCCTCGCATTCGCCGGCATCGCCGCCGGAGCGCAGCTCGCGGCATGCTCCAAGCCCGCCGAGCAGAAGCCGGAGGACCCCAAGCAGGACGCCCCCTCCTCCGACGTCGACCTCGGCGAGTTCAAGGACCTCGCCATAAACATGGATTCCTGGAAGTACGACGAGGAGAACGACTGCTACTACCAGCTCGGCCTCACGTACTGCACCAAGCCCGCGACGAAGACCTACGAGTCCCTCGCGATCTTCGTCCCCGGCAAGTATTTCGATGCCCAGAAGAACGGCAGCACGTATAAGTGCGCGGTCAACGAGAAGGCCGTCGTCGGCAACTTCACTCCCGCCACCGCCCCGGTGCTCATGCCCATCAACACCGGTACCTTCGCCGCCCAGGCGTCCCCGACCGCCTATGAGTACAGCGGGCTCGGCTCGTACCTCGAGAAGGGCTGCGTCTACGTCTATGCGGGCTTCCGCGGCCGCTCCGCGGGCGTCGACACCGCCAGCGGCTCCAACGACATGTACCCGGGCGGCGCGCCCTGGCCGGTCGTCGACCTCAAGGCGGCGGTGCGCTACCTGCGCTACAACGCCGACGCTCTTCCCTTTGAGGCGAGCCGCGTGTTCGTCTTCGGCTTCTCGGGCGGCGGCGGCATGAGCGCCGTCCTCGGCGCCTCCGGCGACTCGGAGCTCTTCGATCCCTACCTCAAGCAGATCGGGGCTGCCACGCACGACGCGCAGGGCAAGGCGATCTCCGATGCCCTTGCGGGCAGCGCCTCGTGGTGCCCTGTCTCTGGTATCGACACCGCCGACGCCGCGTACGAGTGGTCGAAGGGGCAGTACTCAACCGACGAGTCCCGCGCCGCGGGCACCTGGCGCGCACAGCTCTCCTCGGGCCTCGCCGCCTCCTACGGCGACTGGGTCAACGGCATGGACCTGCGCAACTCCGACGACGAGCAGCTCACGCTCGAGGAGGCGGAGGGCGGTCAGTTCACGATGGGCAGCTACGCCGATGCGCTGCTGGCCGAGGCCGACGACGCGGCGACCTTCTTTGTTCAGAACACGCCGTTCCCGTACGCCTACACGCCGCAGCGCCTGGACGACCCGACCTTCCCCGGCGACCCGAACCTCCTCGCCACGCGCTCCGCTGCCCAGGCCTCCGGCCTCGGCTCAGCGGTCTCCGCGGCCGATAAGCCCGACGCGAGCTCCGGCGACGCCAAGGCCGACGCCGACGCGACGGGCGAGAAGGACTCCGCGTCCACCGAGACGTCCCAGCCTACGGGCACGACCAAGGTCGAGTCGACCATCTACGACACGGCGTCCAACTACTTCGCCGCGCTCAACTCCGGCCAGCACTGGATCAACTACAACCTCAAGCGTGGGACCGTCTCGATCCAGAGCCTGCGCGACTTCTCGTCCCACGTCGCCCCGGCCGAGCAGCCCTGCTCGCCGTTCGACCGCCCCGACCGCTCCTCGAAGTTCAACCAGCTCTTCGGCATCGGCGAGGAGAGCACCCTGCACTTCGATGCCATGGTCGGCGACCTCATGAAGAAGAACATCGACGCCTACACCACGTGCTCGGATTGGGACGCCTCCTGCGAGAACGCCTGGTCCCTCGACCTCGCGAAGGAGGACTCGCTCGGCACCTCGATGGAGGGCCGCGTGAACATGATGAACCCGCTGTACTGGCTCTCGGGCGCCTATGAGGGCTACGGCCAGGCCTCCGTCGCCCCGCACTGGCGCATCAACTCCGGCCTCTTCGACACCGATGTGCCGGCCTGCTCCGCGTCCAACCTCGCCCTTGCCCTCGGCAAGTACGACGGCGTCAAGGAAGTCTCCTATACCCCCGTCTGGGGCCAGGGCCACGTCCTCGCCGAGCGTTCCGGCAGCCCCGTCGGCAACCTCCTCGCCTGGGTCGTCGCCTGCTGCTCCTAGCCGATTCGACACTGACTCAAGCCCGGGGGCGGGCGCGGGATGAGCGCGTTCTCTGCGCGCTCGTTTCGCGCCCGCCCCTGAGTTTCTGCAGTTGGGACTAGGGAGAATCGTAGGAACGCGCCCCGTCGCGCGCCGTCGCCTGCAACCAATCGTTGAGCGACCCGTGTCGCTTTAGAATGGGTCCACTGATTCCCAAGACCGCCGTTGGAAAGGGTCCCTGCCCATGTGCCTTCCCCTGATTGACCTCAAGCTCACGCGCCGACAGGCGATCAAGGTCCTCGGCGGCGCCTCGGCGCTCGTGCTCGGGGGCTGTGCGGCGAAGGATGCCGAGCAGGCTCCCGCCGACCCCGCGCCCGCGGTCGAGCCGAGCGATTCTACGGGCTCCGACGCACAGGACCAGGCCGGCGCGCCCGCGGATGCCGGCTCCGCGCCCGACCAGGACGCCCAGCCCGGCCCGCCCCCCAGACCACGGCCCAGAAGCTCCTCGCCTCGATGACGCTCGAGCAGAAGGTCGCCCAGATGCTCTTCGTCACGCCCGAGCAGCTCACGGGTGTCGAGCTCGCCACGGTTGCGGGTGCCCTTACCAGGGACGCGCTGACCAAGCTGCCCATCGGCGGCGTCGTCTACTTCGGCGCGAACATCGTTGGCAACCAGCAGCTCCGCGACCTGCTCTCGGGGACGGTCGAGCTCTCCCGCGGCGCCGGCGCGGGGATCCCGGTCTTTACCGGCGTGGACGAGGAGGGCGGCACGCTCGTCGCCCGCGTGGCGAAATCCGGCTGCTTCGACGTCGAGACCTTCCAGAACATGTGGTGGATCGGCCAGTCGGGCGATCCCTCCCGCGCCGCGTACGTGGGGACCTCCATCGGCTCCTACCTGCGCGACATCGGCTTCAGCGTCGACTTCGCTCCGGACGCCGACGTCCTTACCAACCCCGAGAACCCCGTGATCGGCCATCGATCCTTCTCGAGCGACCCCGAGGTCTGCGCCCAGATGGTCTCGGCCGAGGTCACGGCGATGCTCCAGGCGGGCACCTTGCCCTGTGCCAAGCACTTCCCCGGCCACGGGGACACTCAGGGAGACTCGCACACAGGCGCGGTCACGTCGCTGCGCACGGCCGACGACCTGCACTCCTGCGAATACGTGCCCTTCAAGGCCGCCATCGACGCAGGGTGCCCCTTCATCATGGTGGGTCACATCCAGACCCCCAACGCCGCCGGCGACGGGCTGCCCGCCACGCTCTCGCGCGTCATGATCACGGAGGCGCTGCGCGGCAGGCTCGGCTTCACGGGCGTCGTCATCAGCGACTCCATGAGCATGGGCGCCATCGCCCAGAATTTCGAGCCCGAGGACGCGGCGGTCCGCTTCGTCCAGGCGGGCGGCGACATGCTCCTTATGCCCCCCGACCCCTGGGCGGCGCATCAGGGTATCATCGATGCCGTCAATTCCGGAAGTATCGCCGAGAGCCGCATCGACGAGTCCGTCTCGCGCATCATCGCCGCCAAGCAGGCCGCGGGCCTGGTCGACGCATAGTCGACGCCCGGGCGCCGCTTGAACGAGCCGCTTGAGCGCGCCGCGCCGCGCCGTCCCGTGGCGCGCACAGCAAGAAGGGCTTCTTTCCCGGCTCCCGCGCAAAGAGAGGAGTCCCCCGTGTCGTTCGGGCTCAAGACCGAGGCGTCCTTCGACGCCGCCCACTTCCTCGCCGATTATTACGGCAAGTGCGAGAACCTCCACGGCCATCGCTGGCGCGTTGTCGCCTATCTCGAGCAGGACGGCCTGCAGCAAGAAGGCACCATGCGCGAAATGGTCCTCGACTTCGGCGTGTTCAAGCGCGCGCTGCGCGAGCTCGTGGCCGAGTACGACCACACCTTCCTCGTCGAGAAGGGCACCCTCAAGGACTCCACGGTCGCCGCGCTCGAGTCCGAGGGGTTCTCGCTGACCATCGTGCCGTTCCGTACCACCGCCGAGAACCTCGCGCGCCACTTCGCCGACGAGCTCATGGCCCGCGGCCTTCCGTGCTCGCAGGTTGACGTCTACGAGACCCCGCTCAACTGCGCGACGTATCGGCCGGATTTTCGCGGTAGCGCGGGGGAGGGGCCATTGTTGTCCCGTCCAGCGGCTATACTCAGGTAAAGAAAAGCACCAACCGGGATTCTTCGCGGAGGTACCCATGGCAGGCGGGACGTTGCACGGTGTCAACTTGACGGGTTGGCTCACCCTCGAGTCGTGGGTCACGCCCGAGCTCTTCGCCGATTCGGGCGCCCTGGACGAGGAGGCGCTGCTCGTCGCCCTCGGCGCTTCTCGCTACGCCGACCTCGTGCGCGGCCACCGCGAGAAGTTCATGGATCGCGAGGACTTCGTCCGCATCGCGGCGCGCGGGTTCAACGCCGTGCGCCTCCCGGTGCCGTGGTACGTCTTCGGCGAGGAGGGCCCCGACTGCGGGCCGTACGTCGGCTGCATCGAGCACGTCGACCGCGCGCTCGACTGGGCGGAGGAGATCGGGCTCAACGTAGTCTTTGCTCTTGCCATCAACCCCGGCGCGCCGCACGAGGGCGACGTCATGTGTCGCGACCTCGCGAACATGCGCCTCGCCCGCGACTCCGCGCTCGACGTCGTCTACCGGCTCTCCAAGCGCTACGCCTCCCGCGTGGGGTTCTTCGGCATCGAGATCGCCGACGACGTCGTGGTCCAGCACCGTCGCGGCCTGACGTTGACCGACGGTGTGCCGCAGCATCAGCTCCGCAACTATTACCGCGAGGCCTACGAGCTGGTCAGGAGCGCTGCCGGCGACGACCCCGTTGTCATCATGCCCGATGGCGGCTTCCCTGCGGGCTTCGTCAACTTTATGGCGCAGCGTCATTACCGCAACGTGTGGGTCGATGCCCACATGGACCACAAGGACGGAAAAAAGATCGACGTCGCCGGCCCCTCCGGCGTGCGACGCCTGGTCGATGCCCGCAAGCGCGCGCTCAAGGACGCCGCGCGCACCGGCATGCCCGTCATGGTGGGCAAGTGGTCGAGCGCCCTTCCGCTCGCGGACGCCCAGATGACGCCCGAGGGCCGTATCGCGCTCGAGCGCGTCTACACCTCCGAGCAGCTCGAGGCCTACGCCGCATGCCCGGCGTGGTTCTTCAACACCTGGAAGACGTCGGGGCTGCTGACCAGCTGGGACGCGCGCGTGGCGCTCTCGAGCTTCGAGCGGGGGATGATCGTCTGATGGCGCAGGGTCCCGTGGGCGGGCTTCTTTCCATCGTCGGCACGCCCATCGGCAACCTGCGGGACGCGTCGCCCCGCGTGATCGAGACGCTCGGTCGCGCCGACGTCGTCCTGTGCGAGGACACCCGCGTGACGGGCAAGCTGCTCGCCGCCTTCGACCTCCATACGCGCCTCGAGCGCTGCGACGAGAACGTGATCGCCTCCCGCGTGCCGGCGGTGCTCGAGCGCCTCGAGGCGGGGGAGCGCGTCGCGTTCGTCTCGGACGCCGGGATGCCGGGCGTGAGCGATCCCGGCCAGAAGCTCGTGGACGCCGCCCTCGACGCCGGCCTCAAGGTCGAGGTCATCCCGGGCCCCTCCGCGGTCACCTGCGCCCTCGTGGCGAGCGGCCTCGCGAGCGAGCACTTCTACTTCGAGGGGTTCCTCCCCAGAAAGAAGTCCGCCCAGGTCGCGCGGCTCGAGGAGCTCGCGTCCGTGCCGGGGACGCTCGTGGTCTACGAGTCCCCGCGGCGCGTGGCGGCGACGCTCGCGAACGTGGCCGAGGTGTTCCCCGGCCGCCGGGTCGCGCTGGTGCGCGAGCTCACGAAGCTCCACGAGGAGTGCGTCCGCGGGATGTCGGGCGAGCTCGCGGCCGAGGTTGCCGCGCGCGACGAGGTCCGCGGCGAGTGCGTCGTCGTCATCGCGGCACCGAGCGCGGAGGAGCTCGACGGGCGCCGCCGCGCCGCCTCGAGCGGGCCCGCCACGCTCGAGGATGCCATCGCGCAGGGCTTGGCCGCCGGGGAGCCGAAGAGCGCCCTCGCCAAGCGCCTTGCCCGTGAGTTCGGCGCCCCCAAATCCGACGTCTACGACGCCATCCTCAACGCGAAATGACGAAAAGGGACAGTCCCTTTTCGTCATTTCGCAGGTTGCGGGCTTTCCCCGCCGGTTCCCGGCTTGGCGCCTGAGGCGCGCCGGCGCCCCTACGCCTCGCCCCAGACGCGCTCGGCCACGCGCCGCACCAGCGCGACCTTGGCCCACTGCTCGTCCTCGGTGAGCTTGTTGCCGCACTCGCAGGACGCGAAGCCGCACTGCGAGCTGAGGCAGAGGTTTTCCAACGGCACATACTTGGCCGCCTCGTTGATGCGCTCCACGAGCAGCTCCTCGTCCTCGAGGCCAGGCTGCTTGGAGGTCACGAGGCCGAGCACGACCTTCTTGCCGTCGGCGATGTGGCGCAGCGGCTCGAAGCCACCGGCGCGCGGCGTGTCGAACTCCAGGTAGAAGGCATCGACGTCCTCGTGGGCAAAGAGATACGGCGCCACGGGGTCGTAGCCGCCCTCGAAGGCGTAGGTGGAGTGGTAGTTGCCGCGGCAGACGTGGGTGTTGATGACCAGATCGTCGGGCTTGCCCTCGATCGCGGCGTTGTTGATGGCCACGAGCTGCTCGGAGATCTTCTGGATGTCGACGGGCTCCATGCCGGTCTTTGCCACGAAGTCGCCATCGCAGTAGATGCCCCAGGTGCAGTCGTCGAACTGGATGGAGCGGCAGCCGGCGGCGTAGAGGTCGGCGATCACGGTGCGGTAGGCGGCCGCGATGTCGTCGATGAGCGCCTGGTCATCGGGGTAGACCGAGCGCAGGCTCTCGACCTGGCCGTCGCAGCGGTCGAGGATGACCTCGGAGTAGGTCTGCGCGGGGGCGGGCATGGTCTGGCGGGCGACCTGGCCGTCCTCCTCGAGCGCCTTCACGAACTTATAGTGCTCGACGAAGGGATGGTTCTCTCCGGAGATCTTGCCCACGACGACGGCGGTGTCGGCCGTGGTCTCCTCGTCGTGGAAGAGGTAGCCCTGGCGCGCGGCGCGGCGCTCGACGCCCTGGAGCCCCCACATGAAGTCGAGGTGCCAGTAGCTGCGGCGGAACTCGCCGTCGGTGATCACGTGGAGGCCGGCGACCTTCTGCTTGGCGACGAGGTCGCGGATAGCCTCGTCCTCGACGGCCTTGAGCTCGGCGGCGCCGATCACGCCGTCGTTGAAGTCGTGACGAGCCTGGTGGAGCACGTCGGGGCGAAGGAAGCTGCCGACGACGTCATAGCGGAACGGGGCGTTGTGGGTGTAGGGCATGGTGGGTCCTCTCTGCGGGTGTTTGTGCTGGGACAAAGTCTGCCAGCTCGCCGAGCTATAGAGAAGTACCGACATTCTATATGCAACTATAGCTAGAAACTATGGAACGAAGAAGAGGCACAAAGAAGCCCGCCCGCTGCAAAAGCCCGACCGCGGCCGTTCCGCGACCACGGGCGCCCTTCTTTGCACCGCCCGCTACAGCCCCGCGATGTAGGACCGCAGGTGCGCGACGTAGCGCTCCGCCACGGACGAGAGCGGCCTGCCCGCGGCGTGCAGGTAGCCGATCTCCATGTGCTCGTCGGATTCGAGCGGGACGGCCACGATGTCCTCTCCATTGAGGTCGGCCGAGAGCACGCCCGAGCTGATGGTGTAGCCGTCCAGGCCGATGAGCAGGTTGAACAGCGTGGCGCGGTCGGTGACCACAATCTGCTTGTCCACCATCTGCGTGGAGTGCAGCTCCTCGCTGAAGTAGAACGAGTTCTGCGACCCTTGGTCATAGGTGAGGCGCGGGAACGGCTCGAGGTCCCCGAGCGTGACCGACGAGCGCCCCGCGAGCGGGGAGGTCCTGCTCACAAAGACGTGCGGGCTCGCCGTGAACAGCGGCTCGAAGCGCAGCTCCGCGCGCTTGACGGCGCCCTCGATGATCTCGCGGTTGAAGTCGCTGAGGTAGATGACGCCGACCTCGCTGCGCTGCGTGCGCACGTCCTCGATGATCCCCGCCGTCGTGCCCTCGCGCAGCGAGAACTCGTACTTCTCGCGGCCGATCTCGCGCACGAGGCCGACGAAGGCGTTGACCACGAAGGCGTAGTGCTGACTCGACACGGCAAAGACGCGCCGGCGCGGCTCTGCGTGCAGGTACTGGCTTTCCAGCAGGTCGGCCTGCTCGACGACCTGCCGCGCGTAGCTGAGAAAGCGCGTGCCCTCGTCGGTCAGCCGCACGCCGCGGGCGCCGCGCTCGAAGATCCTTACGCCCATCTCGGCCTCGAGCTCGCCCACGGCCTTGGAAAGGCTCGGCTGCGCGATGAAGAGGCGCGCCGCCGCCGCGCTGATGGAGCCGGCCTCCGCTACCTCGATGACGTATCTGAGCTGCGTAAGCGTCATGCGCTTCTCCCATCAAACATCGAAGATAAAAAGGGACAGTCCCTTTTCGTCATCCAGCTCGGCCAAATGGCCGCGTGCAACAGAGTACAATCAAAGAGTTGTATGCACGCAAGATGCCATCCATCCGTCATGAGGAGAACACCGTGGCAGACAAGCCTTCCTTCTACATCACCACCCCGATCTACTACGTCAACGCGGCACCGCACCTGGGCACCGCCTACTGCACGATGCTCTGCGACGTCCAGGCTCGCTACCGCCGCGCCGCCGGCTACGACGTCAAGTTCCTCACCGGCATGGACGAGCACGGCGAGAAGGTCGCCGAGGCCGCCGCTGCCCACGGCTTCGACACCCCGCAGGCGTGGTGCGACTCCCAGGCGCCCCTCTTCCAGGACCTCTGGCGCGAGCTCGAGATCTCCAACGACGACTTCATCCGCACCACCGAGCCGCGCCAGCA
>QAKZ01000003.1 GCA_003150175.1 Coriobacteriia bacterium
CTTGCCCATCAGGCCGCCGGAGAGGTCCTTGGCGATGGAGGAGCCCACCTTGTAGCCGAACTCCTGCGTGTACCACAGGAAGGCGATACGGATGATGTTCCAGAGGATGAAGAAGAGCAGCGGGCCCACGATGTTGCCGGAAAGCGCGAGGGAGGCGCCCAGGGCACCGAGGATCGGTCGGACCGTGAACCAGAAGACCGGGTCGCCGACGCCGGCGAGCGGGCCCATCATGCCGACCTTGACGCCCTGAATGGCGACGTCGTCGACGGGGGCGCCGTTGGCGCGCTCCTCCTCGAGGGCGAGCGTGACGCCGATGACGGGGGCGGACACGTAGGGGTGCGTGTTGTAGAACTCGAGGTGGCGCTTAAGAGCGGCGGCCTGATCCTCCTTGTTCGGATAGAGCTTCTTGATCGCGGGGATCATCGAGAAGCACCAACCGCCGTTCTGCATACGCTCGTAGTTCCAAGAGCCCTGAAGGAACTGGTGGCGGAAGCATACCGCCTGACGATCCTTCTTCGAAAGAGTGACCTTGTTCTCTGCCATGTTTATCACTCCCCTCCTACTCGTAATCGTTCAGGATGTCGCCCAGCGGGTCGCCGGAGCCGGCGGAGCCGCCGCCCTGCTTGGCCATGTCCTTGAGGCCGAGGTAGATGAGGGCGAGCGAGATGCCGATGACGCCGAGGGCGATCAGGGTGAGCTCGGAAAGGGCGGCGAGGACGAAGCCGAGCGCGAAGAACGGCCAGGTCTCGGCGGTGGCCATCATGTTGATGACCATGGCGTAGCCGACCGCGGCGACCATGCCGCCGCCGACGGCCATGCCGCCGGAGAGCCATGCGGGCATGGCGTCGAGGGCGGCGGTGACAGCCTCGGAGGGGATGAAGCACAGGCACGCGGCCGGGATGGCGATGCGGACGCCCTGCATCAGGATGCCGATGACCTGCCAGCGCTCAATGGCGGCGAAGTCCGCCTTCTCGGCGGCGGAGTCCATGATGTGGACGATGCCGGTGGCGATCGTGCGGCAGATCATGGTCAGGAAGAGACCGGCGACGGACAGCGGGACGGCGACGGCGATGGCGGCGGTGATGGCGCCCTGGGAATCCGCCGTGCCGCCATTGAGGCCGAGGACCATCAGGATGGCCGAGGCGACGGAGGCGAGCGCCGCGTCAGGGGCGACGGCAGCGCCGATGTTGGCCCAGCCGAGGGCCATGAGCTGCAGCGAGCCGCCCAGCATAATGCCCTCGGTGAGGTGACCGGACACAAGTCCGATCAGGGTGCAGGCCACCAGCGGCTGGTGGAACTCGAACTCGTCAAGAATGCCTTCCATACC
Source organism: Coriobacteriia bacterium (assembly GCA_003150175.1). Taxonomy (GTDB): domain Bacteria; phylum Actinomycetota; class Coriobacteriia; order Coriobacteriales; family Atopobiaceae; genus Paratractidigestivibacter. The sequence continues at coordinate 1,328 of QAKZ01000003.1, forward strand.
AGCAAGGAAAGCGACGATGACGATGAGCAGAATCGTGATTGGGTTCATTACCCATCCTCCTTACTTCTGTGCGGAGACCAGCTCGGACTTGGCCTTCTTGAGCATTGCGTCGATATCCTCGGAGACATCGGCGGGGACCTTGCGGGCCTCGAGCTCGACGCCCTTGGCGCGGATGGCCTCGATGGTCTTCACGTCGTCCTCGCCCATGGCGATGGCGTTCGTGACGACGACCTTGCCGACGGAGTGGGCCATGGAGCCGATGTTGGCCTTCTTGATGTCGACGCCGCCCTCGATGGCCTTGAGCAGGTCCTGGGGGTTCTCGAAGAGCAGGAACACCTTCGTGGCGCCGAAGCGCGGGTCCTTGGAGACCTCGATCATCTTTTTGATCGGCACGACGTTGGCGGGGACTCCCGGAGGCGCGGCCTGCTCGATCATGGTCTTGCGGAGCTGATCGTGCGCGACGCCGTCGGAGACGACGATGATGCGGTCGGGCGCGATCTGCTTGGTCCAGGCCGTGGCGACCTGGCCGTGGAGCAGGCGCGTGTCGATGCGCACCGCGGCGATCTTGATGTGGCCGTCGCCCAGGACGGTCCCCTCGGGGATCGCTCCCTGCTTGGCGGGCGCCGCTGCGGCTGCGACAGGTGCCGCCTCGGCAGGTGCCAGGGACTCGGGCTTCACGCAGACGCCCGACTTGGCCTCAGGGTAGATCGCCTTGGCGACCTCGGCGGCCGTGCCGCCGCCCATGCGCTCCCCGTAGGCGGAGATGACCATCGGCAGGTTCATGCCGCCGACGGCGACCCAGTTCTCGTGACCCGGCTCATCGAGCAGGAGCGAGACCTGGTTCCAAGGGGTGCCTCCCTGAAGGTCGACCAGGAAGAGGACCTGGTCCTTCTCCTCAAAGCCGTCAACGGCCTCGAGGATCTTTGCCCTGAGGTCATCTGGCCCCATCTCGGGCATGAGCGTCACTGCTGCGACATCCTTCTGGGGGCCGAAGATCATCTGGCCGGACATCTTGATGCCCTCGGAGAACGTCCCGTGACTGGCTAGGACAATGCTAACCACCGCATACCTCCCTTTCTGTTTGCGGACCCAAACGTACAGTTACGGAAAAGCAGGCTTCCGGACTCGTCCACGATTCCGTCGTTCCCGCTTCATAACGCGTTCACAATTGTAGCGGCAGCATGGAGGAATCTTCCCAAAAATCGCAATGTTGTTTGAACGTCAGTCCTCTACCTGCGGTTTTTCAAAAAGAAAAATCACTCACCGAATATTTGGTACCGTTCGGCGAGTGACTTGACTTTAAGCTATTCAGTTTCTGGTAGCTACCACTTTCCGGACGGCAAGTGACCCTGCAGAAGCGCTTAGCAGGGGATGCAGACCAGGTCGTGCGAGGACTGCGTGAAGGGCTTGAAGCCGTCTGCGGTCATGAGGCCGAAGTCCTCGAGGCGCACGCCGAACTTGCCCGGCAGGTAGATGCCCGGCTCGATGGTGACGACGGAGCCCTCCGGCACGGGGCGGTGCCAGCGGCGGCCGAAGTTCGGGTTCTCGTGGATCTCGATGCCGACGCCGTGGCCCAGGCCGTGCTTGAAGTAGTCGCCGTAGCCGGCGTCGCTGATGACCTTGACGGCGAGGTCCTGGATATCGGAGCCGATGCAGCCGGGCTTGGCCGCGGCGGCGCAGGCCTCGTGGGCCTGGCGCACGACGTCGTAGACGTGGCGCTGCTCGTCGGTGGGCTCGCCCACGCAGACCGTGCGCGTCATGTCGGAGCGGTAGTCGTGGTAGCCGGCGCCGTAGTCCATGACGATCATGTCGCCCTTCTTTACCACGTACTCGCCCGGCTGCGCGTGGGGGTTGGCGCCGTTGGGGCCGGCTGCGATGATGGAGCCGAAGGCAAGGGAGTCGGCGCCGTTGTTGAACATGAAGTTCTCGAGCTCGACGCGGATCTGCTGCTCGGTCAGGCCCGGCTTGATGAAGCCGCAGATATGCTCGAAGGCGGCATCGGTGATGCTCTGCGCGTGGCGCATGAGCTCGACCTCCTCGGCGTCCTTGACCATGCGCAGATCGCAGATGTCCGCGTGCAGGCGCGGGGTCAGGCATGCGGCGGAGGCGGCGTTCATCTCCTGCAGGAAAGCATCGTAGAAGGCCAGATCACAGGTGTCCTCGACGGCGACGACGCGGGAGCGGGCCTGCGCCGCGCGCTCGGCGGCCCAGGCAGCGGGCTGGACGATCTGCTCGTCGATCTGCCAGGGGGTGTCGGCGCCCAGGCGCTCGCGGAAGGTGTTCGCGTAGCGAGAGTCGGTGTGGAGCCACTGACCGTCGGCGGTGATGAAGGCGGTGTGGGCGACCTCGTCGTCGAACACGCGCTCGGCGCCCGTGAGCCAGCGAAGGTCAGGGTTGTTGCGCAGGATCACGGCGTCGTAGCCGCGCTCCTCCATGAGCTTGCGGAGCCGAGCGACGCGCCCGGCGCATGCTGCTGCATCTGCCATTATCTGGATCCTTTCTACCAGGAGTTTATTGACTTGTGCCGTCCGCGGCCGCAGGCTCAGCGGGAGGCGCACCAGGCGCCGACGTGCTCGGTGAGGGTCTCGGTCTCGACGGCGGTCAGGCGAACGCGGCCGATAGCGCGCGGCAGGGCGAGCATGAAGCGGTTGGTGCGCGCGAAGCGCTCCCGCTTGATCGCCTCAACGAAGGCGCCGGGCTCCACCTCGGCCTCGACGGTGCCCACCCCGAGCCGCTCGAGCAGCTCGTCCTGGGTGAACATGTCGTCGATCGAGAAGTTCTCCGCTGCGACGGAGAGGCGCGCCGCGAAGCGCAGGGCGTCGGCGAAGATCGCGGACTCGGGCACATCGGGGCCGGCCACGCTCCTGAGCGCGCGGCGGAGCGTCTGGCCGTAGTCGGCAGACTGCCGGATGGCGACCGACGTGGACGAGGCGACCTTGCCCTTGCTGCGCACGCACTCGGTGATCGCGTCGACGAGCGTCCCCTCGTCGCCCGCCACGAGGGCGTCCGCGGAGTCCCACAGGGCTCCGAAGGCCTTGTCGGAGTCGGCCATCGCAGCGGCGACCATGACCGAGCGCGCATAAAGCGCGTTCTCGTCGGAGCTGCCGGGCACGAGCACGTCGAGGTCGCAGATCTCGAAGCGGGCGGAGCCGTCGTGGGTGACCATGCGAGGGTGCCCGGGGAGGTCGAGCGCGCGCGGCTGGACGCCCGCGGTCAGCGCGGAGGCGAGGTCAAGAGGGACCACGGCGAGCATGACCTGCCCGCACCACTGAGCGCAGGCCGCGGCCGCGAGCGAGAGCGAGCCCGCATGCCCGACGGCCACGACGAGGTCGTCGGAGGTGATCCCCGCATCGGCGAGGTCGCCGAGGAGCGCCCCCATGGAGGAGAACTCGTGGGCGGCATCGCCTTCGGGCAGCGTCAGCGCGTGCACGAGGAAACCTTGATCGGTAAGGCCACGGCGCAGCTCCTCGACGAGTCCGGCGGGCGCGTCGGGCTCCGCGGCGAGCGCGCAGGCGCGCGGCCGTCCGATCGCGGAGGCGAGGTCGTGGGCGACGCCGCCCACGATCCCCTTGCCCACGCGCAAATCAAGCGACGAGCCGCGCAGGGTCACCCACTGGCGCCTCATCGGCACCTCGGGCTCCTCGGGGGCACGGGTCTCCCCTTCCGGGGAATCCGGCGTCGGCTCGGTGGTCTCTTCGCTCATAGCAGGCCTTTCTCCCAGAGCAGCTGGCCGCTCTCGAGGGCCACCTGCTCGAAGCTCTTTTTCCTGATGTCGATGCGTATGTCCGCGCTCGCCTCGTACAGGGGGCGGCGATGGCGGTAGAGCCGCTCCGCCTGGCGCGCGTCGCCGAGGTCCGGCCTGCGCGCGGTGTTCCTAATCTGGCGCAGCGAGTCGGAAAGGTCCCCGTCGAGAAAGACAACCGTGCCCATCTCGTGCATAAGGTCGATGTTGCGCGGAGTCTCGACGATTCCGCCGCCGCAGCTCACGAGCAGGGACTTCTTTGCGAGGAGCGTGGCCAGGCCCCGGGTCTCCGCGTCGCGGAACGCCGCCTCGCCGTCCTCGGAGAACACCTGCGCGATCGGCTTGCCGAGGATCCTCTCGGCTATGCGGTCGGTGTCGACGCTGGGCCGGTGGAACAGCGAGCCGAGGTTGCGGGCGAGCGTCGACTTGCCCGCGCCGAGAAACCCCACGAAAAAGATGTGGTCACATCCCTCGTGGACGATATAGCCCGAATCTCCTGGAACCACCGAAACCCCCATACGCCTTTATATGGAGATGATTCTACACGCTAGCGGTAACGGATTGGTTTCGGGGCACGCGGGAGCGGCCCGCTACTCCCCCTCGAAGCTGACGCCGCGAAGGGCGAGGAGCTCGAACACGCGGAAGACCTGCGTGTACCAAAGGTCTCGGCGCGACTGAGGCCGAACGAGGACGGTGCGCACGCCCGCGAGGTTGCCCGCGACGACGTCGGTGAAGACCTGGTCGCCGACCATGACGGTCGCCTCGGGGGCCTCCTGCGCCATCTCCATGGCGCGCTCGAGCGCGAAGGGCGCGGGCTTCATCGCGTGGTCGACCGCCTCGCAGCCGAGCTCGCGGGCCGACTGCTGGACCTGGCCCGTGTGGAAGTTGTTGGAGACGAGGCACGTCTTTATGCCCACGGCGCGCAGGTCGCCCAGCCACGCGAGGACGGATGCCGGCGGGCGTTTGGTGTCGCGCGGCACGCAGGTGTTGTCGCGGTCGACGAGCACGAGCCGGACGCCGGCGTCGAGAAGGGACTGGGGCTCGATGAGCTCGACGCGCGCGACGTAACGCCACGCCCGCGCCGAGAGGCGCCTACTTGTTCTGGGCATTTTTGATTGCCTGCTGATGCTCTTCGTACGTCTTGCTGAAGTCGTACTGGACGTTGCCGTCCTTGTCGTTATAGAAGAAGAAGTAGTAGTAGCCCTTGTCGAGGTACTCTCCGTCGGGGGCGCAGACCGCCTGGAGCGACGAGAGGCCCGGGCAGCAGATCGGGGTCGGCGGGAGGCCCTTGCTGGTGTAGGTGCTGTAGGGGTCGCTCGAGTCGTGGACCTCGTCGGCGCTGGGGTCGTGGCCGACCGAGTAGGCGGTGGTCGCGTCGGACTGGAGGAAGCCGTAGTTGGGGTCGCCGTTGTTCTCCAGGCGGTTCCAGAAGATGGCGGCGACGGCGCCCTGGGTATTCGGGGTGGACTCCTTCTCGACGATGGAGGCGAGGTTGACGATCTGGGCGACGGAGAGCCCGCGGCCCTCGGCATAGCTCAGATCAAGGGTGGAGAGCTCGTTTTGGAACTGGGTGAGCATGGCGCGGATGATGCCGTCCGCGGTCGCGCCCTCGCCGAAGGAGTACGTCTTTGGAAAGAGGAAGCCCTCGAGCGAATCGTTCGAGGCGCCCTCGAGGAAGGGATAGTCGGCGACGTAATTGGAGGCCTTGGCCTGGTTCTTGAAGTCGTCGGCCGAGATCCCCAGCGTCTGCTGGACGGTGTCGGCGATGCGCGCGACGGTATAGCCCTCGGGGATGGTGAGCTTGGTGCCGCTCGCGTTCGGGCCCTCGGTCAGCTGCGTGACCAGCGAGGCGAGGTCGTCGCCCACGGTGATGGTGTACTCGCCGCTCTTCAGCGACTCGGCGGCCTTCATGCGGCTCGCCTGGGTAAGGAACTCGGACTTGCTCGTGATCACCTTGGCGTCGAAGAGCGCCTGCGCCACCGCCTGGGCCCCCGACCCGTCGGGGATCGAGACGCTGACGGTCTGCCCGACCTGGATCTGCTGGTGGTCACCGTCTCCCTTGTTCAGCGAGGGGATGAGAACGAAGACCACGGCGAGGACGACGATGACTGCCGCGAGGACGCCTCCCACGACAAGCCCGCTGCCGCCGCGGCGCTTGGTCTGCTCGCGGCGGACATCGTGACTTCCGGCACGCCTGGTGGCGCGCGCCGCGGCGCCGGACATGCGATTAGTCGTCATCGCGGAGCCCCCGCGCGCAGCGTTGCGACCGGCATGGCGAACCGTCGCCT
>QAKZ01000063.1 GCA_003150175.1 Coriobacteriia bacterium
GATGAGGTCCTGCTCGGTGGGATAGCGAAGCACGCCCCCCGCGTCGTCCCAGCCATGCTGCTTCAGCACGGTGATGACTGCTTCTTCGAAGAGAGCTTCCTTATCGAAAACCATGGCGAAACCTATCTTGAGAACATAAGAAATCTAATATATGGTCGACATTCATCATTATAAGGCATGCCGGTAAACGACTTAGTTTAGGTTGGGCTTGCATTTAAGAATGGAATGCCGGGTCAATTGAAGCATCTGACTGATGACAATCTGGGATTATGTCATCGCCGAGCTTTTTTGACGTGCTGTGGAAGATGTTATTCCACTCTCGGATCGCCTGGGCTTCTCAATGCTCTCTCGGTGCTTCTTGCCATATGGATACTCTCCGTCACGTGGCCGCGCCGGAGAGTATCGCGGGCATCTCTGCGCCTCGCTATGTTTCTTTGAATCCGAGCGTTAAAGGAGGGGTTATTTGACTGCAACCAGCTCGCTCCTTTACAGTTCATTTATAAGTGAACTCTACATTAACAACGATTATGAGTTGGCTGAACACTCGGTTAATGAACAACAGTAACTGGCGTTGGAAGCTTCGGTGCAGCTTCAACAACTGAACGCAGCTGAATGAGGGGATTGCGCTATGGAGACCGTAGACCTTTCTACGTTTATGGAAGAAACCAAGTCTGCGGAGACGATTGCTTACGACCATGCCTTGGAACTCGCTTATCTTGCGGCGGAGGAGATGCAAAGGCAGGGAATAAAAAAGAAGGAACTCGCAGAGCGAATGGGCGTAACTCCCCAACGCTTATCCAACATGCTCAACACTCAATCAAATATGACCCTTAAGTCCATCGCACAATTCGAGCTTGCCCTTGGAATTCGCATTGAATTCAACGCCTCTCCCTCGTTTACTACGGAGATTCCTTATCGACGTGGGCTCAGAATGTCCAAGGTTGATGGGTGGGGCGATGGCCACGCTCGTCAGAATGACGTAGAGGAGAAGTGCGAGTCCGCTCGGCATTCGACGCTGATGGAAGGGAGCCTCGCGGCATGACGGAGATTACTATGATTGCGCCGATTCAGCTCGATGACCTGCTTCTGGTTAAGTCTTCGTTCCAAATTGCGGATTCTCCCGCTTCGAAGATGACCCAAAAACTTGGGCTGGATTTTACGGTCAGGCAGCTCGAAAGCGAGGGAGGCGAGGGTCTGGTCTCCCTAAGCCTCACCGTCGACACCTCGCTTGTTGATCGCGAGAACGATGACGAAGAGAAGCTGTCCGCAAGCGTTGAGGTGGTCGTTTCTGCCCATGCGTCGCTCTCTCCGGACATTACTAAGGAACAGGCCGAGGAGTACCTGCTTTCCAATGCCCTCTCCATGGCGTATGGCCACGCAAAGACGTGCATCATGACTGTGACTGGATTGTCGCCGGCGGGTCCGGTGATGATCCCCGCGATTCTTCCGCTTGATATTGCGCGCGATTATTTGCGGAAAAGAGCCGGAGAGGCCAAGGAATAAGAGTTCGGTTGCGCCTGCGACGTAGCCTGCCGTGCCGGCTGCGGGCCTGTGCCCGTGGCCGGTTCTTCTTTGCCCAGCTAGCCTGCCTGTTTGAACTGTTGTTAGCAGTAGGTGTAGGCATAGCGGGCTACAGGTCGACTTGGTTGGCTTCGGATCAATATTCGCCCTATGACGAGCCAGTTTGCCTCATGGACAAACACTTGTATGGTAAAATAGAACGAGCGTTCGGTGATGCCCTCCGAGTCCTGCAGGCGGATTGGAGGGATTCCCGTGGATGAGCTGACTTCGCTTGTGTTTTCGTTCGCCGTGCTTTATTTGGCGGCGACTCTGTATCGTTTGATCTCTAGGCGGTAGGCGCGGCGGGTGAGGCCCTTAAACGAGAATCAGCCACCCTGGCCGGTGGCTGATTCTTGGGCGTAGCCCGGTTTTGTGCAACCAAACAGGAGGGCTTAGACTCCGTTCGTTACCGATTTTACCCGTTCATCGGGCCTGCGCGCAACGGGTGATTCATCGGGGGCAAGGGGCGCCTTTATGGGCCCCGAGCCCCCGAAACTATGCCGCTATAGGAGGCGACTTTCGCCCTGGGGAGTCCTTGTTGTTCGGGCCCGGTTCGGTTGACGGGCCCTTATTTGTGAAGGCTTCACAACTCTGCGCCCCTGCCGCGCCCCGCTAACCGCACGCGACGAGCTCGGCGTCGCGGATGCTGCCGGCGAGGACGGGCACCCTCATGCCGAGCGGGTGCAGGGCGCGGGCGAAGGCACGTGCCGCGTCGGCCACGCGCGGACCCTCGGCTTGGTTGACTACGACGACGTCGGGGGCGATGCGGCCGGATGCCGTCTCGGCGGCGATCGCGGCGGCCACGAGCTCGGGCGTCGCGTCCGCGTCGCCCTCACAGCCCGCAAGCTCGCAGAACAGCTCCGGTCGGTGGACGGCCTCGCTCACGGGCCGTCCGAAGCCGCTGCCTCCGAGCACGAGGACGCAGCGCGCGCTGCCCGCCGGCACCGCGGGCTCCCAGTCGGCGTGGGCCTTGAGCGGCAGGCGCTTGCTGCCGTCGGCCTCCACGAGCACGTAGTCGGCCGCCTCCGCCAGCGCGGGGATGCCGCAGGCGGGCACGGTGAGCTTGCCTTCCTTGGTGGGGGAGGCGAAGCAGGCGACGGGGCTCGCCGCCGCGTCCCACTCGTCCGGCCCGGATAGCGCCGGCATGCCCTCGAAGGGCAAGAAGTGCGTCGACGTGGCGAGGGCCACCGTGGCGCCGCCGCAGGCCAGCTCGCGCGCGAGCACGGAGAGCAGCGTCGTCTTTCCGCCGCCGCCGATCACAGAGGTGATCCCCCGGGGGATTCCCAATGCATCCTGCAACTTCATTTGCTCACCTAACTAAAAGTAAGAAGCTGTCTGAAAAATTACCCTAAAACGAAGTATTGCCGCAGCTAACCGTTACTGTAAAGCCGATATAACGCACGCAAGAGAATCTGTTAGCATTACCAAAAGATTGTACGACAGCCGAGGAGGCATCCATGTTGGTTTACGTTCGCGGCGCGGGGGATATCGCCACCGGCATCGCGCTGCGCCTGCACCGCTGCGGCATGCAGGTTGTCATGGCGGACTTGGCCGTTCCCACGTCCATCCGCCGCACTGTCTGCTTCAGCGAAGCCATCCGCCTGGGCGAGACCACCGTCGAGGACGTCCGCGGCGTGCTCTGCGCCGACGCGGCCGCCGTGCGCGCAGCCGTGGCTGCCGGTGACGTCGCCGTCGTCGTTGACGCGGAGGCTCGCATGGCGCCCGAGCTCGCGCCCGACGTCCTCGTCGACGCGATCCTCGCAAAGAAGAACCTCGGCACCACGCGCGGCATGGCCCCCGTGGTCATCGGCGTGGGCCCGGGCTTCACCGCGCCGGTGGACGTCGACGCCGCCGTCGAGACCATGCGCGGCCACTACCTGGGGCGCGTTTATTACAAGGGCTCGCCCATCGCCAACACCGCCATCCCCGGCCTCATCGGCGGCTACGCCGGCGAGCGCGTGCTGCGGGCGCCGGCAGACGGCGTCTTTGAGCCCCGCGTGTGCATCGGCGACGAGGTCCACGCGGGCACCGTCTGCGGCGAGGTCGCGGGCAAGGCCATGGTGGCCACCATCGACGGCGTGGTCCGCGGCCTTCTGCAGGCCGGCGTCACCGTGCGCCGCGGCATGAAGTCCGGCGACGTGGACCCGCGCTGTGAGGCCGCGTTCATCCGCACCGTCTCCGACAAGGCGAGCGCCGTCGGCGGCGGCGTGCTCGAGGCCATCCTCCACCTTACCGGCGTGCTCGCCGGCGTGGGCTCCGCACGCGAATGGCAGGCCGTCCCCAAGGTCGTGGCCACGGCCGCCGCCTCCGGGCTCGATCTCTCTGGAATCGAGGAGTTTGCATGAACGACGTAGCAGGGACCATCAACGACCAACAGATCATCTCCGCCGCGCGCGCCGAGCTCGCCGCCGGGCGTCCCGTCGCGCTCGCGAGCCTGCTCGCCACCGCGGGTTCCATGCCGCGCCACGAGGGCGCGCGCATGCTCGCGCTTTCCGACGGCTCCTTCATCGGCACCGTGGGCGGCGGAAACATCGAGTTCATCGCCCAGGCGCGCGAGGGCGAGCTCCTCGCCGCGGCGGCCGCCGGCCAGCCCGCGCCCGCCTCGCTCGAGTGGATGACCCACGCGAAGAACGACATGGCCTGCGGCGGCGACGCCCTTCTTGCCGTGCGCCTCTTGACCGCCGAGGACGAGGGATGGCTCTCGGCCATCGCGGGCGCCGCCGAGTCCGGCGACGCCGCATGGCTCGTCGAGGACTGGTCCGACGCCGCCGCCCCCGCCGCGCGCGTGGTCTTTGAGGACGACGGCTGCGACGTTCCCGTGTGGGACGAGGGCGCCAAGCTCTACCGCGAGCCCGTGGGCGCCGAGCCCGTGTGCTACGTGTTCGGCGGCGGCCACGTGGGCCGCGCGCTCGTGCCGGTGCTCGCGAGCGTCGGCTTCGTCGTGGAGGTCGTCGATGACCGCCCGGGCATCTGCGACCCGGCCGCCTTCCCCGCTGCACGTGGCGTGACCTGCGGCGCGTTTAAAGACCTCGACGACTACACGCACATCACCCCGCGCGACTTCGTCGTCGTGCTCACCCACGGGCACCTGGGCGACGCTATCGTGCTCGAGCACGTCTTGCCCCACCGCCCGGCCTACGTCGGCTGCATCGGCAGCGCCCGCAAGGCCGGCTTCGTGCGCCGCACGCTCGAGGAGCACGGCATCTCCGCCGAGCTCGCCGAGTCGGTGCACCTGCCCATCGGCGACGACATCCTCGCTGTGACCCCGGCCGAGATCGCGGTCTCCATCGCGGCGCAGATGATCCGTTGCCGCGCCGAGCTGCGCCCGCACCGCCCCCACAGCAAATAGCGGGAGGGGAGGCGCGATTCTTGCCGGAATGCTCGGCGGGGGCGGCGCGCCCTTCTTGCCAGGGAATCGACGGGAGGGCGCGGCGCTTCTCGCCCTTATAGGAAGGAAAGACAAATGATCGACAGAAGGCAGTTCCTCGGCGGCTCCGCGGCCGTCATCTGCGGCCTGGGCCTCGCGGCATGCGGCGGCAACGCTGCGTCCGATGATTCCGCCCAGAAGGGTTCCGGCGACGACGCCCAGAAGGCCAAGCTCATCGTCTTTGCCGCGGCGTCGATGACCGAGTCGCTGACCAAGGCCGGCGACGAGTTCATGGCCGAGAACCAGGGCTACGGGCTCTCGTTCAACTACGACTCCTCGGGCACGCTCAAGACCCAGATCCAGGAGGGCGCCGACTGCGACGTCTTCATCTCCGCGGGCCAGAAGCAGATGAACGCGCTCGACGCCGAGGCCGAGAAGGGCAACGACGAGGGCCTCGACTTCGTCGACCACGCCACCCGCTTCGACATCCTCGAGAACAAGGTCACCCTCGTCGTTCCCGAGGGCAACCCCAAGAAGATCATTGACTTCAACGACCTGGCCGAGCGCCTCAAGTCCGGCGAGATCCTGCTGAGCATGGGCAACTCCGACGTTCCCGTGGGCCAGTACACCCAGAAGATCCTGGCCTACTACGAGCTCGACGAGGAGGCGCTGGCCAAGGACGGCTGCATCACCTACGGCACGAACGTCAAGGAGGTCACCTCCCAGGTCTCCGAGGGCGCCGTGGACTGCGGCGTCATCTACAAGACCGACGCGTTCTCCGCGGGCCTCACCGTGGTCGACGAGGCCACCAAGGAGATGTGCGGCCAGGTCGTCTACCCCGTGGCCGCGATGAAGAACGCGCCGCAGGCCGAGGGCGCCAAGCTCTTCCTCGAGTTCCTCAAGGGCACCGAGGCCTCCAAGTGCTTCAGCGAGGTCGGCTTCACCCCGCTCGCCACGGCGTAGCGGTTCTGGGACAAAAGGGACGGGGGATTTTGTCCCAAAATGTGATGGTGGGGAGGAGAATCTCCACAATTTGGGACAAAATCCCCCGTCCCTTTTGTCCCACGGATGGATGGGCGCATGGACTGGTATCCGCTGTACAACTCGGTGAGGATCGCCGCGGTCTCGACCGCGATCGTGTACTTCCTCGGCATATTCCTCGCCAACGTCGTGGCCCGCGCGTCGCGCGTGGTCAAGGGCGTGCTGGACGTCGTGCTCACACTGCCGCTCGTCTTGCCGCCGACCGTCGTCGGCTACCTCCTGCTGCGCGTCTTCGGCCCCCGGCGCACTGTCGGCGCCTGGCTGCTGAGCACCTTCGGCATCAAGCTCACCATGGTGTGGTACGCGGCGATCCTGGCCACCGTCGTGGTGAGCTTCCCGCTCATGTACCGCACCGCCCGCGGCGCCTTCGAGTCCTTCGACGAGAACCTCGCCGACGCGGCGCGCACCCTCGGCCGCTCCGAGCGCTGGATCTTCTGGCGCGTGAAGATGCCGTGCTGCCAGCAGGGCATCGTGGCGGGCGCGGTGCTCGCCTTCGCCCGCGCGCTCGGCGAGTACGGCGCCACCGCCATGATCTGCGGCTACACCCCCGGCTCCACCGCCACCGTGTCCACCACCGTCTACCAGCTGTGGCGCACGAACGACGACGCGGGCGCCTTCGCGTGGGTCATGGTCAACCTCGGTATCTCGGCTGTGGTCCTTCTTGCCATGAACTGGTTCGAGCAGAAGGGCAAGACGGGCGCGAAGGCCGGCGCGAGGGCCGGCGCGAAGTCCGCCGCCAAGCCCGGCAGCGTGCGCCTGGGAGGTGCGCGATGAGCCTGCAGGTCGACGTTCGGAAGTCGTTCGGGCCGACGTTTGCGCTCGACGTCTCGTTTGAGGTTGAGGCCGCCGACGAGACGCTCGCGCTCCTTGGCCCCTCGGGCTGCGGCAAGTCGATGACGCTCAAGTGCATCGCCGGCATCGTGACCCCCGACGAGGGCCGGATCGTCGACCTGCAGGCTCATCGCGCACCTCCCAGGCGCACGCTGCCGGGCT
>QAKZ01000031.1 GCA_003150175.1 Coriobacteriia bacterium
CAAGAAGGTCGCCGAGCCCATGGGCATCGTGGCCGCCGTCATCCCGACCACCAACCCCACCTCGACCGCTATCTTCAAGTGCCTCATCGCGCTGAAGACCCGCAACGCCATCCTGATCTCGCCGCACCCGCGCGCCAAGGCCTGCACCGCCGAGGCCGCCCGCATCGTGCGCGAGGCCGCCGAGGCCGCAGGCGCCCCCAAGGGCATCATCGACTGGATCGCCACGCCGTCCCTCGAGCTCACCAACGAGCTCATGCGCGATGCCGACATCATCCTGGCCACCGGTGGCCCGGGCATGGTCAACGCCGCGTACTCTTCCGGCACCCCGGCTCTGGGCGTCGGCCCCGGCAACACCCCGGTCATCATCGACTCGACCGCGGACATCAAGCTCGCCGTCAACTCGATCATCCACTCCAAGACCTTCGACAACGGCATGATCTGCGCCTCCGAGCAGTCCGTGACCGTCCTCGCCGACATCTACGACGCGGTCAAGGCCGAGTTCAAGGCCCGCGGCTGCTACTTCCTGAAGGGCGAGGAGCTCGACAAGGTCCGCTCCACCGTCATCATCAACGGCTCCGTCAACGCCAAGATCGTCGGCCAGTCCGCCTACACGATCGCCAAGATCGCCGGCGTCGAGGTCCCGAAGTCGACCAAGATCCTGATCGGCGAGGCCACCTCCGTCGAGCCCTCCGAGGCCATGGCGCACGAGAAGCTCTCGCCGGTCCTCGGCATGTACAAGGCCAAGACCTTCGACGAGGCCCTCGCCAAGGCCGAGCGCCTGGTCGCTGACGGCGGCTACGGCCACACCTCCTCCCTCTACGTCGACGTCAACGAGAAGGAGAAGATCGAGAAGCACTACGAGGCCATGAAGACCTGCCGTGTGCTGATCAACACCCCGTCCTCCCAGGGCGGCATCGGCGACCTCTACAACTTCAAGATGGCGCCCTCCCTCACGCTCGGCTGCGGCTCTTGGGGCGGCAACTCCGTCTCGGGCAACGTCGGCCCGCAGCACCTCCTCAACTACAAGTCCGTCGCGGAGAGGCGTGAGAACATGCTTTGGTTCCGTACCCCGGAGAAGATCTTCTTCAAGAAGGGCTGCATGCCCGTCGCCCTGCGCGAGCTCGGCGAGGTCTACGGCAAGAAGCGCGCCTTCATCGTCACCGATTCCTTCCTCTACACCTCCGGCTTCACCAAGAAGATCGAGAAGTCGCTCGACGAGCAGGGCATCGTCCACACCTCCTTCTGGTCCATCTCGCCTGACCCGAAGCTGCAGGACTGCCTGAAGGGCCTCGAGCAGCTCCGCGCCTTCAACCCCGACTGCATCATCGCCATCGGCGGCGGCTCCGCGATGGACGCCGGCAAGATCATGTGGTCCATGTACGAGAACCCCGAGGAGAAGTTCGAGGATATGTCCATGGACTTCATGGACATCCGTAAGCGCGTCTACACCTTCCCCAAGATGGGCAAGAAGGCGTTCTTCGTCGCCATCCCGACGTCCTCCGGCACCGGCTCCGAGGTCACTCCGTTCTCCATCATCACCGATGCGAACACCGGCACCAAGTGGCCCATCACGGACTATGAGCTCATGCCGAACATGGCCATCGTCGACACCGACAACATGATGACCCAGCCCAAGGGTCTGACCTCCGCCTCCGGCGTCGACGTCCTGACCCACTGCCTCGAGGCCTACGCCTCCGTCATGGCCTCCGACTACACCGACGGCCTGGCGCTGCGCGGCATGAAGCTCGTCTTCGAGTACCTGCCCCGCGCCTTCGACAACCCCAACGACGTCGAGGCCCGCGACCACATGGCCAACGCCTCCTGCCTGGGCGGCCTCGCCTTCGCTAACGCCTTCCTGGGTGTCAACCACTCCATGGCCCACAAGCTCGGTGCTTACCACCACATCCCGCACGGCTGGGCCAACGCCGTAATCCTCACCCGCGTCCTTCGCTACAACGCGGCTGAGCGCCCGGCGAAGATGGGCACCTTCCCGCAGTACGATCACCCGAAGACCCTGCACCGCTACGCCGAGGCCGCCCGCTTCTGCGGCGTCACCGGCACCGACGACAAGGACGTCTTCGAGAAGTTCCTCGTCAAGATCCAGGAGCTCTTCGATCACGTGGGCGTCAAGCACACCATCGCCGAGTTCGGCGTCGACGAGCAGTACTTCCTCGACACCCTCGACGAGATGTCCGAGAACGCCTTCAACGACCAGTGCACCGGCGCCAACCCGCGCTACCCGCTGATCTCCGAGATCAAGAGCCTCTACCTCGACGCCTACTACGGCCGCGAGCCCCGCTCCTACGAGGACTAGTACCGCTCATGGCCAGGGGCAGGCCGCTTGCCCGCCCCTGGCCTTGTTTCCAGCACTGCGTTCTTAGAATGTTTCATAGCACGTTCGGCATGGCATCAATGCAAGGAGGCAGTATCAAATGGAACTCTCCGACAAGAAGATTGTGCTCGTCGAGCGCAACGAGAAGGTCGTGTACCAGGACGGTAACCGCATCGTCAAGGCCTTCAAGCCCTCCAAGGCGGCTTCCGACGTCTTCAACGAGGCCGTGAACCTTGCCCGCGTCGCCGAGGCCGGCGTCCGCGTCCCCAAGGTCCTCGAGGTCTCCCAGACCGCCGACGGCGGCTGGGCGCTCTCGACCGAGTACGTCCCCGGCACCACGCTTCGCAAGAAGATGGACGAGGCCAAGAGCGACGCCGAGATGCGCGCCCTCATCGAGAAGTTCGTTGAGCTTCAGGTCGAGGTCCAGGACACCAAGGCCCCGATCCTCCTGAACTCCCAGCGCGCCAAGTTCAAGCAGATGATCGACAAGGACAAGGACATCGACCCGACCGCTCGCTACGAGCTCGAGATGCGCGCCGACCGCATGTCCGGCCACAAGTTCATCTGCCACGGCGACTTCAACCCCTCCAACGTCATCCTCGGCGATGATGGCCAGACCTACGTCTGTGACTGGGCTCACGTCACCCGCGGCCTTCCCGAGGCCGATGCGGCGATGACTTACATCCTCTTCAAGATGTATCACGCCAAGCAGGCCGAGCTTTACCTCGATCTGTACTCCGAGAAGGCGGATATGCCCAAGCAGAAGATCATGTATTGGGTGCCCGTCGTCGCTGCGGCCGAGCTCGCTCGTGGCCGCAAGGACAGCGAGGAGATGCTCAAGAGCTTCGTCGAGGCGACGAACGACTACGAGTAGGCTTCTTAACTAGCGTTACCATTGACGGGTCGGGCACACTTGCCCGGCCCGTCTTTTTTGTCTCGAGGGAGATCCTTAATGCGCCGCTTCTCTTCGCTTATCATCGCTTTGCTCATCACCGCCTCCATCGTGCCCGGGCTTGTCGGGTGCGCCTCGGCCGCCGATTCCGTAAAAGAGGCCGTGGACCCCGTTCTCGAGTCGTATGCGGTGGACAAGGGGAGTGATGAGTCTAAGGACCTGCCTGAGCCGGATTTCCGCGACGAGGGCACCGCTGCGGTGCTCTCCGCCTACGGCGTCGACATGAACGAGTTGCATAAGCATTGTTTTGCCCGGTACAGCTACTCGGTGGGGGAGCCGTCGGTATCGGACGACGGTAAGAGCGCCACGGTCCCGGTCACGATCACGAACGTGAGCCTCGCCACCGCCGCTTCTAACGCGGCGGCCGACTACTCCGACTATTCTCAGACCGAAGATGCCCAGAGCGCCTACGCGGACAACGGTCGCGTGGCGCTCCTCGGCAAGCTCTTTGATTTCCTGTACCAGCACCTTGATTCTGACGACGTGGTTTCCACCGACGTCGTTCTCCCGCTCTCCAAGGCTGACGACGGCTCTTGGAAGGTGGATACCGACGGCAACGAGGCGTTTTTCAACGCTCTCTACGGCGGGTCAAACGTCGTATCCGGGCTGGCCAACGCCATTTCCGACGCGAACGCCCAAGGTTAGCGCCTCGTGTAGGTGACGAAGTCGAAGGGAATGCCGGCTTTGATGACGCCGCCCTTCTCGATCTTCTCGACGGCCCAATCAGGATCTGCGTCGAGATCGGGGAAGAACGTGTCCGCGTCGCGCGTGCAGTGGTTCTTCGTCACGACCGCAGACGAGCAATAAGGAAGAAGTTCCTGGTAAACCTGACCGCCGCCGATGACCCAGACTTCTTCGTCGCGCCTCGCGAGGTTGATGGCCTCCTCGATCGTGCGGGCCATCTCGACCCCGTCGGGCGCATAAGACCCATCGCGCGATATAACGATATTCCTGCGGTCGACAAGCGGCTTCGCGTCCGGGAAACTCTGCAGAGTCTTTCGGCCCATGACCACCGTGTGGCCCTTGGTGTGGCGCACGAAGGAGCGCATGTCCTCGCGGTTGCGCACGAGCATGTCTCCCGCACGCCCGATTCCCCAATCGTCGCAGACGGCTACGATCGCGTGGAAATTCGGCAGGGGAGCGGGCTTTGTAGCATCCATGGAGACTCCTATACGGCGATGGGGATGTTCTTGACCTGCGGGCCGTGCTCATAGCCCTCGACGATGAGGTCATCGGTCGTGAAGGCGTAGAAGTCCTTGACCTCGGGGTTGAGCGTCACCTTCGGCGCCGCGTGGCGCGGGCGCGAGATCAGTTCCTCGACGATGTCGACGTGGCGGTC
Organism: Coriobacteriia bacterium; assembly: GCA_003150175.1. Taxonomy (GTDB): domain Bacteria; phylum Actinomycetota; class Coriobacteriia; order Coriobacteriales; family Atopobiaceae; genus Paratractidigestivibacter. Next base: position 4,624 of record QAKZ01000031.1, read on the forward strand.
GTAGATGTGCGCGTCAGCGATCATGTGGACGAGCTCGCCGGGAATCATATCGTTCACCTGCGCGACCATCATGAGCAGGATGGCGTACTGGCACACGTTCCAGTTGTTGGCCGCGAGCACGTCTTGGCTGCGCTGGTTCAGCAGCAGATTTAGCGTGGGGCGGTCCTCTCCGGGCCCCTGGGTCACGTTGTAGGTGACGGAGTATGCGCAGGGATAGAGGTTCATCTCGTTAAGGTCGGAGAACACATAGGTGTTCGTCATGATGCGGCGGGAGTAGGGTGTCTCGCGAAGGTCGTAGAGGACCTTGTCCATCTGGTCGAAGTCGCCCTGGGGGTAGTGCGACTTCACGCCGATCTGGTAGCCGTAGGCCTTGCCGATCGAGCCCGTCTCGTCGGCCCACTCGTCCCAGATGTGTGAATGGAGGTCGTGTATGTTGTTGGATTTGCGCTGGTAAATCCATAGAACCTCGTCCATCGCGGACTTGAGGGCCGTTCGGCGCAGCGTGAGCGCGGGGAACTCCCGACGCAGGTCGTAGCGGTTGCAGACGCCGAACTTCTTTATGGTGTAGGCCGGCGTCCCATCCTCCCAGTGCGGGCGGACCTTCTGTCCTTCGGTCGTCGTGCCGTTCTCTATGATGTCCGCGCACATCGCGCAGAAGATATCGTCGGCGTAGCTCACGCGGCCTCCTTCTGTTGTGTTGGGTTTTGCCAGCGTTAATTCGCGCAGTTCAGAGACTTACAGGTGCTGCTCAGAGAAGTACATGTCCCAGAACATCCCGAGCTTATAGGCGGCGATCTGGTCGGCCGCGAGCCACGCGACTTCGGTCAGCTCGTCCTTGGAGACCCACTTGAGCTCGGCGTGCACCTTGGCTTCTGGCTCCTGCTTTGGGGCGAGCGTGCAGATGAACACGTCCATGCTCAGGTGGAAGTCGGGGTAGTCGAACTCGATGGTGTCGAAGGGGAGAATGAGCTGGAGCTCGCAGCCGAGCTCCTCTCTGACCTCGCGGCGCAGCGCGCCCTCGGACCCCTCCGCCAGCTCGACCTTGCCTCCGGGGAACTCCCAGGCGTTCTCGCCATCGATGTCAGCGCGTTTGGCTGCGAGTATCTGGTTGTTGTTCTCTATGACGGCAGCCGCAACATGAATGGTTTCCATGATTCTTACCTTTCTTGGAGCTTGACGATGGCGTAGACCTCGCCCATGTTGTTCAGGAGCTCGATCGTCCGGCCGTCCTCGGCGTCGTGGACGACGGGGACCACGACGTCGCCGAGGCGCGCCATGGAGCGGTATTGGACGCTGACGGTCGACATCGGCGCCTCCACACCGAGCTCCTCAAGAGCCCCGATGGCCATGAGGACGTACTGGGCGTTGTTGACGTGCCCGTTGCTGTCTAGGAACTGCTCGCCCACCGTTATGGGGCTTGCCTGCGTCCCGGGGCCCTCGGCGCGCAGCTTGCGCTGCATCTTCGGCATGGGGATCCTCGGCGTGTCCTCCACGTACGCCTCGAGCTCTGAGGGGATGCGGATGACCTTGTTGTCCTTTAGGCTGTAGAGAAGCCACTGCGATTCCGCGCGGACGCAGGAAGTCCCCTTGGCATCGAGGATCTCGAAGTTCCTCATGGCGTGCAGGCTCTTCATCTCGTAGCACCAGGTGCGGACATCGATCTCTTCCCCGAACTCGGGAAGACGGTCGATCTCGATGCGCCAGGCGGCCAAGATCCAGCCATAGCCCTTCTGCTTGAGCTCTCGGAACCCGAGGCCGAGCTCCTCGCTATGGAAGGTCGAGCAATCCTGCAGGTAATCGATCATCGAGACGAGCGTGAGCCGCCCGTCCCCGTCGCACTCGCTGTAGCGGACGCGGCTTTTGTATGAGTACATCCGGTGGAACCTCCTCGTGGTTTTACGACCTCCATTATCCCCGCGATTCGCTCGTGGCATCACGTAGAATCAAAATCGTCAGGCCTAATCCGTTCAATGCGAGCCTCTGGGAGGGCATATATGGGCAAGGTGCGCTTCGCAACCATCGGCTCCAGCGGCATCTGCGAGCAGTTCATCACCGCTCTTTCCGACGTCGAGGGGGCCGAGCTCGTCGGATGCTGTTCCCGAGACGCATCTAGGGCCCGCGAGTTCGCCGATGCGCACGGGGCGGAGCTTTCCTTCGGGGGTGTAGCCGAGCTCTGCGCGAGCGACGCCGTCGATGCCGTCTATATCGCCTCGCCCAACTCCGCCCATGCGGCGCAGGCGCTCGCGGCGATCTCTTGCGGCAAACACGTGCTGGTCGAGAAGTCCTTCTCGGCGAACGAGCGCGATGCTGAGGAGGTGTTCCGTGCGGCCGAGCAGGCTGGCGTCGTCGCTATGGAGGCGGTTCGCAATCTGCACGTGACCACCTTCGGCCAGATCGAGCGAGAGGTTGCCGCCCTAGGACGCGTGCGCCTCGCCGAGCTCTCGTTCTCGAAGGTGACCTCGCGCGTGGCGAAGCTCAGGGCGGGGGAGCGCGTCAACATCTTCGACCCTCGCATGGCGGCGGGAGCCCTCATGGACATCGGCGTCTACTGCGTCGCCCCCGCGGTCGCGCTCTTCGGCGAGCCGGACTCCGTTCAGGCCGTCGGCGTCATGGTCGACGCGCCGGGCTGCGACGCCGCAGACGAGTGCTCCAAGATCGACCTTTCCGGCGTCCTCGCGCTCGGGTATGCGGACAAAGCGGTGAGCCTCGCTTACGGCAAGGTATCGGACGGCAAGGTCTCCTGCGAGGTGCAGGGGGAGCGCGCCACGCTCATCTGGGACCAGGTCTCCTGCCCGGAGAACCTGCGTGTTTATGACCATGAGGATAAAGGGCAGCTCTTCCGGATGGAGTCCGGTACCTGCCGGCGCATCGATGCACGCCCGCCCGCCCACGACATGGCCTGCGAAATCTCCGATTTCGTCGACGGCGTCCGCGGCCGGAAGGACCTCGCGCGTTGGCGCGACGTTACCCTCGGCACCCTTCGCGTGATGGATGAGGCCCGCCGCCAGCTCGGCGTCGTCTTTCCTGCCGACCTCCGCTGAGCGGCTTCTTTGGGGTAGGCCCAGCTTCGGTACCGCGACTTCGCCATAATTTAAGGCTCATGAAGACCGGCACATGCAATTTCTCGGCGTCTACTTCGGGTAATCGACGTCCTCGGTGCCACCGAAGCCCTCGCGTACCTGCGCGTTCTTGCCGTAGGGGCTCATCGCGTCGACGATCACGCGCGCGGCGCCCGGCAGCGCGCGGGCCTCGTACCTCGTTACGGCGCAGCCCTCCGACTCCCCGTCGACCTCCAGGGGCACGGGCTCGCTCGTCTCGACGACTATGTTCGCGCCGCGGAAGGTCTTTATGTGCGGGCGTCCGAGCTTATTGCCCTCGCGGTCCACAAGGCCGAGGAACAAAGGGCCGATGAGCTGGGCCGCGTTCGCGATCTCCACCACGATGACGTCCAGGAGCCCGTCGTCCATCCTGCAGTTAGGGACGATCTGGATCTCGTTTTGGATCATCGCGTTGTTCGCGACGAGGCACATGATGCCGTGGCACATGTGCTTCTGCCCGTCGACGGTGACGGTGAAGTCGACCACCTCGGGTCGCGGATTCTCGAGGGCCGCGGCATAGTAAGCCGCCTGCCCGAGCGCCGCCTTGTTCGGCAGGGCTGCCTGCATGAGCTGGGCGTCGTATCCGGTGCCGCTCATCAGCGCGAACCCCCGCTCGTGAGCGGCGCCCTTATCGCCTGTCCAAGAGATCACCCCGAGGTCGACGTCGGCGGTCTTGCCGATTCTGCATGCGCGTGCGAGCGACTGGGGCTCGGGCGTGTTGCCGAGGTTCGCGTTAAAGAGGTTCGCCGTCCCGGAAGGGAACACACAGGTGGGCACGCCGCTTCCTGCGAGCGCCATGAGCACCGAGGACGCGGTCCCGTCTCCGCCCGAGATCACGACGACGTCGAACCCCTTCGCGTCCTTGACGGCGTCCGCGGCGTCCATCTGGGGCGAGAGGAGCCTGAAGACGCACTCATCGCCCTCGCGGACGAGCGCGCGCTGGAATTGGTAGATCGCGTCGGAGCCGAATCCGGACTTCGGGTTATGGACTATGAGGGTACGCATGCCTTCCTCCTCATATAAGGGAGTTTCTCGGTATGATGTAAGGCCGGGCGCCCAGGGCGCTCCTTCGAATGGTACTCAAATTATCGTCAGAATCGAGCTTGCGTGTATCTTTCCACCCAAGAAGAGCTCAAGGCCTACTGCGACGAGGCCTCCACCTGCCGCGTCGTCGCCGTCGATACCGAGTTTCTCCGCGAGAAGACCTACTTCCCGCGCCTTTGCCTCATCCAGGTCAACGCCGGCGGCAGCATCGCCGCGATCGACCCCATCCTCATCGAGGATCTCTCTCCGCTCGCCGCGATCTTCGAGGACCCCGACGTCGTCAAGGTCTTTCATGCCTGCTCGCAGGACCTCGAGGTGCTGTGGGACGGCATGGGCTGCGTGTGCAGGAACGTGTTCGACACGCAGGTCGCCGCGGCGTTCCTCGGGCTCAGGCAGCAGATCGGCTACGGTCCGCTCGTCGACGCCTACTGCGGGGTGTCGCTGCCCAAGGCGGAGGCCCTGACCGACTGGTCTCAGCGCCCGCTCGACCCTGAGCAGCTCGTCTATGCCGAGGACGACGTCCGCTACCTGCCCCAGATCTACGAGACGATGTGCAACAAGCTCGTCGACTCCGACAGGCTCTCGTGGGTCCTGCCCGAGATGGACGAGGCCTCCGATCCCTCGCGCTTCCGGAAGGACCCGCGCGACGCGTACCTGCGCCTTAAGCGCGCGAGCACCCTCACCAGGCGTCAGCTCGCCGTCGCCCGCGAGGTCTGCGCTTGGCGAGAGGAGACCGCTGCCGCCCGCGACGTCCCCCGTAAGTGGCTGATGTCCGACGAGGTCATCGTCGAGGCGTGCCACCGAACGCCGACCTCGTTGCCCAGGCTCCGTAGGATCCGCGGCCTCGAGAAGCTCTCCGAGTCCGACGCCCGCGGCATCATCGCCTCCGTTCAGCGCGGCCTCGACTGCCCGCCCGCCGACTTCCCGGCCGCCATCAAGCGCCTCAAGCCCTCGCCCGAGAAGGACGGCGCGCTCGACCTCATGAGCGCCGTCGTCCGCGTCGTGGCCGAGAAGACCGGCATCGCGCCGCAGGTCATCGCGAGCAAGGACGACCTGAACGAGCTTTTGAGCGGCTCGCGCGTCGGCCGCCTTGCCCAGGGCTGGCGCCACGAGGTCGCGGGCAAGCAGCTCGAGCGCCTGCTCGCGGGCGAGCTCGGCCTCACCATCAAGGACGGCAAGATCGAGCTTCTCTGACGCTTCCGCTTCCTTCTCGTTAATTGTTGTCCCGTCCCTCGGGTACCATGGCCGGAACTGCGCGAGAGGGTATACAGGAAGCATCGGATAGATTGGAGCCTCTTATGCCTTACGGATATTACGGTTACGGCTACGGATACGGCGCCGGCATGAACACGTCGTATATCCTGCTGGTCGTCGTCTCGCTCGTTATCGGCCTCGCCACGCAGGCCTACATAAAGAGCACGTACCGGAAGTGGTCCGGCGTTCGCGCGTCCGTGCCCGGGTCGGGAGCCGAGGTTGCCCGCAGGATGCTCGACGAGGGCGGTGCCGGGGACATCGGCATCGATCGCATCGGCGGCGAGCTCACGGACAACTTCAACCCCGCCGACGGGTGCCTGCACCTCTCGTCCGCGAACTTCTCGGGGGCGTCGGTCGCCTCGGTGGCCGTCGCCTGCCACGAGGCGGGCCATGCCGTCCAGGCAGCCAAGGGGTTCTCGATGTATCGCCTGCGGACGCTGCTCGTTCCTGCCGTCAACCTCGCCTCGAGCGCCTGGATGATCGTCCTCATGGCCGGCGTCTTCATGAACGCCATGGGGCTCATCAAGGTGGCCATCCTGCTGTTCGCCGCCACGGTGGTCTTCTCGCTCGTCACGCTCCCCGTGGAGATCGACGCCTCCCGCCGCGCGGTCGCCTACCTCGGCAAGTACGGCTCTGGCCTCGACCAGAAGGGCGCGCGCCAGGTGCTCATCGCAGCGGCGCTCACCTACGTCGCCGCCGCCCTCGTTTCGATCCTGCAGCTCGTGTACCTGCTCAGCCAGTACGGCGACAGGGACCGGAGGTAGCCGCATGAGGGAAGAAGCTTCCGGCGCGCTCTCCGTCTCCGAGGCGGTCGGGCTCGCCAAGGGCAACGTCTCTGCCTGGCCGGCGCTGACAGTCACGGGTGAGGTCTCCGGCTTCCGCGGCCCCAACGCTCGCAGCGGTCACTGCTACTTCGAGGTCAAGGACGACGGCGCGTCTATGAGCGCCATCGTGTGGCGCGGTGTCTACGCGCACGCCGGTTTCGAGCTCCGCGACGGCCTCCAGATCCAGCTTACGGGCAAGTTCGATATCTACAAGGCCTCGGGGCGCTTCTCGTTCGTCGCGAGCAGCATCTCCGTCGCAGGTGAGGGCATCCTGCGTCAGCAGGTCGCGGAGCTCGCGCGCAAGCTCGAGCGGGAAGGCCTCATGGACCCCGCGCGCAAGCGCCGCATCCCCGCGTTCTGCTCGAGGGTCTGCGTCTGCACCTCGCTTTCCGGCTCGGTCATCGAGGACGTCAAGCGCACCCTCGCGCGCCGCAACCCGCTCGTGCTCATCGACGTCGTCGGCTGCAGCGTGCAGGGCGCGACGGCTCCGGCGACCATCGTCTGCGCGCTCCAGGTGGCCGCGGCATCCGCCCCCGACGCTATCCTGCTCGTGCGCGGAGGCGGCTCGTTCGAGGACCTCATGTGCTTCAACGACGAGTCGGTCGCGCGCGCGGTCGCGGCGTCCCCCGTGCCGGTGATTACCGGCATCGGGCACGAGCCCGACACCTCGATCGCGGACATGGTGGCGGACCGCCGCTGCTCCACGCCGACGGCGGCGGCAGAGTCCGTCGCGCCGGCGATCGACGAGGTCGAGCGCCAGATCATCCAGCGGCAGGTCCGCCTGGGCAACTCGATGTCCGCCATGATCGAGCGGCTGGGGGCGGGCCTCGACGCCGACTCCAAGCTCGCGGACACGGCGATGACGACGCTTCTGGGGCGCGAGCGCGCGAAGCTCGACGCCCTCGGGTCGAGGCCCTGCCTCACCGACCCCGCGTCCGGCATCCATGCTCGCGAGGCGGAGCTGGAGCAGACCTCCGAGCGGCTCCATGCTGCGCTCCCGCGCATGCTCAAGCAGCAGGGCGAGTCGCTTGCCAAGGAATCCTCCCGCCTCGCCGGCATCGGTCCCAGGCTGCTGCGCGGCTACGAGTCCGATTTCGGCAGGCTCGCGGCGACCCTCGACGCGCTCTCGCCGCTGAAGGTCCTCGGGCGCGGCTACGCCATCGCGCGCGACGAGGGCGGCCACGTGGTCAAGGAGGCCTCGTCGCTCAGCGCCGGCGACCTCATCGCCGTGCAGCTCGGGCATGGATCCGTCGACGCCTCCGTCGCCGCGGTGCACAAGGACTAGAATCTTTTGCGCCTCCGCGCGCAGGAAGGAGTTTTCCCATGGAGTACAAGAACATCGACGAGATGACCTTCAAGGAGGCCTCGATTGAGCTTGAGCAGATTGTCCGCTCCCTTGAGGCCGGCGACCTTGAGCTCGAGGAGTCGCTCGACCGCTATGGCAGGGGAGTGGAGCTTCTCAAGAGCCTCCGCGCTCGCCTGAACGACGCCGAGCAGAAGGTCCGCGTCCTTCTTGACGCCACCGACGAGGCGGCCCCCACGACCGACACCGCCTCCGCGCCTGCGACCGCTTATATCAACGAATAGCGCTTTGCCTGCACGAAGCGCAAATTACGACCTTTAGGAGAGGAACATGTCCGACTGCATCTTCTGCAAGATCGCCAACGGCGAGATTCCGAGCGACTTCGTCTACGAGGACGACAACGTCGTCGCCTTCAAGGACCTCAACCCCCAGGCCCCCGTCCACGTGCTCGTGGTACCCAAAAAGCACTATGCCAACATCATCGACGGCGTCCCCGCCCAGACGCTCGAGTCCATGACGAAGGCCGTCGCCGCCATCGCCAGCGAGACCGGTCTCGATGCCTCCGGTTTCCGCTGCATCATGAACACCGGCTCCGATGCCGGTCAGACCGTCATGCACCTGCACATGCACGTTCTCGGCGGCGTCAAGCTGGGCGAGGGCCTGCTGCCCAAGGAGGACTAGCCATGGAGTCACGCGTTGCCGATTGCGCCGCCCTGCACGCCAAGGGCTACAACTGCGCCCAGGCCGTTGCATGCGCCTACGCCGACCTCGTCGGCGCGGACAAACAGGCGCTCTTTGCCGCGACCGAGGGCCTCGGCCTTGGCATGGGTTGTATGGAGGGCACCTGCGGCGCGCTGTCCGGTGCCTGCATCATCTGCGGCCTCGCCAAGTCCGGCGCCGACCTCGACAACCCCACGACCAAGGGTGCGACCTACAAGGTCTCCCGTCGGATCGTCGAGCAGTTCGCCGAGGCGTGCGGCGCCACGCGCTGCCGTGATCTCAAGGGCATCGACACCGGTGAGGTCCTCTGTAGCTGCCCTCAGTGCATCGAGAACGCCGCGCGCATCCTCGAAAACGTGGCATTCGCCGAATAACCCCTTGTTTAGACCCGCTGTTTATGCTCAGCGGGTCTATCATTTAAGCGTTTTTTTGCGTCTAAGTGCAAGGTATTGCCGCGGGTCCGACGCCCCCGCATCGAGAGGAGACACATGAACGTTTTGGTCATCAATGCCGGCAGCTCTTCGCTGAAGTACCAGCTGCTCGACGTCGACACCCGCGAAGTCTATGCCAAGGGCAACTGCGAGCGCATCGGCATCGACGGCTCCTTCATCGGCCATGAGGAGATGGGCGGCCAGAAGCAGAAGCTCGAGGTCGCGCTGCCCGACCACAAGACCGCCATCAAGCACGTCTTCGAGATCCTCAAGAACGTCGACAAACCCATTGACGGCATCGGTCACCGCGTCGTCCAGGGCGGCTGGTACTTCCCCGAGTCCAAGGTCGTCACCGACGAGACCCTCGGCTGGGTCCGCGAGGTCGCCCCGCTCGCGCCGCTTCACAACTACGCCGAGGCCGACGTCATCGAGATCTGCCGCGAGATGTTCCCCGAGATCGGCAACGTGATCGTGGCCGACACCTCGTTCCACTACAACATGCCGGCAGAGGCCCACAACTACGCCCTGCCCAAGGAGGTCGTCGACAGCCTGCACATCCGCAAGTACGGCGCCCACGGCACGAGCCACCGCTTCATCTGGCGCTCCGTCGACGAGGCCTCCAACCACACCGCCCACAAGGTCGTGAGCTGCCACCTCGGCTCCGGCGCCTCCCTGTGCGCCATCCAGGACGGCAAGTGCATGGACACCACGATGGGCCTCACCCCGCTCGACGGCCTCATCATGGGCACGCGCTGCGGCACCGTCGACCCGGCCACGGTCTTCTACCTCTCCCGTGAGGGCCACTACTCCATTGACGAGATCGACACGATGATGAACAAGCAGTCCGGCCTGGCCGCCATCTCCGGCGTCTCCAGCGACTGCCGCGACATTGAGGCCGGCGCCGCCGAGGGCAACGAGCGCTGCCAGATGGCCATCGACATGTGGAGCTACCGCGTGGCCTCCCAGTTCGCCACGATGGTCCAGGCCATGAACGGCGTGGACACCATGGTCTTCACCGCCGGCGTGGGCGAGAACTCCGCGCACATGCGCAAGGAGGTCGTGAACCGCCTCGCCTGGATGGGCGTCAAGATCGACGACGACAAGAACGCCGTCCGTTCTGACGACCCGCGTGTGATCTCCACGCCCGACTCCAGCCTGCACGTCTGGGTCATCCCGACCAACGAGGAGCTCATGATCGCCCTCGACGTCGCCGACCTGCTCGGCAAGTAGAGCTGCGACCTTACCTTGGTCTCTCCTCGGCCCCGGCCCGCCCACGCGAGCCGGGGCCGCTTGCTTTTGTCCCGGTTACCGTTTTCAACGATAACGAACGTTTGGTAATATCAATAAACATACCGCGTGGGTGGGATTATATACTCGACTGTTGTCGGGTACAGTAGTTATCACGTCTCGACCAGACATCATTACTACGCTTAGTCACCAAAGGGAAGGAAACGCCCCCATGAAGAAGATCATGCTCGACCGTCGCCAGGCCATCGGCCTTGGCTTCACCGCGGCAGCCACGCTCGGCCTTGCCGCCTGCTCCGACGGCCCCTCCGAGCCCGCCGCTACCGACAATAAGGACGGCTCCTTGTCCTCCACCCCCAACACCGATATCGATAAGGACGCCTTTGACAAGCTCGTCGCCTCCGTCGTGCAGGCCGACGGCGCGACCATCGAGGCCAATTCCTGGGCAAAGGCCATCAAGGACGCTGGCTCGTTCCGCCTCGGCGCGACCCGCACCTCCGTGCTCTTCTCGCAGCTCGACGAGACCACGGGCAAGGTCTACGGCTTCGATGCGGCCATCTATCTCTCGCTCATCCGCTACATCCTCGGCGACGAGACCAAGTACGACTACACCCAGATGACCTCCGATACCCGCGAGTCGGTCCTCCAGAACGACACCTGCGACGCCGTTTTCGCCACCTATACCATCAACGACAAGCGTAAGGCCGTCATCTCGTTCGCCGGCCCGTACTTCACGGCAACCCAGGGCGTCCTCGTCGCGGCCAGCAACACCGATATCAACTCCATCGACGACCTCAAGGGCAAGAAGGTCGCCGTCCAGTCCGGCTCCACCGGCCCGCAGGTCGTCGAGGAGTACGCCCCCGAGGCCGAGGTCCAGGAGTTCTCCAAGGATGACGAGTGCCGTGCCGCCCTCGAGCAGGGGCGTGTCGACGCTTATGTGGTCGACAACACGCTCCACATGGGCAACATCGTGAAGAACCCCGGCAAGTACCGTCTCGCCGTCGAGTCCTTCGGCCCGGAGGACAAGTACGGCATCGGCCTGAAGCTCGGCTCCGACGGCGTCGAGTTCGTCAACGACTTCTTGAAGAAGTTCGAGGACGACGGCAAGTGGGCCGAGTTCTACAAGATCTGCATCGCCGACCGCACCGGCGTCTCCGCCACCGCCGAGCCGCCCGCGATCGGGGCCTAACCAAAGACCGACCGGCCTGCGAGGGGTTATCCCGGCCGCAGGTTCGACTGGGGTCTCCCGTCGATCGCGACGGGCGGCCCCGCTGCTTATGTAAGGAGGGGCGATGGGGATCGCCGATCTACTATCCACCTACGGGCAGAACTACCTGACTGCCCTTCTGACCACCTGGCGCATGACGCTCATCTCATTCGCCCTCGTCATGGTCCTTTCCGTCGTGATCACGGTCATGAGGGTTTGCCCGTTCAAGCCGCTGCGCGTCTTCGGCGATCTCTATGTGCAGATCTTCCGCAACATCCCGGGCGCGGTACTTTTGCTCATCGTCGTCTACGCGCTGCCTAACCTCGGGCTCGTCCTCGACTACGAGCCTGCGGTCATAGCGGCCACGGTGATCCTCGCCGCTGCGTTCGGCTCCGAGAACTTCATGACCGGCATCAACACCATCGGCGTGGGGCAGATCGAGGCGGCGCGCTCCATCGGTCTCACCTTCACGCAGATCCTGCGCACCATCGTGATCCCGCAGGCGCTGCGCTCCACGGTGCTCCCCATGACGAACCTCTTCATCGCCGTCATGCTTACCACCGCCCTCGGCTCTCAGGTGCCCATGGCCCCGCAGGAGCTCACGGGCGTGGTCAGCTACATCAACACCCGCGAGTCCGCAGGCGTTATCACCTTCGTGCTCTCTGCCTGCGGCTACATCGGCACTGCGCTCGTCGCCGGCTTCATCGGCAACAAGATCGACCAGAAGGTCAGGGTGATCCGCTAATGGCAGCCAACGCAACCACCATGCGCGACGCTCTCTACGAGGCCCCCGGCCCAAAGACGAGGCGCAAGATGCTCCTCGGCACCGTCGTGAGCCTGGCCGCCGTCGTCGCCTTCCTGGTCTGGGTCGTGTACCGCTTCTGGGTCAAGGGCCAGCTCTCGTACCGCTACTGGGAGCTCTTCAGCTGGCGCTCGACCTGGATCTATCTCGAACGTGCCCAGAAGGCCG
>QAKZ01000006.1 GCA_003150175.1 Coriobacteriia bacterium
CAAGGCCGTGAAGGCCTTCAAGCTCACGGGCGTCTCGGGCGCCTACTGGAAGGGCGATAAGGACAACAAGATGCTCACCCGCATCAACGGCATCGCCTTCGCCACCAAGGAGGAGCTCGACGAGCACCTGCACATGCTCGAGGAGGCCAAGCGCCGCGACCACCGCAAGATCGGCCAGGAGATGGACCTCTTCATGATGTCCGAGGCGGGCCCCGGCTTCCCGTTCTGGCTCCCCAACGGCATGATCGTCCGCAACTCCCTCATGAACTACTGGCACGAGATGCAGGCCAAGTTCGGCTACGACGAGGTCCAGACCCCGATCATCCTCTCGCGCACCCTCTGGGAGACCTCCGGCCACTGGGACCACTACAAGGCCAATATGTACACCACGCAGATCGACGAGGAGGACTACGCGATCAAGCCGATGAACTGCCCCGGCGCATGCTTGATCTACAAGTCCAAGCCCCGTTCCTACCGCGACCTGCCGCTTAAGCTCGCCGAGGCAGGCCTCGACCACCGCCACGAGCTCAAGGGCGCCCTGCACGGCCTGTTCCGCGTCCGCGAGTTCACCCAGGACGATGCGCACCTCTTTATCCGCCCGGATCAGATCACCGAGCAGGTCACGGACACCGCGCACCTGATCACCGCCTACTACGCGCAGTTCGGCTTCCCCTATAAGGTCGAGCTCTCCACGCGTCCGGAGGACTCCATGGGATCCGATGAGGACTGGGAGCGCGCCGAGCAGGGCCTGCGCGACGCCCTCGAGTCTATGGGCATCGACTACGTCGTCAACCCCGGCGACGGCGCCTTCTACGGCCCGAAGATCGACTTCCACCTCCAGGACTGCCTCGGCCGCACCTGGCAGTGCGGAACCATCCAGCTCGACTTCCAGCTGCCCCACAACTTCCAGCTCGAGTACACGGACAAGGACGGCACCAAGCGCCAGCCCATCATGATCCACCGCGCGGGCTTCGGATCGTTCGAGCGCTTCATCGGCATGCTCATCGAGCAGTACGCCGGCAAGTTCCCGACGTGGCTCTCGCCCTGTCAGGTCAAGGTCCTGCCTGTCTCGGAGAAGACCCGCGCCTACGCCGATGAGGTCGCCGCGAAGCTCCGTGACGCCGGCATCCGCGTCAAGGTTGACGAGCGCGACGAGAAGATCGGCTACAAGATCCGCGAGGCCCGCTCCGTCGATCGCGTGCCCTACATGCTGATCCTCGGCGAGAAGGAGGCCGAAGCCGGCAACATCTCGGTCCGCGACCGCTCCAACGAGACGGTCCAGAAGAGCCTCGACGAGTTCATCTCCGAGGTCAAGTCCGAGATCGCCGAGCGCCGCTAAGCTCCGCCGGGACTTGGATATCAAGCTCACAGTCGAGAAGGGCCCCGACCTCGGGGCCCTTCTTTGCCTCCAAGGGCAGATGACCGCGGGGGAGTGGCGGGTTCTCTCCGACGCGGCCCAGGTCATCGCCAATTACCTTCGCTGCCACCCCCGCGTCGCGGAGGTCAGCTACCCTGGGCTTACGACGGACGCCGCATACCGCGAGGCCTCGTGCACGCTTCGAGGCGGTTTCGGGCCGTATGTATGGGTTAGGCTCGCCGACGACACCTCTTGGCGACGCGTCGAAGCCTCGGCTGACGATCCGCGGGCACAGGTCATGCAGCTAGAGAAATCCCTGTCAGGTAACGATAACTGACAGGGATGGTTGAAGCGGCTCGCTATGAGATAGAGGCCGCGTCTCAGTCTAGAGAATGGTGACGTCCGCTTCCTCGCAGTATTTCTTGAAGTGCTCGCTCAGCTTGCCGTCGGAGACGACGTAGTCCACGTCCTCGAGGCCGCAGATCTTGAAGGTGCTGCGCTGCCCGAGCTTTGAGGAATCCATGAGCACCGCCGTGCGCTCCGCGTGGGATATGAGCGCACGCTTGAGCGCCGCCTCGTCGTCGGAGCCGCAGCCGAAGCCCATCGAGGACTGGAACGAGGTCAGGCCGAGGAAGAGCATGTCGAAGTTCAAAAGCCCGATCTCCTCGATGCTCTTGCTCCCGTTCAGGCTCATGCTGTAGCGGTTGAGCTTGCCCCCGATGACGATGGTGTGGACGTTCTCGAGGTTCGAGAGCTCGGCTGCGCAGGTCAGGCTGTTGGTGAAGGCGAGCAGGCGCTTGTCTTCGATCTCCTTGGCGAGCCTGGTCGTCGTCGACCCGGAGTCCAAGAATATGGTGCTGTTCGGCCGGACGAGCTCCTTGGCCTTGCCCGCGATGATGTTCTTCTCCTCAACGTTTCGCGCCGAGCGGTTGAGCAGCAGGTTGTCCGTGCCGACGACGTACTCGACCGAGCGAGCCCCGCCGTGCGTGCGGACGATGCGGCGCGCCTCATCGAGCGTCCTCAGGTCGGTTCGGATCGTCATCTCCGATACATCGGGGAAGGTCTTCTTGAGCTGGGCGAAGGTCACGGTGCCGCGCTCGGTCACGAACTTGGCGATGGTTTCGCGGCGCTCGGTCATGCTGCTGGACATGGTGTCTCCCGACTTTGCTTGTCGCACGATTCGGCATCAATAATGAAGTTATTGTAACGCGTATGCACTTATATTACGAGGAGGACCCCGGCCAAGTGGCCGGGGTCCTCCGTGAACTTAACGTTCAGCTGCGCAATGCATGGATTAAGCCTCGGCGATGGGGTCGAAGTTGGCGAGCAGGTAGCGCTCGGCCTCGGGGCACCAAAGCCCTTGTTGCCCTCGACGATGTCGGCGAGCTTGGCGTAGCGCTCGTCCTCGGTGCCCTTGGAGCGCAGGTCGGTCAGCGCGGTCAGCGGCATCGAGATGTGGGTGTAGATGAGCTTCTTGCCGCCCGGGATCTTCGGGAGGTTGAGCGTGGTCTCGGCCGCGGCGTCCAGGCCGCCGATGTGGGTGACCATGACGGCCGGATCGATGCGGCCGGCAGCGGTGAGCTCGAGGGACTCGACCTCGTCTGCGGTGTTGCCACCGGTGGTGCCCATGACGTGCGTGGAGCCGTAGTGGACCTCATAGAAGTTCATCTCGGCCGAGAAGTGCTTGTCGGTCGGGCCGGCGAAGAAGTTCAGGCAGCCGTCGCGCCCGAGGATCGCGGAGGAAAGCGTGACGACCGCGGCCACGGGGGCGTAGCACAGGACATCGTCGAGGCCGGTGCCGCCGGAGATCTCGCGCAGGCCGGCCACAGGGTCGTCCATCTTGCCGTTGTTGGCAAAGACGAGGTCAATGCCGGTCTCGGCCTTGATCTCCGCGGGCGAGAAGAGGTGCTCGGCGCGGTCGAGGCGGTCCTGGTTGATGTCGGCGACGACGACGAGGCCGGGCTTGCGGTCGCAGTGCAGCGCGTAGGTCAGCGCGCCGAGGCTCATCGGGCCCGCGCCGGCGACGATGGCGAGCTTGCCGCCCTCCTTGATGCCCATCTCGTGGGTGTAGACGCCCATCTGGGTGTGGTAAGCGGCGCGGAAAGCGCCGATCGAGCAGCTCATCGGCTCGGCGAGGGAAGCCTGGTAGTAGGCCTCGCCGGTGTACTCGAGCAGGCAGCCGCACTCCATGACCTCAGCGGGGAGGATGCAGTAACTGGCGTCGCCGCCGCAGAACTCGTAGGAGTAGCCGGGGCTCCACATGGTGCCCTTATAGTTCAGCCTTAGCCTTCATGGTGGATCCTTTCTTTGCTTGCCTGTTCATTACCCGTTCAGGTGGAACAACGATGTGAGGGGGGAGCCTTACGCGAGCTCCTCGATCTGGACGCCCGGCATGAGCGCCTCGACCGCGGACTTCTCGGCCGCCTGGGTGCCGGAGTACATGACGTTCGCGGAGCCGGTCGCCACAGCGAGCCGGGCAGCGTCCTCGAGCCCCATGCCCCTGATCTCGGCCAAGGCGAGGGCGGCGACGACGGAGTCTCCGGCGCCGACCGTGGAGCCGACCTTGACCTTCGGGGCCTTGGCGAGGATGACCTTGTCCTTGGTGGCGAAGAAGGCGCCGCGGCCGCCCTTAGAGACGGCGACCTCCTCGACGCCCCCGGAGACGAGCTGGCGGGCAGCCTCGGCGACCTCGGCGTCGGAGGCGAGCTCACGGCCGACGAGGTGGGAGAGCTCGTCATCGTTCGGCTTGATCAGAGACGGGCGGGCCTTGATGCCGATGCGAAGCGGGTCGCCGTCGGCGTCGAGGAAGACCTTCGCGCCGGTGTGGCGAAGCGCCACGACGAGCTCGGCGTAGTACTCGGCTCGGATGCCCTGCGGCAGGCTGCCGGAGACCACGACGACGTCGCCCTCTCCGACGGTGGCCGCCATCGCGTGGTTCGGCTTCACCGGCTGCGGCCTCACCTCCGCCGCCTCCCCGGGATCGATCTTCGCCTTCCTGGCCATGACGCCCTCTGAGTGCATGATCCAGGTCATTATCGGCGTCTGCATCGCCGCCGCCGTCTCCTTCGTGATCGCCTCGCCGATCGTCCGCGCCGCCGACGTTGCCGACATCGACTCCGCGAGCGAGAAGATGCGCGAGATGAAGGTCACCTCCGAGGCTGTCGTGGTCTCTGGCACCGAGAACGGCCTCGTCGTCTTCGCCTGCGACGCCGGCATGGGCTCCTCCGCCATGGGCGCCACTCGCTTCCGCAACCGCATCAAGGCCGAGCGCCCCGACCTCACCGTCAAGCACTCCGGCGTCGACAACGTGACCGGCGAGGCCAAGATCGTCGTCTGCCAGCGCGTCCTTTCCGAGCGCGCCCGCAAGAGCGCCCCGCAGGCTCAGATCGTCGAGATCGACAACTTCCTGGACGACCCCGCCCTCGACGTCCTCTACGAGTCCCTCAACTCTATGAAGAACTCCGCCGTCCCCGCCGGCAACGCCCCGACTGCCAAGCTCGCCCCCGCCGCCGACCCGGACAAGCCCAAGCTCTCCATCAGCGCCGCCGACATCCAGCTCGGCTGCAAGAGCGTGGGCTGCGAGCAGGCCATCTGCGACTCCGGCGCGCTGCTTGTCAAGCGCGGCTACGTCAAGGACCTCTACGTCGACGCCATGGTCGAGCGCGACAAGCTCACGAGCGTCTATATCGGCATGGGCATCGCGATCCCGCACGGCACCAACGAGGCCAAGGACGCCGTCGAGAACACCGGTGTCGTCCTGCAGCAGTACCCTGACGGCGTTGACTTCGACGGCGAGAAGGCTCAGCTCGTCTTCGGTATCGCCGGCAAGGGCGAGGAGCACCTCGAGATCCTGGCGAACATCTGCCGCATCCTCGAGGACGAGGAGATTCTCGAGAAGCTCAAGACCACCGACGACCTTGATTGGGCCTTGAGCGTGCTCTCCTAGCTTTACCCGTGGTTTTCGCAGGTAGTCGGCTCGATTTGTGCTCCAGCACCAAATCTTGGGCCCAGCCTTGTGCTGACTGGGCTTAGCCCCGGCCCTTGCGTATAATCAAAAATGGCGAATTTGGGATTTTCGCCGCACTGCCCGTCCCATCGTCTTCTGTCGACCGTCGGGATTCCCCCGACGGCCAAAGGAAAAATGGAGGAAGCATGGCAAAGAAGACCGTTACCGTCATCGACAGCGTCGAGGCGCTGCAGGAGCGCTTGAAGCAGATGCGCGCCGCGCAGGCCGAGTACGCCAAGTTCACCCAGGAGCAGGTGGACAAGATCTTCTACGAGGCCGCCATGGCCGCGAACAAGGCCCGTATCCCCCTGGCCAAGATGGCCGTGGAGGAGACCGGCATGGGCGTCGTCGAGGACAAGGTCATCAAGAACCACTACGCCGCCGAGTACATTTACAACAAGTACAAGGACATGAAGACCTGCGGCGTCGTTGAGGACGACCCGGCGTTCGGCTACAAGAAGGTCGCCGAGCCCATGGGCATCGTGGCCGCCGTCATCCCGACCACCAACCCCACCTCGACCGCTATCTTCAAGTGCCTCATCGCGCTGAAGACCCGCAACGCCATCCTGATCTCGCCGCACCCGCGCGCCAAGGCCTGCACCGCCGAGGCCGCCCGCATCGTGCGCGAGGCCGCCGAGGCCGCAGGCGCCCCCAAGGGCATCATCGACTGGATCGCCACGCCGTCCCTCGAGCTCACCAACGAGCTCATGCGCGATGCCGACATCATCCTGGCCACCGGTGGCCCGGGCATGGTCAACGCCGCGTACTCTTCCGGCACCCCGGCTCTGGGCGTCGGCCCCGGCAACACCCCGGTCATCATCGACTCGACCGCGGACATCAAGCTCGCCGTCAACTCGATCATCCACTCCAAGACCTTCGACAACGGCATGATCTGCGCCTCCGAGCAG
>QAKZ01000051.1 GCA_003150175.1 Coriobacteriia bacterium
CCGGAGGTGCTTTAACCGTTCGACTTGCATGTGTTAGGCGCGCCGCCAGCGTTCATCCTGAGCCAGGATCGAACTCTCCGTTCGAAGGGCCCCCTCCGTGAAGGGGCCGTTCTCATCAAGTGGATGGTCCGTGCCCGGCCGATGACGCTCATCTTCGGATTCGCTAAGTAGGAATCGATGAGTCCCCCGGATATGCATCCGGGTGCTCGATTCGACTTCGCTTGTCTGTCTTCTTCCACCGATCTCTCGATCGCAGTATCCGGTTCTCAAGGTCCCGCGCGCGGCCGCCCTGAGCTGCTCTTTCGCAGTTCGTGGCGTTGCTGCGCGAGGAATTAATATACGCACCTCCCGCCCCTCGCGCAAGGGCGGGCGGGCGTCTCCACGTTCCCTCCACATTCGGGGCGGGAGGGCCGCCCGGGAAGGCGCGCGGCCGGCGACGAGGGCGCGAGGGGCCCGGGGCCGCGCGGGGGCGCGGCCGGGCGGCCTCCTCCCCCATCCGCCCATCTATATAAGGAATGACGAAAAGGGACTGTCCCTTTTCGTCATTCGGAGGCGGACGCTTTACGCCGGCAGCGCGCCAGAGACGGCGGCCTCGCACGCGCCCTCTATAAGAGCATCGCGCTCCGCAGCATCAGGGGCTTCCGCATAGACCCTGACCACGGGATCCGTGCGCGCCGGACGGGCAAGGACCCACGAACCGTCATCGAAGGCGAGGCGAAGACCATCGGCGTGGCTTACCTCCACGGGTTTCTTTCCGGCGACTTCGGGAGGGTTGAGCCCGGGGAGGATGGTCCTGAAGACCTGGGCGCTCGCGGGATCGAGCCTGACGTCGCGGCGGGCCCAATAGGTCTTTCCGAGGGTTTCTTCCTGCGTCTGAACGAGCTCAGACAGCCTCCGGCCGGATTCGGCCAGGTATTCGGCGACGAGGAGGCACGCGTAGATACCGTCGCGCTCCATCAGGTGGGAAGGGACGCAGATGCCACCGTACTCCTCGGCGCCCAGAAGGACGTCGCCCTCCCCCATCTCGCTATAGATATAGGAGAAACCGACGGACACCGGCACGTACTCGAGGCCGAGCCGCTCGGCCTGGCGCTCGATCAGGGCCGAGCACGTGAGCGTCGTCACCACGCGCCCCTCGGCATGCGATTTCCGCGCGAGCGCCTCGATGACCAGCGGCACAAGCTCGCGCACGGCGAGCAAGCGGCCGCTCTCGTCGACCACGCCGGCTCGGTCGCCATCGCAATCGAGGACGATTCCGAGGTCGGCGCCTTCGGAGATCACGGCCTGCTCGCATTCGTCCGCCCAAGGGTCGGTCGGCGAGGGGTGGATCCCGCCGAAGTCGCCCAGGCTCCTCGAGTGAATCTCGATGACCTCGCAGCCGAGGCCCCTCAGAACGCGGGAAAGCACGCGCGCGCCAGAACCGTACATGGGATCGACGACGACCTTGAGTGGCTTCGCAAGCGGCGTGCACTTCCCCATCGACGTAAAGAGACCCGCGATATAGGGCTCCACCACCTCGACGATGTCGACGGGGCCGCGGGCATCATCCGGCGACGACGGAACGAGCTGCTCCACCTTGTCGAGGAATTCCCGGTCGCACGGGCCGCCGTCGGCTCCACGCGCCACGATTCCGCCGTACTCGCAGGAAAGCTCGCTGGCGGTGACCATCACGGCGCCGATCGCCTCGTCATCGTGGGCGCAGGCCCAGGCGAGCGCGGGCGTCGGGCATGCGGAGGAAGCCAGCTTGGCGTGAAGGCCACATGCGGCGATGACCCCCGCGAACTCGCGGGCGATTCCCTCGGACGGGAGCCTGGTGTCATACCCGACGTAGACCGTCGCGCCCTCATGCTCCTCAGACCACAGGAGCCCGAAAGCCGCGGCGACTCGGGAAGCGTTTTCCGCCGTGAATCCGTCCTCGTAGCGAGTTTTCCAGCCGTCGTTGCCGAAGCGAATCATATCGGCATGCTTATCCAAAGGTTGTTCACCTCTAGGGGTAGTCGCTGGCAAAGAAGGGCTAGTCGATCTTCACGCCCTGCTTCTGCAGATAGTCGATGAGTCGCGTCATGGTATCGGCAGATAGCGCGTGCTCCATGAGACAGGCCTCCTCGTCTGCGGTCTCGGGCTCGACGCCGAGGTCCGTCTGCAAAAACGCGCGGAGCGCGCGGTGCGAGCGCCAGACGATCTTCGCGTACTTCTCGCCCTCGGAGGTGAGGGTCACGCGGCCGTAACGGCTCTGGGTGACCATGCCCATGTCTTTGAGCTGATTGAGGGCTTTGTTCACGCTGGCTTTGGAGACCTCGAGCTGGTCGGCGACGTCAACCGAGCGGACCGACCCATCGGGCTCGCCGCTATCGAGCGAGAGACGGTAGATCGACTCGAGATAATCCTCGCCGGCTCGGGTGAGGGAGTGGTCATCTTTTGCGTTGCTGATCATGTAGATGCTCCGGGCTATTCGAACGCTGGCTCTTACAAGGCCACTATACCCAGACGAGTCTAGATTTCGTGGTCCAAATCGGGCAGCGTGTCGCGCTCCGCCTTGGCACCGAGCGAGACGAGCTTCGGGACGAAGCCCTCATAACCGCGATCGATGTGGTGGATCGCCGAGACGACGGTCTCGCCGTCCGCGACCAGGCCGGCCATGACGAGAGCGGCGCCTCCGCGCAGGTCGGGGGACTTGACCTGTGCCCCGGAGAACGCGGGCACGCCGTGGACGATGGCGTGATGGCCCTCGATGGTGATGTCCGCGCCCATGCGGTTGAGCTCGCTCGCGAGCATGAAGCGGTTCTCGAAGACGTTCTCGGTGATCACGCAGGAACCCTGGCACAGGGAAAGAAGACACATGGTCTGAGCCTGCATGTCGGTCGGGAAACCGGGGAACGGCAGGGTCTGGATGTCGGCGGGAAGGATCGGCCCTTCTCGCCAGCAAGTGCACTCGCGGCTCCCGCGCTCGACGTGGATGCCCATCTGCTCATACTTCTTGAGCACAAGGCCGAGGTGGCGGGGGTCGAAGCCCTTGACCTTGACCGGCCCGCCGCAAAGGGCGCCGATGGCCAAAAACGTGCCGGCCTCGATGCGGTCGCCCACGACGGCGTGCGTGACGGGATGGAGCTCCGAGACGCCGTTGATCTCGATGACCGGGGAGCCGGCGCCCTTGATGTCGGCGCCCATCTCGTTGAGGAGGTTGGCGAGGTCGACGATCTCGGGCTCGCGGGCAGCGTTGTCGATGGTGGTCGAGCCCTTGGCAAAGACGGACGCCATCATGAGGTTCTCGGTCGCGCCGACGCTCGCGAAGGCGAGGGTAACGGTCGCGCCGTGGATGCCGTGGGGCGCGCTCGCGTGGATGTTGCCGTGGTCGATCTTGAACTCGACGCCCAGGGCCTCGAGCCCGAGGATATGCATATCGATCTTTCGGGCACCGATGTTGCAGCCTCCCGGCATGGCGACGACGGCCTTGCCGAAGCGAGAAAGAAGCGGGCCCAGCACCGCAGTGGAGGCCCGCATCTGAACGACGAGGTCGTAGGGGGTCTCCCACGAGTCGACGCTGGTGGTATCGATTTTCAGCTCATGCTCGTTGACGACCTCGATGGTCGCGCCGAGATTCTTGAGCACCTTGCCCATTACGTGGACATCGGCGATGTCGGGGACGTTGGTGAGGGTGCTCACGCCCTTGGCCATAAGCGTAGCGGCCATAAGCTTAAGCGCCGAGTTCTTTGCTCCCTCGACGGTCACCTCGCCAGTAATGGGGTGGCCACCCTCGACCTTGATGACGTCCATGAACCCTCCGTATGCAAGAGGACCTTACTGGTCCTTGATGGTCTGCTTCAACAGAAGGTTACACCAATTGATTTTGTTCTCGTAGTACGCGCGCCTGTGGTCGCCCTCCTCGCAGGCATCGAGGGTCTCGATGGCCTCATCGCGGGTGCGGCGGACCGTCTCGACGTCGATGTCGTCGGTGCGGCGAGCATGGTCGGCGAGGATGATGACCTGGTCGTGGTCGATCTCGGCGTAGCCGCCGGAGACGACGACGTCGCGCTCTCCCCCGCCGTCCTTCTCGGTGAGCCTCATGCGCACGACGCCGTCGCCGAGGGCGACGATCTCGGCCGCGTGGCCGGGGTAGACGCCCAGCTCGCCGGCATAGGTGACGAGCACGAGGCTGGTGGCCGGGCCCTCATAGAGGGCCCGGTCGGGACGCACGAACTGTACGTTCAGCTCTGCCATTGCCTAACCTAGTTCTTCGAGTCGTCGGAGGTCATCTTGGCGGCGCGGGCGCGCACGTCCTCAATGGTGCCGGCGTAGCGGAAAGCCTGCTCGGGCAGGTCGTCGCACTTGCCGTCGATGATCTCGGCGAAGGAGCGGACCGTGTCCTGGATGGTGCAGTAGCAGCCCGGGTTGCCGGTGAACTTCTCGGCGACGTGGAACGACTGCGAGAGGAACTGCTGGATCTTACGGGCGCGGGCGACGACCTTCTGCTGGTCCTCAGAAAGCTCGTCCATGCCCAGGATGGCGATGATGTCCTGCAGGTCGGAGTACTCCTGGAGGGTCTCCTGGACGGCCATGGCCACGCGGTAGTGCTCCTCGCCGACGATGGAGGGGTCGAGCGCGGAGCTCGAGGACGCCAGCGGGTCGACGGCGGGGTAGATGCCCAGCTCGGTGATGGAGCGGGAAAGAACCGTCGTCGCGTCGAGGTGCGTGAAGGTGGTGGCGGGCGCCGGGTCGGTCAGGTCGTCGGCGGGGACGTAGACGGCCTGGACGGAGGTGATGGAGCCCTCCTTGGTGGAGGTGATGCGCTCCTGGAGCTCGCCCATCTCGGTGGCCAGCGTGGGCTGGTAGCCGACGGCGGACGGGATGCGGCCAAGAAGCGCGGAGACCTCGGAGCCGGCCTGCGAGAAGCGGAAGATGTTGTCGATGAAGAGAAGGACGTCCTGGCCCTGGTCGCGGAAGTACTCGGCGGTCGTCAGACCCGAGAGGGCGACGCGCATACGGGCTCCGGGCGGCTCGTTCATCTGGCCGTAGACCAAGCAAGTCTTGTTGATGACGCCGGACTCGGTCATCTCGAGGAAGAGGTCGGTGCCCTCACGGGTGCGCTCGCCGACGCCGGTGAACACGGAAGTGCCGCCGTGCTCCTGGGCGAGGTTGTTGATGAGCTCCTGGATGAGGACCGTCTTGCCGACGCCGGCGCCGCCGAACAGGCCGGTCTTGCCGCCGCGGACGTAGGGCTCGAGAAGGTCGATGGCCTTGATGCCGGTCTCGAAGATCTCGGTCTGGGTGGTGAGCTCCTCGAACGCGGGGGCCGGGTGGTGAATCGGGTAGTAATCGACGTCGGCGGGAACCTCGCCGCCGTCGACCGGCTGGCCCATGACGTTCCAGACGCGGCCGAGGGTCGAGGGACCCACGGGCATCATCATGGGATGGCCGGTGTCGTGGACGAGCAGGCCGCGGGTGAGGCCGTCGGTCGAGGACATGGCGACGGTGCGGACGACGCCTCCCTCGAGCTGGGACTCGACCTCGAGGACCGTGTCGACGTGACCCATGGGCGTGTCGCCGTCGACGCGCAGGGCCGAGTAGATGCCCGGCACCTGATCGTCGAACTTGACATCGACCACGGGGCCGACGACGCGGACGATGCGGCCGGTGCCCACGCTCTTGTTGAGCTTGTGGAACGCGGCCTCCTCGAGGGCGCTACGCTGCTCGGTGGTGTTTTCTGACATTAGTTGTCCTCCAATGCGGACGTGCCGCCGATGATCTCGGTGAGCTCGGTGGTGATGGCGCCCTGGCGCTCGCGGTTGTACGTGCGCCCAAGGTTGCCGAGGACCTCCTTGGCGTTGTCGGTCGCCGACTGCATGGCGCGGCGGCGCGCGCCGTGCTCAGCTGCCGCCGAGTCGAGAAGCGCGTGGAAGATGACCGTGCGGAAGTACGCGGGCAGAAGCTGGCCCAGGACCTCCTCCGGGGAGGGGTCGAAGGAGAAGTCCGTGTACTCCTGGCCCTCGATAGTGGAGAGCGCCTCAGGGGTGCGCGGCTTGTTGGGCATCGTGAGCTGCTCCTTGGTGATGGGAAGCAACTGCTCGGTGACCTGCGTCTGCTCGACGCGGTTCTTCGCGTGCCAGTAGACCAGCACCACGCGGTCGAAGTCGCCGTTGGAGTAACCCTCCATGACGTAGGAGGCGATGCGGTCCGCCTCGTCCATGTTGGGCTCCGACGAGATGCCCACGAAGGACATCACAGGCTCCTTCTTGCGGTACGTGAAGTACTCTGTGGGCTTGCGGCCGCACGTGATGACGCTGGACTTCACGCCCTTATCAGCGAGCTTCTGCATCTCGTGCTCGACCTCGCGCTGCGGGGCGATGTTGAAGCCGCCGGCCAGGCCGCGGTCGGAAGCGACGAGCACATAGAGCACGTGCTCCTCGGCCGGGTGCTTGGCGAGCAGGGGCTGGGAGGCATCGAAGCCTGCGCTGGCGACGTTGGCGAGCATGCGCGTGACGGCGTCCTTGTAGGGCTCCGCCTGCTCCGCGCGGTCAAGGGCCTTGCGGATCCTCGCGGTGGAGATCATCTCCATCGTTCGAGTGATCTGCATGGTGCTCTTGATCGAGCTCATGCGCCTCGATATCTCGCGAAGGTTTGCCATGTTGTGCCTACTCCTGGCCCTTCTTGGTGGAATCCGGCTGGACGGTCTTCTCGGCCGCGCCCTCGACGTCCGCCGCGGACTTCTTGTTCGGGTGCTCCAGGAGGAAGTCCCTCTTGAAGTGCCCGATGTGAAGCTTGAGGCGGGACTGCTTGTCCTCGTCGAGCTTGCCCTCGACGAGCGAGTTGCGCAGCGCGGGGTGGCGCTCGGACATGTACTTGGCGAGCGCGTCGCGGAACATCGGCACGTGGTCGAGGTCGACGTCGTCGATGAAGTTCTCCTTGGCGGCGAAGATCGCGATGATCTGATCCTTGACGTCAAGCGCGGAGTAACGCTGCTGCTTGAGGAGCTCCATCATGTGGGCGCCGTGGTTGAGCTGGTACTGCGTGGTGGCGTCGAGGTCGCTTCCGAACTGCGAGAAGGCCTGCTTCTCGCGGTAGGATGCGAGGTCGAGTCGAAGCGTGCCGGAGACCTGCTTCATGGCCTTGACCTGCGCGGCTCCGCCGACTCGCGAAACCGAGATGCCCACGTCGACTGCCGGGCGCTGGCCCTGGAAGAAGAGGTTGGACTGCAGATAGATCTGGCCATCGGTGATGGAGATGACGTTCGTCGGAATGTAGGCCGAGACGTCGCCCTCCTGGGTCTCGATGATCGGGAGCGCCGTGAGGGAGCCGCCGCCGTTGGCGTCGGACAGCTTGCAGGCGCGCTCGAGCAGGCGAGAGTGCAGGTAGAAGATGTCGCCAGGGTACGCCTCGCGTCCGGGCGGACGGTGCAGCGTAAGCGACATCTGACGGTACGCCACGGCCTGCTTGGACAGGTCGTCGTAGATGACGAGGGCGTGGCCGCCGGGATGGGTCTCGTCGGCGGGGTTGCCGTTGGCGTCGTTGTACATGAAGTACTCGCCGATCGCGGCGCCGGCCATCGGGGCGATGTACTGCAGCGGCGCGGAGTCGGCCGCTGTTGCGGCGACGATGACGGTCTTGTCGAGCACGCCGTGCTGGGCCAGGGACTCGCGGATCGTGGCGACCGTGGAGGCCTTCTGGCCGATGGCGACGTAGATGCAGATCATGTCGGTCTGCGCCTGGTTGACGATGGCGTCGATGGCGATGGCCGTCTTGCCGGTCTTGCGGTCGCCGATGATGAGCTCACGCTGGCCGCGGCCGATGGGCACCATAGCGTCGATGGCGAGAAGGCCGGTCTGAACCGGCTCGCACACGGGCTGGCGCTCCATGATGCCGGGGGCCTTGAACTCGATCGGGCGACGGTGCGTCGTCACGATGGGGCCGAGGCCGTCGATGGGCTGGCCGAGGGGGTTCACGACGCGTCCGAGCATCGCGTGGCCCACGGGGATATCCATGACGCGGCCGGTGGTGCGGCACTCGTCGCCTTCCTTGATGTCCTCGACGTTGCCGAAGAGGACGGCGCCGACCTCGTCTCGGTCCAGGTTCTGGGCCAGGCCGTAGACGTCGTGGCCGGTGGCAGAGCTGGTGAACTTGAGGAGCTCGCCGGCCATGGCGGTCTTCAGGCCCGAGATGTGGGCGATGCCGTCGCCGACCTCGGTGACCACAGAGGCCTCCTGGTGGTCGACCGTCGCGTTGATAGCGCTGAGGTTAGCGCGAAGGGTCTCCAGGATCTTCTGCGAGCTGATGGTTTCTTCTGTCGTCATTTATTCCTCACCTCCGTTGAACGAAGAGGAGAGCGTCTTCCTGATGTTAGAGAGCTGGGCGCGCACGGAGGCGTCGTAGCGCTTGCCGCGCACCTCGAGCATGATCCCGCCGATGATGGACGGGTCCACGCGCTCCACGAGGTACACAGGGGCGTCGAGGTCGGCCTCTGCCTTTGCGCTCACCGCTTTGCGGAGTTCGTCGTCCATCGGCACGGCCGTGGTCACGGTCACGCTGACGGTCTTGTCCTCGGAGTCGAGCAGCTGCTTGTACTGCTTGGACACCTGCTCGATGAGCCCGAGGTCGTCCTCCTTCTGCATGGCCGCGAGGGTCTCGAGGACCTCCGGGGAGAACTTCCGCGCGTGCTGCCACTGCACGAGGTCGGCGTTCGCGCGCCCCTCGCAGCGGGCGGCCTCCAGAAGCGCCCTGGTGTATGCCTCGACCTTCTCGGCGTCGGTGTGGTTAGTCGCCATTGGGTGCGCTCACTTCCGCGAGGTACTTCTCGGCGAGCTTGCGCTGCTGGTCCTCGGTAAGGTCATTGCCGATGATCTTGGTGGCGATCTCGACCGAGAGGTCCACAACGGAGCCGGAAAGCTCGATCATGGCCTTGTGGCGCTCGGAGTCGACGGCGCCGTGCGCCTTGGCGATGACGTCCGCGGCCTCCTTCTGGGCCTTGGCCAGGATCGCGGAGCGCTCCTCCTCGGCCTCCTTCTTTGCCTTGGAGATGATCTCGTCGGCCTGCTGGTGGGCCTCCACGATCTTCTGCTCATAGGACTTGGCGGACTCGGCGGCGTCGAGACGGGACTTCTCGGCGGCGTCCAGGTCCTCCTGGATCTTCTCCTGGCGCTTGTCCATCATCGAGAGGACCTGCGGCCAAACGAGCTTGGCCAGCACGATCCAGATGATGAGGAAGGCGATGAGCGCCGGGATGAACTCGGCGGGCTTCGGGATGAGGATGTCGGCCCCCACGCCCTCCGCCAGCGCTGCGGTCGGCATGCCGGCGACGGCCACGGCGATTGCCGCGCCCGCACGGGCGAGCTGACCTCTGGTAGTGCTCTTCATAATTGCCTCCATCACGGGATTCGTCGCTTCTCGCCTATCGTAGCTACTTGACGATAAGGGAGACGACGAAGCCGATGAGGGCGAGGGCCTCGACGAATGCGGAGCCGAGGATGAAGACCGTGAACAGACGGCCCTGGACCTCAGGCTGGCGCGCCATGCCCTGAGCGACGCCGGACGCCGCCAGACCGATACCGATGCCAGCGCCGATAACGCCAAGACCATAACCAACGACACCGAGAGCTCCCACAATTCCTCCTTTGTCATTCGCCCCTAGGTTTCCTTTGTTTTTGCGGGGCGAGTTCCAAAACAAACTAACGACGTGCTATGAACTGCGGGCGACTGCCCGCGAGTTGCCTGGACCGAAGGCGCGCTACTCCTCGTCGGACTCGGCGATCTGGATGTAGACCGCGGTCAGGAGGGCGAAGACGTACGCCTGGATGGCGGCGACCATGATCTCGACCACATAGATGATCAGCAGGATGGCGACCCACATGACCGAGGCGCCCGCCTGGGCGACGGCCGCGGCCGAGAAGGCCTGGATCATCGGCTCGAAGAACAGAGACGCCAGGATGGCGAAGGTGCCCATGACGACGTGGCCGGCGAAGAGGTTGCAGAAGAGTCGGACGGCCAGCGTGATCAGGCGCAGGATGGTCGAGAAGACCTCGATGCACCACACGAGGGCGTTGAGCGGGAAGGCGACGCCCTTAGGGGCGAGGGACTTCGCGTAGCCCAGGGCACCGTGCTTCTTTATGCCGCAGACGATGAAGTAGATAAACGAGACGATGGCGAGGGCGGCCGTCGTGGAGATGGTGCCCGTGCCCGGCTTGCAGCCCGGGATGATGCCGATGATGTTGTTGGCGAGGATCACCAGGAACAGCGATGCGATGAACGGGAAGTGCTTGCGCCAGGTGTCGCCCAGGATGCCCTTGCACATGTCGTCGCGGACGAACTCGACCAGGTACTCCATCGTGTTCACGAAGCGGCCCTGGGGCACGAGGCTCGCGGACTGCTTCGCCTTGAAGACGAACAGCAGCACGAGCATGAGCACCACTGCCACGGCGAACCAGAACGAGTACTGGGTAAAGCCGACCGTGTCGAGGTTGCCGACGATCGGCGTCGACGTGAAGCTCGAGACGAGCTCGTCGACCTCGCCACTGAGGCTGTCGAGAGGATTCACTTACGTCCCTTCCTTTCAATCAGGCCTGGTCGGGGTCGCTGTTCGCGGCTTTCCAGGCCCTTGCTGCCTCCACCGCCCAGATGAGCAGGAAGGAGGCTACCATGGCACAACCGAACGTCAACGCCTTCTCGCTCGCGAAGCAGTAAACCGCTAGTTGAGCCAGGCTGAGGAGCACGAACGACGAGAAGATGCTCGCCATCCCGAGACTCATGCTCACTTTAGCCCTTTTTCCCTCTTTGAGGGCCTTCTCGAACAGGAAGCCGGGAAACACGCTGCCGATGACGGCACAGACGGTTCCCGCGAGGATCGTGGAGATCTGCACCGCTTCTCGCCCCCTGTTTTCGATGGCCCCGAAAGACCGTTGGACACAATAATTGAACCCGATTCAAAAAGCAACGATATTTTCGTCTTAGACTCCGTTTCGACACAGACCGCGTTGCGTAGAGATATTACCTCGAGAGCTCCGGGTAGAGCGGGTGGACGGCGAGCATCTCGCGGACCTCGGCATGGGTGCGGTCGAGCAGCTCGTCGTTGCCCAGGTTGTTGACCACGTCGCCGATGAGCTGGCCCACGCGCTCGCACTCCGGCTCCGTGAAGCCACGCGTGGTCGCTGCGGCGGACCCCACGCGGATGCCGGAGGTGACGAAGGGCGAGCGCTTCTCGCCGGGGATGGTGTTCTTGTTCGCCGTGATGCCGACCTCCTCCAAGGCGCGCTCGGCGTCCTTGCCGGTAACGTCTCCGGCGGGGGTCAGGTCGACGAGCAGTAGGTGATTATCGGTACCGCCGGTGACGAGGCGCAGGCCGCGCGACTCCATGCCGCGGCCGAGCGCGCGGGCGTTGGCGAGGACGGCGTCGGAGTAGTCGGCGAACTCGGGCGCGAGGGCCTCGCCGAAGGCGACCGCCTTGCCGGCGATCACGTGCTCGAGCGGCCCGCCCTGGGTACCGGGGAAGACCGAGGAGTTGAGCTTCTTGGAGAGGTCGGCGTCGTTTGTGAGGATGAGGCCGCCGCGCGGTCCGCGCAGGGTCTTGTGGGTGGTCGTCGTGGTCACGTCGGCCACGGGCACCGGGCTCGGGTGGCGGCCGGTGGCGACGAGACCGGCGATGTGGGCCATGTCGACCATCAGCTTGGCGCCGTTCTCGTGCGCGATCTGGGCGAAGCGCTCGAAGTCGATGGTGCGCGGGTAGGCCGAGGCTCCGGCGATGATCACGGCGGGCTTGTGCTCGCGGGCCTTCTCGGCGACGTCGTCGAAGTCGATGCGCTCGGTCTTTGGGTCGAGGCCGTAGGAGACGACGTTGTAGAGCTTGCCCGAGAAGTTCGCGGGCGACCCGTGGGTGAGGTGGCCACCGTTGTCGAGGCTCATGCCCATGATGGTGTCGCCCGGCTTCGCGAGCGCGGCGAGGGCCGCGTAGTTGGCCTGGGCGCCCGAGTGGGGCTGCACGTTGGCGAACCCGGCGCCGAAGAGCTTCTTCGCACGGTCGCGGGCGATGTTCTCGACGACGTCGACGGCCCAGCAGCCGCCGTAGTAGCGCTTGCCGGGAAGGCCCTCGGCGTACTTATTTGTAAGGGGCGAGCCCATGGCCTCCATAACGGCGAGGCTAGTGAAGTTCTCCGACGCGATGAGCTCGATCGACTCGCGCTCGCGGCGGAGCTCCGCCTCGATGGCGGAATAGATCTCGGGGTCCTGCGCGGAGAGGTTGCTGAAGTCCACGGTGGTGCCTCCTTTACAAGTTCGGGCGGCGCCGAAGCGCCGCCCGAGGCCTGATGCTCTTCTGTTATGCGTCCACGCCGGGGAAGGCGGGGTCGTCCTCGCGCATGATCTTCTCGACGCGCTTGGCGTGCCTGCCGCCCTCGAACTCGGTGTTGAGGAAGGTGTCCACGAGCACGAGGTTGTCCTCGAGGCTCACGAAGCGACCGGAGAGGGCGATGACGTTGGCATTGTTGTGCTGACGGGCGAGCTCGGCGAACTTGACGGTCTGGACCGGGGTCGCGCGGACGCCGGGGACCTTGTCGGCCGTGATGGCCATGCCGATGCCGGTACCGCAGATCAGGATGGCGCGGTCGGCTTCCCCGCGGGAGACCATGCGCGCCGCGCGGTCGGCGTAGTCGGGGTAGTCGACGGACTCCTCGGAGTTCGTCCCGAGGTCCGTGACCTCGTGGCCGAGGGACTTGAGGTGCTCGATGACGGCGTCCTTCTGGACGAAGCCGCCGTGGTCGCAGGCAACGGCGATGCGCATGCGTGGTTCCTTTCGGGTTCGCGGGTCATACGGTGCATAGGGTAGCACTGAGGCGGCAGCGGGGGCGGGAGGCACGGCGTAACCGCGGGGCAACGTGGGGAGCGCGGGACGCATGCGCCTCGCGCCCGCCGCTACTCCCCCGCCGCGACGGCGAGCACAAGCGCCGGGTCGATCGCGCCGGCGCGCAGCACGCGGGGCGCGGGGCCCGTGCAGTCCACGATGGTCGAGGCCTGGGCAAGCGGCGCCGGGCCGCCGTCCACGACGAGCTCGACGTCGCGGACGATGGCGGGGTCGAGCTCGTCGGCCGAGGTCGCCGCCGGCCTCCCGTGGAGGTTCGCGGAGGTCTGCGCCAGGGGCGCGTCCACGGCGGCCAGGAGCGCCTCGATGAACTCGGAGCCCGGCGCGCGCAGGGCGACGGTGCCGCCCTCCTCGGGCCGCAGGGGGTCGGCCGCCTGGAGGTACTCGGGGTCCACTCCCTCGTCGGCGCGCACCACGAGGGTGAGGGCGCCCGGCCAGAAGCGCTCGGCGAGGCGCAGCGCGTAGTCGGGCAGCTCCCGGCCCCAGCGCGCGAGGCCGCCGTCGCGCGAGACGAACCACGGGAGGGTCTGGCGCAGGTCGCGCTTCTTTATGTCGAAGATGCGGCGATGACCGGGGTTCTCCGGCGCGACGGCGCAGGCGAGGCCATAGACCGAGTCGGTGGGCAGAGCGACGACGCCGCCCGCGCGCAGGGCCTCCGCCGAGCGCTCGACGGCGGCGGGGTCGGGGTCTGCGGGGTCCACACGCACGATCTTTTGGCCGGCGACGGGCGAGGAAGAAGGGAGCGAGCCCTCGCGCACCGCCACGAGCACGCGCGGGCGGCCTGTGAGGTCTTGGCGCACCTCGACCGATGCCCAGCCACCCTGCGCGCGCACGAGATCGGCCGCCGCGCCGAGGTGGCCCTCGTAGAGCTCGCAGCAAAGCATGCCGCCCGGGGTAAGCGCGCCCGGCGCGAGGTCGACGAGGCGGCGGAACACGTCCAGCCCGTCGGCGCCACCGTCGAGCGCGAGCTCGGGCTCGTTGTCCTTGACCTCAGCAGGAACCTCGTGGGAGAGCACGTCGGTAGGGATGTAGGGAGGATTGCTCACCAGGACCGCGAAGGTCCCCATAAGGTCGGGATCGACGCCCGAGGCGAGGTCGCACTCGACGATATCCACCGCGCCGGAAAGCCCGAGCGAGTCGCGGTTGCGGACGGCGAGGTCGACTGCCGCAGACGAGAGGTCGGTGGCCGTGACCTGCGCGCCCTTGCGCTCGTAGGCGATGGAGAGCGAGATACAGCCCGTGCCGCAGCCGACCTCGAGGACCCGGGGCGGGATGCCGCCGGCGGCCTTCGTGGCAGCGTCGACGCCCTCGAGCGCGGCGTCCACCAGGACCTCGGTCTCGGGGCGGGGGATGAGGACGCCCCTCTCGCAGCGCAGGACGATGTGGCGAAACGCGGTCTCGCCCGTCACGTACTGGAGGGGCTCGCCGGCGGCACGGCGCTGGACCGCGGCGCGCATGCGCGAGCGCTCGTCAGGGGTGAGCGGGCGGTCGTAGTTCACATAGAGATCGACCCGCGAGAGGCCCATGACGTCGCAGAGCAGCCACTCAGCCGACAGCCTCGGGTGCTCGTCCCCGTGCCGCTGCAGAAACCCGCAGGTCCAGTCGATGATCTCTTTGATGGTCCAGGTTTTCTCTGTGCTTGTCATTGCTCGCTCCCTGCTCGATGCGTTATCGCATCATAGCCAAAGAGCTGGCCGGGCGCGCGGGACCTGGCGAGAAACGCCCCTCCCGCGGCATGAAGTCACCTTGCCCTACCGGGAAACGACCTTATATGAGTTCGCGAGCTGAGCGCCGGATTCGCTCCAGCGGGTCTCGACCTCGAGGTAGCCGTGCTCGCGCATCTTTGACATGAGGCGGTCGACGGTTTTCTCGGATCGGCCGAGAGCAGAGGCGATGGCGGCCTTGGTCACAGGCTCGCCCTCGTGGTCGGCCACGTAGGCGAGGATGGCACGCGCGGACGGGGTGAGCCTGAGCTCGCCCGCAGAACCGTTCTCCGACACCGACGAATCAGCCACCCGCCACCTCCGAGTAATCCATAAATAACGGTTTGAATAATAGCAATAAATCTAATTCGCAGCATGAATAAAGGCTTAAGCCGAAGTGCCAGTTAGAAGTCGATAATACAAACAACACACAGGTAAAGTGCATCACTAAATTCAGCAACGCTAATATGTTCATTTACTTTTATATGATACATATATCAATAATTTGAGACGTCTGCCACACTACAGGTCAAATAGCTGCACAAATCGCCCCGCAAGCAAAAAAACAACGGCTCAAGGAACCCCCCCCCCCCCA
>QAKZ01000068.1 GCA_003150175.1 Coriobacteriia bacterium
CTGGGCAGCGAGTAGTTGATGCCGTCGTGGCCCTGGGCCTCGCCGTCGCACATATCGGTGCAGAAGTAACGGGCGCCGTGGCCGCCGGCCTCGGCGACGCCCTTGCGAACCTCCTCGACGAGCTCAAAGAGGCCGGCGGAGCCGGGGTGCGAGTCACCGAAGGTGGACTCGATGATCACCTGGGGCTTGTCCAGGTCGGGCACGGTCCAGCCGGAGCCGAGGCGCAGCGGGTCCATCTCGGGGCTGATCTTGCGGAACTTGCCGGAGCGGGGCTGCAGCTTGGCGGCGAGGTCGGCGGCTTCTTTCTTCACGTCGGAAGCGGTCTGGTCGTTCATTATCTTCTCCTTCTTTATCGGATGGATAAGCACATTGAGGTGGTGCGGGGGTGCGCCTGCGCGGCAGGCGCGGGGAGGTCACGAGGCCTGTGGGGTTAGGCGAACATCGAGATGACGAGCGCGCAGACGAGGCCGACGATACCGATGAGGGTCTCCATGACGGTCCAGGAGGAAAGCGTGGTCTTCTCGTCGATCTCGAGGAACGAGGAGCACATCCAGAACCCGGCGTCGTTCACGTGCGAGAGCGCGGTGGCGCCGCCGCAGATGGCGATGCAGATGGCGGCGCGCATGAGCACGGAGGAGGCGGCGACGGCGGGCATGGCGGCCATGATGCCGGAGGCCATGGTCATGGCAACGATCGAGCTGCCCACGGAGGCGCGGACGAGCACAGCGATGAGGAAGCCGACAACGACCAGGGGAAGCGGGCTACTCTCGAGCACGGGGCCGATGACCTGGCCGAGGCCGCAGTCCTGGAGCATCCAGCGGATGACGCCGCCGCACGCGATGACGAGCAGGATCATGCCGACGGGCTTGAGGGAGCGGTCGAGAAGCGCCTTGAGCTCGGCACCGGTGTAGCCGCGGCGCGTGCCGAGCAGGTACATGGCGACGAGGGTCGCCAGGGTGAGGGCCACGAAGGGCTTGCCGATGAACGAGAGCACGTCGGCGACCTGCTTCGGGATGGGGATGTAGGAGGAAAGCGTGCCGAGCAGGATGAGGCACAGCGGGGTGAGGACGATGGCGAGGACCATGCCGAAGGACGGGGCCTCCTTCTGGTCGCCCTCCTCCTCGGCGGCGGCCACATGCTCGGGGACCTCGACGAAGAAGCGCCCGCCGACGTTGCGGCCCCAGGCGACGCCCGCGACGGCCATCGCGATGAAGGCGGTCGGAACGCCGACGAGGATCAGCGTGCCGAGGTCGACGCCGAGCGTGCCGGCGACGAGGACGGAGCCGGCTGAGGGCGGCACGAACGCGTAGCCCGCGGCGAGGCCGGCCAGAAGCGCGATGCCGTAGTAGAGCGTGGACTTCTTGGTCTGGGAGGCGACGCTGAAGGCGAGCGGGATCAGGACGACGACGCCGGCCTCGAAAAACACGGTGGTGCCGATGACGAGGCCCGTGATGCCGAGCGCCCAGCTCGAGTGGCCCTGGCCGAACTTGTCGATGAAGGTCTGGGCGATCTTCTTTGCGCCGCCGCTCTCCTCGAGGATCTGGCCGAACATCGAGCCCAGGCCGATGAGCAGCGCGATGTTCTGGAGCGTCATGCCGACGCCCTTGGTGACCGTGCTCGCCACGAGGTCAAGCGGCATGCCGGCGCCGATGCCGATGAAGATCGCGGAGACCATCATCGAAAGCACCGGGTGGAGCTTGAACTTGATGATCAGGGCGAGCAGCAGGACGATGCCGATGATCGCCGAGACGACGAGCCGCGTTGGGTCCGCCATGAAGGTTGGGTCTGCCATATCCTCTCCAATTCATCAGACCTTTTCTATCTCGATGAAGACCATAAGGGTTTTGCAATTCGTCTGATGTTTGAATCTTAAAAAACAGCTGATTTTGTCTGACGTATTTTGCAGACGGCAGTTTTTGTTCCGTGAACGGTAATTATTGTCCGGAGTAGACACAAATCAATCAAATACGATGCCGTACAATACCTCTGATGAATCTCGTAGGAATAGAGGTTTCCATGGCACAGACCGAGCCCGGCCTCCCCGAGAGGCTCTCGGCAAAGATCATCCAGCTCATCCTCGACGAGGGCCTCGGGCAGGGCGACCGCCTACCCAACGAGGCGGTGCTCGTCGAGCGCCTCGGCGCCGGCCGCAGCTCGGTCCGCGAGGCCATGAAGCTCCTGCAGTCCCGCAACATCGTGCGCATCAAGCAGGGCTCGGGCACCTATGTCGCCTCGAACCCCGGCGTCGCGGACGACCCGCTCGGCTTCACCTTCATCGAGGACAAGCGGCGCCTGGCAAGCGACCTGCTCGAGGTCCGCTTCATGATCGAGCCCGAGATGGCCAGGATGGCGGCCAAGCACGCGACGGACGCCCAGGTGGCCCGGATCGTCGAGCTCTGCGACGAGTCGGAGCGCCTGGCCGAGGCGGGCGCGGACTACGCCGACGCGGACACGGCCTTCCATAACGCCATCGCAGAGAGCTGCGGCAACCTTGTGATGCCGCGCCTCATGGCGGTCCTCAAGTCCTCCGTGCCCCTCTTCATCGACGTGACGGGAAAGAAGCTCGTGGCGGAGACCATCCGCACGCACCGCGGCGTCGCCGACGCCATCGCGGCGCACGACGGCACCGCCGCCCACGACGCGATGTTCCTGCACCTCGTGTACAACCGCAACGTCATAAATCACGAGACGGCGCAGGCCTAAGCCCTACCCCAGCACCTCGCAGCCGCGCAAGCGGAACTGCTCGATCATCTCGCCGGTCATGCTCACGCAGTCGCGCGTGCGCTCCAGGGGGATCTCGTCGCGCGTGAACCAGCGCGCCTCCTTGAGCTCCTCGTGGTCGACGCGGATCTCGTCGGAGCCGTCGACCTCGGCCCAGAACCCGACGAGCAGCGTGTCCGAGAAGCTCCACGGCTGGCTCTTGTAGAACCGCAGGTTCTTGACGCGCAGGCCGACCTCCTCCATGACCTCGCGGTGGACGGTGTTCTCGAGCGGCTCGCCGATCTCGGTGAAGCCGGCCACGAGCGCCCACAACGCGGTGGTGCGGCCGTTGTAGCGTGTGAGCACGATGCGCTCGCGCCCCTCCGAGCAGTCCACGATGCCGCAGATGATGCCCGGGCAGATCTTCGGGTAGGTGATCTTGGCGCACTCGGGGCAGACCACCTCGCGGCTGCGGGGCCCGAGCTCGGTCGGGTGTCCGCAGCGGGAGCAGAAGCGGTTGTCGCGGTACCAGCGGTCGAGCTGGCTGCCCGTGACGGCGGCGAAGAGAAGCTCTGCCGGCTCGGCGTAGCGAAGCCAGTTGATCGCCTCGTACGTGAAGCCCTCGGGCACGGCGACGGCGTCGTCGAGCGCGATCCAGAAGCGCGCCTCGTCGATGGCGAAGGCGTACACGAGCCGTTCGGGCGCGCCGGGCAGCTCGCCCAGGTGCGGCAGGTCGAACTCGTCGCCCGCGGCCCACGCGTCCGCGCCGCGCCCGCCGTGCGCCGTCGCGCGCACGAGGCAGCCCCGATCGCGGTAATGCAGCACATAGTCGCCCGCCGCGGGCTCGCAGACGACGTACTCGTTGTGGTAGACGTGCTCGCCGATCTCTTGGATCATCGCTTGCCAAGTCCCTTCCGAAGCCTCGACCCCTAGGGCCTACATAAGTAAGCCCCGCGCCGATGCGCAGGGCCAGTTTGAACCTTTGTTAAGCTTCCTCGCCGCCCGCCTCGCGGATAGCGTCGCCGCCGAGCCGCGCGCGAACCCACATGAGCGCCGGCACGCCGGCCTCGCTCACCACGACGGCGGCGAAGATCGACGCGAAGCCGCAGGCGAGCCGGGGCGTCACGACCTCCCCGTAGAACAGCACGCTCGCGATGACGGCAAAGACGCTCTCGAGCGAGAGCAGGAGCGACGCCGGCGCGGGCGGGACGTGCGCCTGGCCGAGGTTTTGCACGACCATGCACACCGCCGACGAAAGGATGACCAGGTAGAACAAGGCGCCCCAGATGCCGGGGTCGGCAAAGACGCCGAAGTCGATGACCCCCTCAAGCACGAGGGCGGCCGCGAGCGACACCACGGCGCTCATGGCGAGCTGCGTCACCGTCATGGTCATGACCTCATGCCCGGAGGCCGAGAAGCGCGCGACCGCCACGATGTGCAGCGCGTAGAGCACGGCCGAGACCAGGGTGAGCATGTCTCCCCAGCTGAGGCCCACCGAGAAGTCGTCGCCGAGCGAGAGCAGCCCGACGCCCAGGATGCCGAGCGCCGCGGCGACGATGCTCGTGGCGCCGGGACGCCGGCGGGCGACCGCCCAGTTGACGAAGGGCACCATCACGCAGTAGGTCGCGGTCAAAAAAGCGTTGCGCCCGGGCGTGGTGTCGGTGAGGCCGATGTTCTGCACGACGAAGGCGGTGCCGGACAAGATTCCCAGCACGGCGCCGCAGCGCAGGGTCGAGGCGTCGAGGTGCGGCCGCACGCGCTTCCAGAACAGCGCGCCGACGATCAAGGCCGAGAAGAAGAACCTCACGAGCATGAGCCAGCACGGGGGCACGACGTCGAGCGCACCCTTGATGACGACGAACGAGCCGCCCCAGATGGCGGCGGCTCCGGCCAGCGCGATTTTCCACACTCCTGTGGGTATGTCTTTCTCTGTAATCATGGGGGCGATTATACGGCAGGCGGCAAGTTTTTGGCCGCGAGCGTCGCATGCGAGCGAAAACTGCCGTAAACTACTCGGAGGATTGGTCGCATTGCGGCCATGCCGCTAGCTCTGACCGGCCTGAGGGGGTCGGTAGGTTCGCGCGGGCGCATGGGCCCGCGCGGGATTATACGGAGAGGAGCATTACATGCAGTATTCCGCTGAAGTCGAGAATATGTGCCCTGTTACCAAGGGCGCGTATCACGGCCCCGCACCCATCCCCGAGGAGGGCAAGTGGGTCCAGGCCAAGGAGATCTCCGACATCTCCGGCCTCACGCACGGTGTGGGCTGGTGCGCCCCGCAGCAGGGTGCCTGCAAGCTTACGCTTAACGTCAAGGAGGGCGTCATCGAGGAGGCCCTCGTCGAGACCATCGGCTGCTCGGGCATGACCCACTC
>QAKZ01000056.1 GCA_003150175.1 Coriobacteriia bacterium
ACTACGACTTCTTCCCCCTGACGGTCGACTTCATCGAGAAGATGTACGCCGTGGGCCGCATC
The DNA here is from genome assembly GCA_003150175.1 of Coriobacteriia bacterium. Classification (GTDB taxonomy): domain Bacteria; phylum Actinomycetota; class Coriobacteriia; order Coriobacteriales; family Atopobiaceae; genus Paratractidigestivibacter. The sequence goes on from QAKZ01000056.1 coordinate 63, forward strand.
CCGGGCGGCTACCTCAAGCGCGAGGCGCGTCCTTCCGAGAAGGCCACCCTCACCGCCCGCATGATCGACCGCCCGCTGCGCCCGTCCTTCCCGGCCGGCTTCCGCAACGAGGTCCAGGTCGTCGCCACGACGCTCGTCGCCGACCAGGTGAACCCCGTCGACACCATCTGCGTCATGGCCGCCTCCGCCGCCCTCACCGTCGGCGGCGTGCCCTTCGAGGGCCCGCTGGCCTGCGTGCGCATCGGCCGCGATCGCGACACCCGCGAGTTCATCGTGAACCCGACCTACGAGGAGCGCGACAACTCCGACCTCGACCTCGAGTTGGGCGGCTCCGCCGACTTCATCAGCATGCTCGAGGCCGGCGCCGACGAGATCTCCGAGGAGGACATGCTCGCCGCCATGGCCTTCGGCCAGGAGGCCATCGCCGCCTTCTGCGAGGAGGAGGAGAAGTTCTTCGCCAAGGTCGAGGAGGCCAACGGCCCCATCCAGCAGCGTGAGTACATCCTCGACGAGCCCATCGCCGAGGTCCACGATCGCGTCTTCGCCCACTACGGCGATATGGAGGCCGCCCTCAAGGACGCCGACAAGCTTTCGCGCATCGGCAAGGTCGAGGCCCTGAAGGAGTCCATCCGCGCCGAGTTCACCGAGGAGGAGCAGGCCCAGTGGAGCCGCGCCATCCCCGTCGAGCTCAAGGCCCTCGAGAAGCACGCCATGCGACTCATGGTCGTCCAGACCGGCGAGCGCGTCGACGGCCGTAAGCCCACCGAGGTCCGCCCGCTCATGGTCAAGCCCGACTACCTGCCCCGCGTCCACGGCTCCGGCCTCTTCCAGCGCGGCCAGACCCAGGTGCTCTCCGTCTGCACCCTCGGCATGCTCAACGAGTGGCAGCGCCTCGACACCATCGAGCCCGTCGACGGCAAGCGCTACATCCACCACTACAACTTCCCGCCCTACTGCACCGGCGAGACCGGCCGCATGGGCTCCCCGAAGCGCCGCGAGATCGGCCACGGCAACCTCGCCGAGCGCGCGCTTCTGCCGGTGATCCCCTCCGAGGAGGAGTTCCCCTACACCATCCGCGTCGTCTCCGAGGTCATGGAGTCCAACGGCTCCTCTTCGATGGCCTCCACCTGCGGCTCCACGCTCGCCCTCATGGACGCCGGCGTGCCCCTCAAGCGCCCGGTCTCCGGCGTCGCCATGGGCCTCATCCAGGAGGAGGGCAAGACCGTCGTCCTCACCGACATCCAGGGCCTCGAGGACTTCCTCGGCGACATGGACTTCAAGGTGACCGGCACCACCAAGGGCATCACCGCCATGCAGATGGACAACAAGGCCACCGGCCTCACGCCCGAGATCCTGCGCTCCGCCCTCATGCAGGCTCACGAGGGCCGCATGTTCATCCTCGACACCATGCTCGACGCCATCCCGGCACCGCGCGAGGCCACCAAGGACTGCGCGCCGCAGATCATCAGCCTGACCATCCCGACCGACAAGATCCGCGACGTCATCGGCTCCGGCGGCAAGGTCATCCGCGGCATCCAGGAGGACACCGGTGCGACGATCGACATCCAGGAGGACGGCACTGTCTTCATCGCCGGCACGAACGGCGCGGGCGACGCCGCCGCAGAGCGCATCAAGGCCATCGTCAAGGTCCCCGAGGTGGGGGAGGAGTACACCGGCCGCGTCGTGGGCATCCAGCCCTTCGGCGCCTTCGTCGAGCTGCTGCCCGGCAAGGACGGCCTGCTCCACATCTCCCGCGTCGCACAGGGCCGCGTCGACAAGGTCGAGGACGTCCTGAACATCGGCGACGAGGTCAAGGTCCGCGTCCTCGAGGTCGACGAGAAGGGCAAGATCAGCCTCGACCGCATCGACAAACCCGAGGCTCCCGCCGGCTCCGGCAAGTCCGGCGACTCCGAGGGTCTCGCCCGTCGCCACTCCGACGGCGAGCGCCGTCCCCGCCGCCGCCCCGGCGACAACGGCGGCGAGAAGCGCCAGCCGCGCCGCCACCACGACGCGTAAATGACGAAAAGGGACAGTCCCTTTTCGTCATCCAGGCCCCGCAGCTTCGGTTGCGGGGCCTTTTTGTATGGAGGTGGGGCCGATGGGGCGTTTCTTGGTTACAATGAATCGGTCTGCGCTTTCGGCGCACGGTTTGGATTGTTCGGTTGGCGGTAATGCCAGCCGTCGAATATGTATCTGATGGCTCCATCGAGAGGATTTGTACCACCAATGCCAAAGAAAGATCTCGCCCTGAAGGTCATTCCGCTGGGTGGCCTTGACGGTATCGGCAAGAACATGACCGCCTTCGAGTACGGGGACGACATGGTCCTCGTCGACGCCGGCCTGATGTTCCCCGACGACAACATGCCCGGCATCGACCTGATCCTGCCGGACTACACCTACGTGCTCGAGAACGAGCACAAGCTCCGCGGCATCGTCATTACCCACGGCCACGAGGACCACACGGGCGCCCTGCCGTACCTGCTCATGGACCTGACCCGCAAGGTCCCCATCTACTCGAGCAAGCTCACCTTGGGCATGATCGAGGGCAAGCTCGCCGAGCACAAGATCAAGAGCCCGAAGTTCCGCGAGGTCCAGGACGACTCCAACGTCAACCTCGGCGCCATTAACCTCACCTTCTTCGCCATGACGCACTCGATCCCGGGCGCGCTGGGCGTCTTCATGCAGACCCCCGCGGGCACGGTGCTCCACACCGGCGACTTCAAGCTCGACAACACGCCGATCGACGGCCGCAGGCCCAACTACCAGGCCATCAATAAGTTCGGCGGCAACGGCATCGACCTTCTGTTATCCGACTCGACCAACGCGACCCGCCCGGGCTACACGCCCTCCGAGGCCGCGGTCGGCCCGAACCTGCGCCACATCATCAAGAACGCCCCGGGCCGCGTGTTCGTGGCGAGCTTCTCGTCCCACATCCACCGCCTGCAGCAGGTCTGCGACGCCGCGACCGCCGTCGGCCGCAAGGTCGTCGTCACCGGCCGCTCGATGGTCACGAACACCAAGGTCGCGCGCGAGCTCGGTTACCTCAAAATCGCCGAGGACGACATCATCGACGCCTTCGACATCGACAAGCTCGACAACGACAAGATCGTCGTGCTCTGCACCGGCTCCCAGGGCGAGCCTCTGAGCGCCCTCGCGCGCATGGCCAACGGCGAGCACAAGTCGCTCTCCATCAACGCGAGCGACACCGTGATCATCTCGGCCACGCCCGTCCCCGGCAACGAGAAGAGCGTCCAGGCCATCATCAACTCGCTCTCCAAGATCGGCTGCGACATCTACGACAAGAGCAAGACCCTCGTCCACGTCTCCGGCCACGGCTCGCAGGAGGAGCTCAAGCTCATGCTCTCCATGGCCAAGCCGCGCTACTTCATGCCCGTCCACGGCGAGGCCCAGCACCTGCGCGCCCACGCGCAGCTCGCCCTCGACCTCGGCATGAGCGAGAAGAACATCTTCATCCTCGACAACGGCGACTCGCTCGAGATGGTCAACCACAAGGTCCGCCGCGGCCGCGCCGTCGAGTCCGGCGTCGTCTACGTCGACGGCGGCACCGTGACCGAGGCCGACCCCGTCGTGCTCCGCGACCGCCAGAAGCTCGCCCAGGACGGCGTGGTCACCTGCACCATCGCCCTCACCGGAAAGAAGGGCACCGTCAAGGCCGTCGAGATCAACGCCCGCGGCGTCTCGTTCGCGTCCGACCCCGACGTCGTCGAGGAGGCCCAGAGGATCGTCCGCCAGCAGGTCGAAAAGCTGACGAACTCCGACGGCGTGAACATCGACGCCGTCCGCCGCAACGTCCGCAACCAGATCTCCAACCTCCTGTGGTCGCGCACCCACACGCGCCCGATGGTCATCCCGGTCGTGCTGGAGGTCTAGCGCATGCCCGCTAACCGCAGCAAAAACGCAGCAAAGAAGGGCTCGAAGGGGCGCGGCAAGGCTGCCGCGCCCCGCGACCTCATGCTCACCGACGCGCAGCGCGACATCGCGGGCGTCGTGGTGGCGGTCATCGCCGTCGCCATGTTCGTCTCGGTGGTCTCGCCCTCGAGCGCCGTGGTGACGAGCGCCGTGGGCCATGCGCTCATGCTCTCGTTCGGCACCGGCGCGGTGCTCGTGCCCATCGCGCTTTTCCTCTTTGCCACGACCTTCTTCATGGGGGAGGACGGGCCGTTCTCCGGCCATGTGGCGGGGGGCCTCGCGCTCATCGTGTTCTCCGTTCTCGCCATGCTCTCGCTCAACCAGCCGGGCGTGGGCGACGCCCCCGAGCTCGCGCTCGAGGCCGAGCACGTCGTCGAGGCCGGCGGCTACGTTGGCGGGTTTGTCGCGTTCTGGCTCGTCAAGCTCGTGGGCGTCATCGTAGGCAACGTCGTGCTCGTGGGCGTCATCGCCGCGGGCGTCGTCGTGTGCGGGTTCTCGATCTCCGGCGCGGTGTCCCGCATCGGCGCGGGCGTCGAGGACCTTCGCGAGGACGTCGCCGCCAGGCGCGAGGAGCGCCTGGCCGAACGCGCGGAGACCCGCTCGCTCACGAGGACCCAGGCGCCCGAGCGCGCACCGAAGGCCGCCCCCGCGGCGCGCCAGCAGTCCCTCTTCGACGAGACGGGGGAGGGCGACGCGCGCTTCCTCGGCGACCGAAAGACGAGCGTCCTCAAGCGCGGCCGCGGACAGCAGGCGTCCCAGGGTGCCCAGGCGGCCGAAGCCGAGCCCGCGCCCGCCAAGTCCTCAAAGACCTCTGCGTCGACCTCGATGGCCGACGACTTCATGGCCATGGACGACCTCACGGACGTCGAGGACGCCGCCACGGCGCTCCTCTCGCCAAAGAAGAACCGCCTCTCCAAGCTGAAGGCCGAGGCCGCCTCGCGCAAGCAGAAGGCCCAGAAGCACTCCACCTCCGACGACGCGGCCCCCGAGCCCGCCACGGTCAAGCTCGACAAACAGGCACAGGTGCCCGACTTCCTCGCGAACGCCGCAAAGCCTGCGGCAGAGGCGGCCAAGGTCCCCGCGCCCCCGACCGAGATCAAGCGCCCCGGCGATGGCGACGAGTCCTATGAGCTGCCGCCCCTCACCATCCTCAAGGAGAACACGGGCTTCTCGGGCAGCTATGCGAACGACTCCGAGCTCTCCGGCACCGCCCAGAAGCTCCAAGGCACCCTGGAGGAGTTCGGCCTCACCTCGCGCGTCGAGGGCTGGATCGCCGGCCCTTCCGTCACCACCTTCAAGATCTCGATGGGCGAGGGCGAGCGCGTGAACAAGATCGTCAACCTCGAGGACGACATCGCGCTCTCGCTCGCGGCTAAGTCGGTGCGAATCTTCGCGCCGATCCCCGGCACCTCGCTCGTCGGCATCGAGATCCCGAACGAGAAGCCCCAGCCGGTCTACCTTTCTGACGTGCTGCCCTACGCCAAGGGCGGCCCGCTGGAGTGCGCCTTCGGCCGCGACTCCGAGGGCCGGCCTATCGTGGTCGATCTCTCGGGCCTGCCGCACCTGCTCGTCGCCGGCACCACCGGCTCGGGCAAGTCCGTGCTCCTCAACGCCATCGTCATGAGCATGCTCATGCGCGCTACGCCCGAGCAGGTCCGCCTGATCATGATCGACCCCAAGCGCGTCGAGTTCACCGGCTACGCGGGCCTGCCGCACCTCTACGTCCCCGTGGTCACCGAGCCCCGCCAGGCGGCGAGCGCCCTTCAGTGGGGCGTGACCGAGATGGAGCGTCGCCTCAAGGTCTTCGAGCACTACAAGGTGCGCGACATCAAGACCTTCAACGGCAACGTCGACGGCGATAAATATGCCGACATGGAGAACCCTCCGAAGCACATGCCGTACTTCGTCATCGTCATCGACGAGCTCGCCGACCTGATGATGGTAGCCGGCAAGGACGTCGAGAGCTCCATCGTGCGCATCGCCCAGCTCGGCCGCGCCGCGGGCATCCACCTGATCGTCGCGACCCAGCGCCCCTCGGCCGACGTCGTCACGGGCCTCATCCGCGCCAACATCGACAATCGCGTCGCGCTCTCGGTCGACAACTCGCTCAACTCGCGCATCATCCTCGACCAGAAGGGCGCTGAGCAGCTCCTCGGCAAGGGCGACATGCTCGTCAAGCTCCGAGGAAAGAAGCCCATCCGCGCCCAGGGCTGCTGGGTCTCGGACTCCGAGATCGAGCAGACCGTCAAGTACATCAAGGAGCAGGTCACGGCCGACTACCACGAGGACATCCTCACCGCGGTCGTGCCCAACGCGCCCGGCTCGCCCGCCGGCCCCGACGCCCCGAAGGACGACGACCCGCTGATCTGGGAGGCCGCGCGCATTGTCGTGGATTCTCAGCTCGGTTCGACCTCGAGCCTCCAGCGCGCGCTCTCGGTTGGGTATGCTAGGGCAGGCAGGATCATGGACATGCTCGAGGCCAAGGGAGTCGTCGGCCCCGCGAACGGCTCGAAGCCTCGCGAGGTGCTCCTGGACAAAGAAGGCCTTGAGGACCTGAAGATGGCAGACACGGTGTACAAGGAGGTTTAGCAGACGATGATCCGTCGTCCTCGCTTCAGCGAGATGCTCGGCTCAAGGAGGCGCCAGCTGGGCCTCAGCATCCAGCAGGCGTCAAGTATCCTCCGCCTTCGGGAGGATGTCCTCGTCGCTTTCGAGGAGGGCGACTTCGAGCGCATGCCCCAGAGCGGCTACGCCCAGGGCATGCTCTCGTCGTACGCGCGCTACCTCGGTCTCAACCCCAGGCAGATCACCGACCTTTTCCAGGAAGAGCTCTACGAGTACGTCAACGGCTCTACTTCCCATGAGCTCAGGCGCCACACGCGCGACGTGCAGGCGGGCCGCGGCGTCCGCGGCTACGACGTCGTCAACGAGGCGGGCTCCAGGCCTAAGGCCTACGTCGAGTACCACGCGCTGCTGCCGGCCTCCGGCGGCCCCGCGGGCGACCTCGGCGCGTTCGCCACGACGACCTCGGCCACCCCGCGCCGCTCCATGCCGCTGGCGGGCTCCGGCCCCTCGGCCGCTGAGGCGTACAACTCCCAGAGCTTTGAGCAGGACACTGCCGGCGCCAGGCGCCGTAGGCCCTACAACGGAAACACCGCCAGGTACCCGGGCGAAGCCTCGGGGAGCAACCGCGCTGAGCGCCAGCGCAGGCGCAACTCCCAGCGCAGGCGCTACGAGCAGCAGTCCGACCCCTCCCGTAGGCTTCTCTCGAGCGACATGCGGGGCCCCGGCATCAACGACTCCGGCTACTCGGGGGAGCGCTACCTGCGCGACGAGGTGAGCACGAGGACGGTCCGCCCCCGCGAGTACACCGATGACATGCGCTACGACGAGGGCGCGCGCCCCTACGAGCGCGCCTCCACCATCCGCGGCCGCAGGTCCTCGATGAACATCGCGGATACCGGCAGGCCCAACGTCCGCCGCCGCACCGGCTCCGACTATGCCCCGGCCCAGCGCGGCGGCGCGGGTGGCGGCCGCCAGGGCGGCAGGGGAGGGCGCTCGCCTCGCCCCTCCGCGGTCTCGCAGAACAAGATATTCATCGGGATCTTGATCCTCGCCGTCGTCCTCACGGCGATCATCGTGTTCTCCGTGAGCTCGTGCGTCGGCGGAAAGAACACCACGACCCCCGGCGCCATGACATCCGATTCCGGCAGCTCGGCCGCCACCGGCCAGTCGCAGGGCACCTCTTCTGCGCAGACGACGGCCCAGCAGACCTCGGCCGGCAAGGACTCGCAGTCCGCGAAGACCGGCGACGATGCCTCGGGCGCCGATGCCTCGAAGACCAAGGACGGCGAGACCTACGTCCCCACCGTCGTGAAGGTCTCGGTCTCCGCCGGGTCCTACACCTGGCTCGAGGTCACGAGCGACGGTAAGAGCGACGTCGCCGACTCCGTCACAGGCCCCTGGGAGAAGGAGTACACGGTGACCGACACCATCACCGTGCAGGCCGGCAACCCCTCGGCCGTCACGGTGACCAAGAACGGCGCATCGGTGCCCTTCAACTCGAAGGCCTCCGGTCTCGGGTCCCTCTCCATCAAGGGGACGAAGCCCCCGGAGAAGACCTCCGATTCCGAGGCCTCGAAGACGGAAGCTTCCGGCACCGATTCCACCGACGAGTCCGGCTCGGACTCCGGATCGGGCAGCTCCAAGTCCGGTGCCAAGAGCTCATCCGGCAGCTCGTCCGCCTCCTCGAAGGGCACCTCCGCCCAGAGCTCGGACGGCGAGGAAGCGGCCGTCGAATAGCCCCGAACGCGGCGCCGGAAGCTTAACCGGCGCCGCGATGGTTTCTTTGTAACCCGCACCCAAGCAAAGGAGATGGACCCACATGGCCAAGGAATGCAGCTTCGATGTCGTCTCGACCGTCGACATGCAGGAGGTCGACAACGCCTACCAGCAGGCGGCGCGCGAGCTATCACAGCGATACGACCTCAAGGGCACGGGCGCCGCGCTCGATCTCTCGAAGAAGGATGGCGTCTTCAAGCTCGAGGCCCCTTCCGAGTTCCTCGCCTCCCAGGTCCGCGACGTCCTCGGCGGCAAGCTGACCAAGCGCGGGATCGATCTTTCCGCCGTTCGCTGGGACAAGGTCGAGGCCGCGTCCGGCATGAGCGTCCGCCAGTCCGGGCGCATCATCCAGGGCATCGACCAGGACACCGCAAAGAAGATCGCGAAGGACATCCGTGACCTCAAGCTCAAGTGCAAGCCGACCGTCGAGGGCGATAAGCTCCGCATCTCGTCCGCGTCGCGCGACGTCCTGCAGCAGGTCATCGCCGCGCTCAAGCAGAACGACTACGGCCAGCCCCTCCAGTTCGTCAACTATCGTTAGGATTCACCCCATGCCTATGGATTCGCCCCTCGGCAAGATCCTCTTCATCACCCTCGGCTGCGCGAAGAACGAGGTCGACACCGACCGCATGCGCGCGCTTCTGCTCGCCGCCGGCTTTGCGGAGGCCGACGGCGTCGATGACGCCGACGCGGCCATCGTGAACACCTGCTCCTTCCTCGCCTCCGCGACCGAGGAGTCCGTCGAGGCTACCCTCGAGCTCGCCGAGGGCCGCGCGGAGGGCGTCAGGTCCTGCCCCATCATCATGTGCGGCTGCGTCCCCTCGCGCTACGGCGACGACCTCCCCGAGCAGCTGCCCGAGGTCGCGGCCTTTGTCAAGGCCGACGACGAGGACGGCATCGTCGGGGTCGTCGCGGATGTCCTCGGCATCTCCGTCGCGGCGCCCGTCCTCGACGCCGGAGCGATGCTCCGCACCGTCCAGGGCGCCTCCGCTTTCGTGAAGATCTCCGAGGGCTGCGACCGCTTCTGCGCGTTCTGCGCGATCCCTTACATCCGCGGCCGCTACCACAGCCGCCCGGCTGACGAGATCGTCGCAGAGGTCTCGGCCCTTATGGAGCAGGGCGTCCGCGAGGTCATTCTCATCGGCCAGGACACCGGCATCTGGGGCTCCGACTTCGAGGGCGACCAGACCCTCGCCAAGCTGCTCGTTCGCGTGGCCGAGGCCGTCAGGCCCTACTCCGGCTGGGTGAGGGTGCTCTACCTCCAGCCCGAGGGCATGACCGACGAGCTCATCGCCGCTATCCGCGACACCCCTGAGGTACTTCCCTACATTGATATCCCCATCCAGCACTGCTCCGAGCGCGTGCTCAAGGCCATGGGCCGCTCCGGCGACCCCGAGCAGCTCCACGCGCTCTTCGCGAGGCTGCGCGACGAGATCCCCGGCATGGTCCTGCGCACCACGGGCATGGCGGGCTTCCCCGGCGAGACCGACGAGGAGGCCGACGAGCTCTACGACTTCATCGAGGCGGAGGAGTTCGACTACACCTCGGTCTTCGCCTACTCGCAGGAGGAGGGCACCCGCGCCGCGGCGATGCCCGACCAGGTGGACGAGGACGTCAAGCTCGAGCGCACCCAGCGGCTCATCGACCTCGTGGAGGAGCTGGGCTTCTCTGCAACGGCCAAGCACGTCGGCGAGCGCGTCAAGGTGATCATCGACGGCGTCGAGGAGACCGATGACGGGGTCGAGCTCATCGGCCACACCTGGTTCCAGGCCCCCGACTGCGACGGCGCTGTCCACATCCAGAGCGGCGAGGCGGCGGTCGGCGACATCGTGACCGTGGACCTCGTCGACTCCTTCTGCTACGAGATGGTCGGCACGATCGTCGAGGAGGCGTAAGGACCCATGGGCTCAAAGAAGGCAGGGAAGGCCACCGGTGGCCTTTGGACTCCGGCCAACATCGTGACCACCGTCCGCGTCGTCCTCGTGCCGCTGTGGCTCCTCGTGGCCGAGCTCCTGTGCCCGGCCGGGCTCAACGGGGCCACGATCGACGCCGGCATGCTTGCGGCGTTCGTGTTCTTTGTGATCCTCTCGCTCACGGACAAGCTCGACGGCTACCTCGCGCGCAGCAGGGGAGAAGTGACCACCTTCGGCAAGTTCCTCGACCCTATCGCAGACAAGCTCGTGGTCATCGTCGCCCTGTGCTTCCTGCTCGAGCACGGGATGGCGAGCTCGTGGGTGCTCCTGGTCATCGTCGCCCGCGAGTTCCTCGTGAGCGGCCTTCGCATGGTCATCGCCTCCAAGGGCGTCGTCGTCGCGGCAAGCAACCTCGGCAAGTGGAAGACCGCCACGACGATGGTATCGATCTCGGGGCTGCTGCTTTGCATGGCGCTGCCCGCGGGGCAGGCCCTCGACGTCCTTAACCTCATCTCGCAGGTGCTCCTGTTCGCCGCGGTCGTGCTCACCGCATGTTCCGGCGTCGATTACTTCCTCAAGGGCTGGAAATACCTCGTGGAGGCCGACTGACATGGCATGCGACCGCGCGATCCTGGAACAGGACGATGAGCTCTACGAGGCTGCGGCGAGGCTGGTCTTAAGGGCGACTGAGCTGAGGCTCACCGTCGGTACCGCGGAGTCCTGCACGGGAGGCCTAGTGAGCGGTTGCCTCACGGCGGTGCCGGGCTCCTCGGCGGTCGTGCGCGGCGGCGTCGTGAGCTACGCCATCCCCGTGAAGCACGAGGTCCTCGGGGTTCCCTACGAGGGAATCCTCGGGGTGCCGCAGATCGGCGCGGTGTCCTCCGAGTGCGCCAAGGCAATGGCCGAGGGCGCACGGAGGGTGCTCAGCTGCGACGTCGCGGTCTCGACCACGGGCATCGCGGGCCCCGGCGGTGCCGAGCCCGGAAAGCCCGTCGGAACCGTGTGGATGGCCGTAGCGACGGCTGATGGCACGAAGTCGTGGCTTCACTGCTTCGAGGGCGACCGAGCCGACGTGCGGCGCCTCGCCTGCAGGGCCGCCATCGGGCATCTTCTTGAATCTCTTGTGTAAATCGGCGGGGAAGCGAAGTCTGACCTTAGCTTCCCTGAGCAGATAATCGCCCCTGATGGCCCTGTTGGCAGGGGCGGATTCGTGCCGCGAGTCTTTTAAGGAAGGTTCCCGGCAGATACGCGGCAGTCATTGGACAGATTGCCGCAAGGCGCCTTTGGTAGATTTCCCTCATGTTCGTTGACCAAGAACGGCTGTTCGATTAGTATTGGCTTCGTCGAATCAAAGAGGGAGTTCACATGGCAAAGGCTAAGAGCGCCATCGTTAAGGAAATCAAGCCCCGGACCACCGGCGAGGAGCGCGACAAGGCGATCGCCGACACCACGGCTGAGATCATAAAGAAGTTCGGCAAGGGCTCGATCATGAAGTACGGCGACGACGGCCCGAACTACGAGGTCGAGGCCATTCCCACCGGCTCCATCGCGCTCGACAACGCCCTCGGCATCGGCGGCATCCCCCGCGGCCGCATCGTCGAGATCTACGGCCCCGAGTCCTCCGGCAAGACCACCCTCTCGCTCGAGATCCTCGCAGAGGCCCAGGCGCTCGGCGGCGTCGTCGCGTTCATCGACGCCGAACACGCCCTCGACCCCGGCTACGCCGCCCGCATCGGCGTGGACATCGACGAGGTGCTCATCTCGCAGCCCGACACCGGCGAGCAGGCGCTCGAGATCTGCGACATGCTCGTGCGCTCAGGCGCCATCGACGTCGTCGTAATTGACTCCGTCGCGGCCCTCACCCCCCGCGCCGAGATCGAGGGAGAGATCGGCGACTCCACGGTCGGCCTCCAGGCCCGCCTCATGAGCCAGGCCCTCCGCAAACTCGCGGGCTCTCTCTCCAAGTCCAACACCACCTGTATCTTCATCAACCAGCTCCGCGAGAAGATCGGCGTCATGTTCGGCAACCCCGAGACCACTCCTGGCGGCCGCGCCCTCAAGTTCTTCTCGTCCGTGCGCCTTGACATCCGCAGGATCGACACCCATAAGGACTCGCACGGCAACGCGATCGGCAACCGCGTGCGCGTCAAGGTCGTGAAGAACAAGGTGGCGCCGCCCTTCAAGCAGTGCGAGTTCGACATCATGTACGGGGAGGGCATCTCCAAGGAGGGCTCGATCCTCGACATGGGCGTCGACTACAAGATCATCGATAAATCCGGTTCCTGGTTCTCCTACGGCGACGAGCGCCTCGGCCAGGGCCGGGAGGCCGCAAAGCACTTCCTCGCCGAGAACCCCGACCTGCGCGACGAGCTCGAGCACAAGATCCGCGTCGCCTGTGGCCTTGAGCTCGGCGACGAGCGCGTCGGCGAGCCCGTGCCGGGCGTCGATCTCGACCTCGACGGCTCCACTCACCTCACGAGCGGCGAGTAATGCCCGCATTCGAGTCCGAAGGCTGCGTCAGCTGGGACGTCGTCCTGCCCGACCGCGACGCCCCGCGCTACGGCTGGCGCCCGCTCAAGGCGAAGGTCATGCTGGAGACCTGTGACGGCGAGGAGACCTGGTCTGTTCCTGTGGCAGTGGGACGCAAGCTCGCCTCCCTCAGGAAGTCCCGGGGAGGCGAGCTCGGCTCTCGCGCAGAGCTCGCCTACGAGGTGCGCAAGGCCTCTAAGGCGGCGGGCAGGCGCCGGCTGGAGTCTCTCCTCAACAAACGAGACTATTCCTCCGCCGAGCTTAAAGAAAAGCTCGCCTCCGACGGCTACTCGATCGAGACCACCGATGCGCTCATCGCCGCCGCCGTCTCCGGCGGGGCCGTGAACGACGCGCGCTTCGCCGACGTCTTCATCCGCTCGAAGATCTACGCCGGGTGGGGGAGGCAGAAGATCGAGCGTGAGCTCTCGCGCAAGGGCGTCGAGGCGGAGTCAATCCCCGGTTGGCCCGAGGAGTACTTCGAGGAGGGCTCCGAGCTCGAGCGCGCCCGCGAGCTCGCCTCCAGGCGCCGCCCGACCGGGAAGAACGACTTCCAGAAGACCGTGAGGTACCTCTGCAACAAGGGCTTCTCGATGAATATCGCAATCGATGCCGCGAAGTCCGCGCTCGACCAGTCGTAGCCGCCGCGCTACCTTTCGCCTTACGTTTGTTTGACAATTATGGTCGGCTGGTCATAGGATAGGAGAGCCGTTAAAGGGCATTCTTCTGCCGGCGTGGCCGGCTGACCATATTCTGTATCTACGGTTTGCTTCTACAGGGACATAGCGCAGACGAGGGACGACGATTGCACCTCTGATGGCGGAGCTTCGGGATTCATGCCCGGGCTTCTTTATTTCGTTGAATAGATTTTTGCTATCTGAGGAGCACGTATGGAAATCGTCATTGGCATTATTTGCCTTGTGGTGGGCGCCGCGGTCGCGTATGCGGTCCTTGCCGGTCAGTCCAATTCCAAGGTCAAGACCGCCCAGGCCCAGGTCGAGAACGCCCAGGCCGAGGCCGACCGCATCCGCACCGAGGCCTCCCGTCAGGCCGAGAACGCAAAGAAGGAGGCTGTCCTCGAGGCCAAGGAGCAGGTCCTGGCCATCAAGCAGGCCTCCGAGGCGGAGGAGAAGAAGCGCAAGGGCGAGCTCCAGAACATGGAGAGCCGCATCATGCAGCGCGAGGAGTCCCTCGATCGCCGCAACGACGTCCTCGACCGTCGCGACCACCAGCTCTCCAGCCTCCAGGGCCAGCTCGACAAGCGCAAGGTCGACCTCGACGCCCTCGAGGCCAAGCGCATCTCCGAGCTCGAGCGCATCGCCGGCCTCTCCAGCGACGAGGCCCACACCGAGCTCCTCGACCGCGTACGCGCCGAGTCCGTCCGCGAGGAGGCCCAGATCCTGCGCGAGAGCGAGCAGAACGTCCGCGCCCAGGCCGACAAGACCGCCCGCGAGATCATCTCGACCGCCATTCAGCGCTGCGCCGCCGACCAGGCCGGCGAGATCACGGTGACCTCCGTCCACATCCCCTCCGACGACCTCAAGGGCCGCATCATCGGCCGCGAGGGGCGCAACATCCGCAC